>CAZGUR010000108.1:0-4709 GCA_964529295.1 uncultured Rikenellaceae bacterium | reverse complement strand
GATCAATATGGAGATAGCAGAAATGAACTATGCCAATGCTGACACCCTGTACAATATAGCCCAGGGAAGGTACAACCTGGGCACCATTGCCGAAAATGAGCTGCTTCAGATGGAGCTGTCCTTTCTTAATGCCGAAACATCCAGGAACGAAGCTTATAATAATCTCAATGATATGAAGCAGAGACTCTCGTCATTCCTGGGCTATACTGAAAATGTACAGATAGAGCTTATTATACCCAATGATATACCCACCTTTGATGTTAACGGCGAAAAGGTACTCAACCTGGCACTTGAGAATAACCCCGAAATGCTGTCACTGGACATACAGTTACTTGAGGCCGAAAGGGACGTAGCCCAGGCAAAGGCAGAGAAAGGCCTTAATGCAAATATGAATGTCAGCTTTGGCCTGCAGGGGCAGTCTGATATCATTCCGGGGGCATACCAGGCGCTGGATGATCAGCAGCGTATAAGCGTCGGACTTACTATACCTATAATGGACTGGGGATTGAGGAGGGGACGCCACCGTATGGCTCAGTCATCCCAGGAGGTAACCAGGACACAGGTGCAGCAATCGCTTATTGATTTTGAACAGCAGCTGTTCCTTGATGTGGCACAGTTTAACCTGCAGGAGAACCAGGTGCGTATAGCCGCCAAATCTGATACGGTGGCAATGAAGATGTATGAAGTGACCAAGCAGAGGTTTCTTATTGGCAATGTTGATGTGCTTGAACTCAACAATGCCGATACAAAGAAGGATGAAAACAAAAGAGCTTATATACAGGCATTACAGAATTACTGGACGTATTATTTTAATATGCGCAGCCTTACACTCTATGATTTCGAGGCTGACAAGCCTATTGAAGTGGACTTTGACAGCCTGGTGGAGTAAGAGACTTTTTTTTCTTTCTGTTATTTCGGGGCCGGCAAGCCTATTGAGGTGGACTTTGACAGCCTGGTGGAATAAAAGTTTCTTTATCTTTTCTGTGATCCTCATGCCGGCAGGACAGGTGAACCTGACTTTGACCCGGCTGCCCGTCCATGATAAGCCCGGTGTCACTCCCGTTTAATGCATACTGTTATTATAAGCCTAAGTATTAAATCTTTTTGGAAAAAATTAATATCTTTGCCCGTCCGTTAAAAAGGACACTGATAGCGTATTGGATTTTTCGATAATATAAAAATATTTACAAATGCAAAACAAAGGAGCTATTCTGTTTTTAGCCATAGCATTAGCACTGGTAACAGTATACCAGCTTTCGTTTACTGTTGCTTCATACAGTGTTAAGCAGGAAGCCAAAGAGTATGCTGATGGGGACCTTAATAAAGAAGTTGTATATCTCGATTCCATAGCATCACTCCCAAAAAGTGAATGGAGCTTTCTGGGTAATTCATTCAAGGAAGTACAGACAAAGGAGATAAACCTGGGCCTCGACCTTAAGGGAGGGATGAACGTGACACTTGAGGTATCGGTGGAAGAGATTGTCAGGGCGCTTTCGAATTACAGCACTGATGAAACCTTTAACAGGGCAATTGCTATGGCCAGGGAGAAGCAAAAGGAAAGCCAGAGGAATTTTATTGAACTTTTCGGTGAGTCTTTTGAGGAGATTGATCCCAATGCCAGCCTGGCAGGGATATTCGGCACCATGGAATTGAGGGATAAGGTTAACTTTAACTCAAGCAATGCTGAAGTTCTGGATGTTTTACGTGAAGAAGCGGAAGGAGCTATTGACAATGCTTTTAATATACTGCGAAGCAGGATTGACAGGTTCGGTGTTACCCAGCCTAATATATCACGACTGGAGGCACGGGGACGTATACTTGTTGAGTTACCGGGAGTGAAGGACCCGCAGAGGGTAAGGGAACTCCTGCAGGGTACGGCTGAACTGCAATTCTGGGAAACATATAATAACAGCGAAGTGATAGGCTACCTTATGGAGGCTAATGATCTCCTGGTGTCGATAAAGGCTGATATGGAAGCCCTGCAGGCGGAAGAAAGTGAAGATGCAGCACCAGGCGCAGAAGAAGGGGCGGAATCATCGCTGGAAGATATGATGAGCAGTGAAGAGCAGCAGGATACAACAGCCGGTGAAACACTGCTGGATATGCTGGGAGACACAACTGGGACAGGTGAGGTTGAGAGCCGTGACCAGTGGGATGCCCAGAACCCCTTATTTGCCGTACTCAATCCGGCTGTTACCAGGGAGGGTGAACCCCTGCCGGGATCGGTGATAGGCTATTCTCACTACCAGGATACTGCGAATGCAATGGATTACCTGAAAATGGATCAGATAAGATCTGTTTTCCCGAGGGATTTGCGTTTTTACTGGAGCTCTGATCCGATGAGCGGCGATGAGACCGAAAGTATTTACCAGCTGCATGCCATTAAGGTGACAACCCGCGATGGTCGTCCGCCACTTGATGGTGATGTGGTTACATCAGCCAGGGTTTCGTACGGACAGACAGGTTCTTCAGCCAAGGTGGATATGTCAATGAATGCAGAAGGGGCACGTACATGGGCAAGGCTGACAGGCTCGAACATTGGAAGGGCCATTGCCATTGTACTTGATGGATATGTACGTTCAGCACCCACTGTATCAACAGAGATTAAGGGTGGTTCATCGGAGATAACAGGTGATTTTACAATTGAAGAGGCAGAAGACCTCGCCAATATACTTAAATCAGGTAAACTACCGGCACCTGCACATATCATTAATGATACCGTTGTAGGGCCTTCACTGGGAAAAGAAGCTATCACTGCAGGCCTTAACTCATTCCTTATAGCGTTTGTTATAGTAATGCTTTATATGGTCTTTTACTACAGCCGGCGTGCCGGACTGGTAGCCGATATAGCCCTTATTATCAATATGTTCTTTATACTGGGAGTGCTGGCATCACTGGGTGCAGTGCTTACACTGCCTGGTATAGCAGGTATTATTCTTACTATTGGTATGTCTGTGGACGCCAACGTGCTGATATATGACAGGATAAAGGAAGAGCTCAAGGCAGGCAAGGGTGTTAAGCTTGCTGTAGCCGACGGTTATAAGAATGCAAGTTCGGCAATCATTGACGCCAACCTTACAACGCTGCTTACCGGTATTGTTCTTTATATTTTCGGAACAGGACCGATAAAAGGCTTTGCCACAACACTGGTTATAGGTATTGTAACATCAGTCTTCACGGCATTCTTTATTACCAGGATCATATATGACTCTTTCCTGAAGAATAATATGCGCCTTACATTTGCCACCAAATTGACAGAGAACGCGTTTAACAATATGAAAATCGACTTTATAGGTAAGAGGAAGATTTTCTATGCTATATCCGGACTGATAATTCTGGTCGGGATAGGCTCACTGGTGACAAAAGGTTTGAACCCCGGCATTGATTTTACGGGGGGACGCTCATATGTTATCCGTTTTGAAGAACCTGTTCCTACAACCGAGGTAGCCAGCCTGTTGGGTGATGTGTACGGCGAGCCTCCCATGGTTGTGGTCTTCGGTAATGAGAACCAGGTTAAGATAACCACCAAGTATAAGGTTAATGAATCCGACGTCGAAGACGAGGTTGAAACATTATTGTACCAGGGACTGCAACCGGTATTGCCTGATAATCTTGATAAAGAAACATTCCTGTCTGAATACAGGCAAAGCAGCCAGATGGTATTCCCGACCATTGCTTTCGATATAGTGATCAAGGCCATCTATGCAGTTGTCTTCTCCCTGCTGATTATATTCCTTTATATACTGCTCAGGTTCAGGAACTGGCAGTTTGGATTGGGAGCCCTGGCTGCGCTGGTGCATGATGTGCTTATTGTATTGGGACTCTTCTCCATATTGCACGGCATAGTGCCATTCTCACTGGAGATAGACCAGGCCTTTATTGCAGCTATACTCACGGTGGTTGGTTATTCAATCAATGATACCGTGGTAGTCTTTGACCGGATCAGGGAGTACCTTGGAATATACCGTAAGAGGGAACGTACGGAAATACTGAACCTTTCACTTAACAGCACAATAAGCCGTACTTTCAGTACCTCACTGAGTACCTTTGTGGTGCTGCTTTCAATATTTATATTCGGCGGTGAAGTGATTAGGGGATTTACCTTCGCACTGCTGGTTGGTGTGGTTGTAGGTACATACTCCTCACTCTTTGTGGCTACACCTGTGGTATACGATACAATAAGAAAATCTGAAACAGAAAGGGTGCTGAAAGGTAAGAAGTAATGATAAAAATGATAAAGCCGCCCGCGGCTTTATCATAATCATGCATTCACAGCAGCTTCCCATGTTTTGTTCTTTTCGAATGAGAGTCTGATTGGTATTAAATTATTTCTTGCTAAATTTGCATAAATAAGAAGGTCTGAATATGGCAATATATTTATTTATCAGCGGACAGGAGATATTTATCATTATGGTGGTTGCCCTGATCCTGTTCGGAGCACAGAAGATACCTGAGATAGCCAAAGGCCTTGGAAAGGGTATGCGTGAATTCAGGAAGGCCACCGATGATATAAAGCGGGAATTCAATGAAAGCACCAAAGATGTTAAGGATGATATCAAAGATATGTCTGATACGGTAAATAAGAATTTAAAAGACTGACAGATATTATTCTTACCTGAAAAGCGCTTTCCTGATGACATACCTGATGCTTTTTACCGGCCTGGCTTTGCTGCTTATAAGCGGCGAGTTTCTTGTAAGGGGATCGGTGG
>CAZGUR010000107.1:9359-10324 GCA_964529295.1 uncultured Rikenellaceae bacterium | reverse complement strand
GGCCCCAGCTATGGGACGGCAAAACAGCAGGCAGGTGCCTGGATGCTATACTGGATGCATGATTATCAAAAATGTCGCTCAACAGCAGACCTTTAGTCGTTTGTCTTTGGTCTACTGCCGGAAATAATATCTGCAGGGGTAATGATGATTGGTTCACCGGAAATTTTTTCAGGCTTATTCCTGAGAAACAGGGCATACACAATTTTCCTTTTCTTCACAAAAGGCAGCTTTTGAGCTTTATTTTTCAATCTGTTAAAAACCTTAACAGCATCTATGGCTTCTGACCATTTTGCCTCACCGATAAGTAATGCGGATCCGTCTGCTGCTAATGCAACAATGTCAATCTCCACCGGTTTATTATCAATCCCATTACCCCACCATCTCCTTGCTTCTCCAAAATGCATTCCCTTAAAATTCATAGCCGGTACGGCATCCCTGCATAAACCTTCCCATATTCCTGATATATAGTGATTGAGTTTCTTAGTGATCTCCATCCATACTTCTTCTTTCAGCCCATATTCCAAACGGCTTTTTTCCGGTACAACAAAAGTGAAATAGAAATTCATGAAGGGATCCGAAATCTTATACAGGCTTTTCTTTGTTGAACGGGATGATATATTAAAAGGGGTCTCTTTTTTTATGTATCCCAGATCCACAAGCAACTTCACCGGCCTGTTGAGGTCCGTAGCAGGCTTTTCAAGTCTTGATGCAATCTCAGAGAGACGATTGCATCCTCTTCCCACCAGGGTAAGTATCGAATATGCCAGTACCGAGGTACGCATCTCATCGTAAAAAAGTACTTCTGGTTCCTTATATAATATACCATCACTATCCAGAATATGATGTTTAACTGCTTCTGCAATGGATTCTTTCTCCTTTACTAATTCCCAGTATCTCGGCACTCCTCCTAAAATGCCATATCCCATTATTGCTTCTTCCGGGCTGCAATTAAAATATTCTCCAAA
>CAZGUR010000107.1:0-9349 GCA_964529295.1 uncultured Rikenellaceae bacterium | reverse complement strand
CATTTTACCGGCATTGGTTTAATATTGAGAATTTCATTACAACGTCCATATAAAGGTGAACCGCTGTTGAGAATCATGTTCTGCATCATCTGCTGAGAAGACCCGCATATTATGATATTAAAATGCTCATTGATACCATTATCCACTACATTCTGCAGAATTGATGGCAGTGACGGTTCATTCTTCACCAGATACGGAAATTCATCAATGCAAATAGTGATTCTTCTCTTAAGAGAATTGTGCAAATTATTAAATATAGCATCCCAGTCCGGATACCTGGCTAATGAAAAGCCCGGAACTGATCTTTCAATACTACCGGCAAAAGACTCTATTTGTAAGGATTTTTCTCTTTGGTCAGCAACAAAATATATATCATCACCCGTCAGTATCCTTTTTAGCAATGTGGACTTACCACAACGGCGCCTCCCGTATACTGCAATCAACACAGACCTGTCGCTATGTATAGCATTTGTTATCCTCTTTTCTTCATTTATCCTGTCTACAAACATAACTAATAATTATAATGTTTTACAAACATAATGTTTCTGATACATAAAAGCAAGATAAATATTGAAATTTAGATTGACAGGTTCAGGACAGCCAGGCTTCCTTTAGCATCTCAAACAACCAGTCACATGAAATAAGTAGAGATAGAAGTCCTGAAAGTATTGCAGCTATTATCCATAAAACAATTTTAAGAAATCTTCTTAAAGAAAATTTTGCTCTTGCCCAATTAATATTCACCAGGTTATCACTAATTAAACTATCGAGCTCTGTATATAGATTATATGACCTTTCAAATTCAGGTATCGATTTCTGATTATCTCTGGATTCTATCTGTTTAGCTTCACGGACTTTAGCAACAGCCTCTTCCCTGAGTTTCTTATAATGGCTATAAAAATCTCCGTTATTAATAACGGTCAAATCAATCCTTCTCGTCTGTTTTTCAAACTTAACAACCCTGTCATTAAGGAACACAGTCAGGTACTTGTAACAATCTAAAACGATTCTTACAATATGTCTTTCTGCTTTACTAATTTCTTTTTTAACATCGGCTTTTGAAACATCATCCCAATAACACTGAGCAACATGATCATTAAATGCTCTGATCTCATTAAACAATGGTAAAGGAAACTGTTGACTCCTTGCTTCAATATCAGCAATTAATGGCTTTATGACCTCGTTATAAGATTTATAAAGCGGTTTTAAAGAATTGTGCAAGAAATCTTCTTCCATAATCAGATTTTAGAAAGTCTTTTATTAACTTTCTCTCTGCTTAGAAGTCTGTTAAGATAAAGGTAGACTGTCCCTCTTCCTATCAAACCCTTGAAGCCTCTTTGATAGGTTAATTTCTTCCTGATTTTTTTTTCTACTAATTTATCCAACTCCTCAACATCCATTCTGGACATATCTTTAAAAGACATATCAAACCTCTTTGCAAGAAGTTCCCGGGAATTTTTATTTAACGTGAGTTGCATAATATATTAATTAACTTAGTGTTGCAAACATAATAATTCCTAATTTATCAAGCAAATTATTACTATTTCAAACTAAATTCAATATGTTTTACTCTCAATTATAAACATTTAACTAACAATATGCTAATATAAACCACATTATATTTATAATACTTTGATCCATGGACCTTAAGCCCTGCGCCTTTAACTTGCCACTCTATAACACTATACGGTCGCCCAGGGCCCTGGATATCTCACTGAGCATGGCTGTAAGTACCTGGTACTGCCTCAGGATATCGTTGGTTGACTCGGTGTTTTTGTCGTTCTGGGCATCACTGAGCTTCTTCTTCAGCTCTCTGATCATCACCTGTATCTTATCGCTCTTGAACTTAAGCACCGTCTCGGGTACCAGTTCCTTAAGCACCATGTCTTCCGTGCCCACCCATGCATGGCGGTCCGTCCATATAGAACTCAGCACATAGGACTCTGACAGCATATCCGCCGAGAGACTGCTTATCTCGGGATCCTGGTGCATAACAAAAAACTTGTCGCCGGGAAAGATACCCTCATCGATATGAAAGGTGTAATCATCGAAGATCTTCTTCAGTACCGGGTTATTGAACTCCAGCTCATCATTGCGTATCTCGTTGACTATATACTGGGCTATGGATAGCGTCTCTTCGGTGCCGTCCTCCTTATGCAGTATCTTCTCATGTTCCTCGCTGCCGTACTTAAGCAGCAGCCGCACCACCTCACGCTCTGAATAATCCTGTCCCTCGGGCGGCTTCACCGCCTCCGCTTTCTTCCTGCTCACCTCGGGCAGGTCGGCCGGACCCGGATACCTGTTCCTGTCCTGGAAGGCCCTGTCGCGCATCAGCTTGTTAACCTCCGAGTAGAGTACCTGTTCACCCACGTTAAGCAGGTTGCTGCATTCCTGTATATATACGGTGCGGGTGATGGTCTCCGGTATAACTGCTATGGAACGCACTATCTCACGTATGAGTCCCGCCCGCTTAACAGGGTCGTTGGCCGACTCGCTGACCAGCAGCTTTGTCTTGAACCTGATAAAATCCGTTTCGTTACTGTCTATATACTCCCTGAACTCGCTGTTGCTCTTCTTCCTGGAGAAAGAGTCAGGATCCTCGCCCTCCGGCAGTGCCGTCACCTTCACGTTCATCCCCTCCTCCAGTATCAGGTCTATTCCCCTCAGCGAAGCTTTGATACCCGCCTCATCGCCGTCATACAGCACCGACACATTGGTGGTGAACCGCTTTATCAGCCTTATCTGCTCACGTGTAAGCGAGGTACCCGAGGAGGCCACCACGTTCTCCAGGCCTGCCTCGTGCAGCGACAGCACATCGGTATAGCCCTCCACAATAAAACATTTGCCCTCCTGCATTATAGCCTTGCGGGCATGGTATATGCCGTACAGTATCCGGCTCTTATGGTATATCTCCGATTCGGGCGAGTTTAAATACTTGGCCGTCTTATCGTCCTTCTTAAGTGTGCGTCCCCCGAAGCCCAGTACCTGACCGGACAGCGAATGAATAGGAAACATGACCCTGCCGTTAAACCTGTCAAAGGTCCTGTTGTCCTTCTGAATTGTGAGTCCCGTCTTAACCAGGTAATCCTGCTTATAGCCCTCGGCCAGTGCTTTCTTTGTAAATGCCTCCCAGCTGTCGAGACTGTAACCCACATTGAATTTTTTCAGGGTGTCCTGTTTGAATCCACGCTCCCTGAAATATGACAGGCCTATGGTCTTGCCGTCATCCGTATTGAAAAGGTTCTCCTCGAAGACCCTTGCTGCATAGGATGTGAGCACCAGCATGCTCTCCCTCTCGTTCTTCTTCTCGATATCCTCGGCCGTCAGCTCCTTCTCCTCTATCTCTATATTATACTTTTTGGCCAGGTAGCGCAGCGACTCGGGGTAGCTGAGCGTCTCATGCTCCATTATAAAGTTAACGGCATTGCCGCCCTTGCCGCAGCCGAAGCATTTGAATATGCCCTTGGAGGGTGAGACGGTAAACGAGGGTGTTTTCTCGTTATGGAAAGGGCAGAGACCGATATAATTGACCCCCCTCTTCTTAAGAGAGACGAATTCCTGCACCACATCTTCGATATGGGCAGCATCAAGTATCTGTTCTACAGTGTGATGGGGGATCATGCTCTGTTTTTATTGATAAGTGCAATTTAGTAATAATCCGGCAGAAATGGAATGAAGAGTGAAATGAGTTGCGGAAGGTTATTTTTATAATATTTATGGATTATGATTCAAATATATTATAATATATTGGGATTATATTCGAAATATGTTATCTTTGTAATAAAAAATGATACCCAGGATTCTATACGAAAATATCCGTTTAAACCTGGATAAGGGGAAAGCTATAGTTATTATAGGGCCCAGGCAGGTAGGCAAAACCACAATTGTTAAACAATTAGTATCCGGATTAAAACGCAAAACGCTTTTTTTGAATTGCGATGAGATTGAAGCCAAGAATGCCTTAAGCACTCATTCGCTTAACCGCCTTCGCGACATAATTGGATTAAACGAGCTGGTTGTGATTGACGAAGCCCAGCGGGTTAAAGATATTGGTCTGACACTTAAACTAATAATAGATAATATCCCCGGCATTCAACTTATTGTAACAGGATCATCCGCACTGGAATTATCAAACAGCGTGAATGAACCTCTCACAGGCCGCAAATTTGAATTTTATCTTTATCCTTTCTCATCCTGTGAATTAAGAGATGTAAACGGCCATTTTGAAGAAAGTAAAAATCTTAACAGGCGCTTAGTCTACGGCATGTATCCGGATGTAGTCAATAATCCGGGCAATGAAAGGCTTATATTAAACAACCTTGCCTCAAGCTACCTGTACAGGGATGCGCTAACTTACCAGGAGATCAGGAAACCCGAATTGCTGGATAATCTGCTCAAGGCTCTTGCCTTACAGGTTTCGGCACAGGTATCATATAATGAGCTGGCTCAGCTACTTGGATCAGATCCTCACACTGTTAGCCGTTATATACAGTTACTGGAAAAAGCTTTCATTATCTTCAGGCTTAATTCATATAGCAGGAACCTTCGCAATGAACTTAAACAGAGCAGGAAAATATATTTCTATGATAACGGGATAAGAAATGCTGTTATTGGCAATTTCAATAATCCTGATAACAGGCAGGACACAGGTGCTCTGTGGGAGAACTTCCTTATCTCCGAACGCATCAAACACACTCACTATAATAACCTTTTTATTCAAAGATATTTCTGGCGAACAGCACAGCAGCAGGAAATAGATTATCTCGAAGAAGGTGATGGTCGTCTGAATATCTATGAATTTAAGTGGAGTAAGCCTAAAAAAAGTAAATTCCCAAAAACCTTTACAGATAATTACAGGGTGAACTCATCGGCATTTATTTCAGTTGATAATTACTGGGACTTCGTATGTGGGAATTGATATGTGAGAACTGATATGTGGGAACTGATATGTGGGACCTGGAATGTGGGACCTGATAAGATCTTTATAAGGCTTGAGGGCAGGAAAAATTTGAACATAGCATTTATTAATTATTTTTGTGTGTCACTGATCAGTGCAATGATGGATGAGCGGATAGTAAAATTTATTAAGAAGCATCATGTTCTTACCATAGCCAGCTGCCTGGATAACAGGCCATGGACAGCCAATTGCTTCTATGTCTATATGGAGGATGAGAAATGCTTTGTTTTCACAACCGATGATGATACAAGGCACGGTAAGGAGTTTGCTGCCAATCCCCTTGTAGCCGGCTCGGTGGTGCTGGAGACAGATATCATAGGGAAGATAAGGGGACTGCAGTTTGAAGGCAGGGCATCAAAGCCGGATGAGGCTTTTCTTAAAAAAGCAAAGAAGGCTTACCTTAAGCGTTTTCCTGTGGCAATGCTGATGAAAACGAATATATGGGTGGTGAAGATGAGTCATGCCAAGCTGACGGATAACAGGCTGGGATTTGGTAAGAAGCTAATTTGGAATGAGGGTGATGTTGGATGATCTCTTGTTTGTTAATGTGTTTGATCGTGAGTTAATGTATTTGATCATAAGTTTATGCATTTGACAGTGAGTTAATGAGCAGGTATTAACAATATTTTTATTACTTTGGTGTTTTATATTTAATAGCAGTATCTATGAAAAAGGCGGTACTCTTTGCACTGATAGTGTTAACCGGTATGTCTGTGTCTGGACAGCTGGTCAGGCCCAACAGTCCCAAGCCCTCGCTTGACGGTAAGTCGGGATACATAACCATCAACGAGTTTGCTACGGGTTACGGTCTGGGTGGACACACAACACCATATTCAAAAGGCTATTTCGGGTTCACCTCCCTGCATGCCTTCCAGACCAATGAGACTTTTCTTTTCGGTGCCGGCACGGGTTTGCTGTTCTATAATGACGGTCTGCTTATTCCTCTTTACCTTGATATGAGGGTACGCCTGCGCTTTGCTGCACTGATACCTTATCTCTCAGGTGCCGGTGGTATGCTGCTTAACCCTTCTGACTTCAATGCGGGCTCCCGGATGTTTATCCATCCTTCCGGCGGGGTGATGTATGCCATTACCAGGAATCTGGCTGCCAGTCTGGGTGCCGGTTTGCAGATACAGATGGGGGCTAATATCAGCCGGGCCAGTTTTGTGACCGGCAGGATTGGGGTTGCTTATAAGTTCTAATTTTTCCCTTCTTTATTGTTAGTGTATTCTATAAAGACCTAATTGGATATGCCGATGAATAATTCAGGCTGGCTTATATTGGCATAATTTTCCTAACTTAGCTTAGTATAAATCATCAAGCTACATGGTACGTTATTTCAGTGTTTTATTTTTTGCGGGGATGGTAACAATGAACTACCTGGCCAATGCCCTGCCCATTAACGGAAAGACCACAGGCCAGTTATCGGATAACCTGCCTAACCTTTTCACCCCTGCCGGGATCACCTTTTCAATATGGGGGATTATTTATCTCCTGCTGGCTGTATTCTGCGTCATACAGTTCACTCCGCAGGCAAAGGACATTGCAAAAGATATAGGATGGGTGTTTGTTTTATCCTGCCTGTTCAATGCAACATGGATAGTGGTATGGCATTATGAAAAGCTTTCGCTCTCGCTGCTGATCATGATCGCACTACTTATCAGCCTCATCTATATTAACATGCAGATAAAGGATCTGTCGTCCGGACTCGTAAAGGCAGCCTTCGGAGTTTACCTCGGATGGATATGCATAGCCACCATAGCCAATGTGACTGCCCTGCTGGTCTCCATCAACTGGAACGGTTTCGGCATCCCCGAGCAGGTATGGGCGATTACCATGATAACCATAGGAGCACTGATAGTAATAATCACTCTACTTAAACTGAATAATCCATTTGTCGGCATCGCCGTTGTATGGGCCTTCCTGGGAATTATCATCAAGAGACAGGGGGATTACCCTGCAATAGCCATAGCAGCAGGTATAGCTCTGCTTGTAGTGGGATTTTTTACTGTCAGGTTCTTTTTTGCAAGAAATTAGCAGGTAAAAGACACGAGCAGAAAGATAAAGGTGGAACTATGACACATATACACAAACTTGTTGTACTGTCAGGCGCCGGTATAAGTGCTGAAAGTGGTATACCTACTTTCAGAGACTGTAGCGTAGTTAAAAAATAATACATCCCTTATGGCTATCCCGACATCAAGAGCCAAAGAACCAGCAGAGATAACAGTCAAGACAGATCTGTGCAATGGCTGCGGATTATGCGTTTCTGCATGCAGTGATTATAGCTTAACTATCGAAGATGGTAAAGCAGTTGAAAGTAAACATGCCCTTTTTGGCTGTATTGGGTGTGGTCAATGTATGGCTGTTTGCCCTACGGGTGCAATAGAGATTCACGGAAGAACAATTAGCCCTTCCGATTTATTCGTATTGCCACCAATGGAAAGTGTAGCAAACTATCATCAAACACTTGCACTCCTTCAACATCGAAGAAGTATCCGGAAGTTTAAGAATAAAACCATTGAGAAGGAAATCATTGAAAAGATTTTAGGTGCCGCCAGGACTGCACCTATGGGATTGCCTCCCTCCGATGTCCATGTATTGATACTCGACAGTAAAGAGAAAACCAGGGCATTTGCTCAGGATTTCTGCAGCTACCTTGAGGGTATGAAGTGGTTTGTTTCTGACTGGTTCCTAACCATTATGAAACCATTTTGGGGCAAAGCAAACAATGAAATGTTTCAAGGATTTATTAAGCCCTTATTCAAAACATATACAGAGGGTATGCAGAATGGGGAAAATCTTGTGAATTACGACGCACCTCTTGCTATGTATTTTTACGGTTCCCCCTACACCGATCCTGCCGACCCCATTATTGCTGCCACCTATGCAATGATTGCAGGAGAATCTCTCGGACTTGGAACCTGCATGCTTGGAGCAGTACATCCTCTCATTCAAAATGGAAAGAAAGCCAGGAAGTTTAGAGAAGAACATGGAATCAGATTCAAAAGCCGGGAGGGGCTGTTTGTAATTTTTGGATATCCTGCACTCAAATTTGAAAAAGGAATCAGGAGAACCTTTGCAGATATATCCTTTAGTTAGAACACTACCTATTACAACAATGAATCTGCAAACCAGCTCCCTCATCGCAAGCTAATGGTGATTTTGGGAAAATGGAAATTGAAACAGCCTGGTACGTAATTGTTTATATGGCAGGTTCTCTTTTATAATCTTATACTGGGGGAGCAGGAAAATTTCTTAACGCTGAAACGCATTCAGCAGTCTCAAAAACACGTTCACATTAAACATATGCACTTCCGGCATCTTGGTTTTCTCTTTCGGCTTGCCCTCATCTACTTTTGATTCGAAAATTATGACCAATCATTTAAAAAAAATTAAATTATGAAAGCTAAACTATTTTTAACCATCATGATGATTGCAGCCCTTACTTTAACCAGTGTTGCACAGGAAAGCGAAAAACGTTTTGGAATTGAATTGAACGGTGATGTGTCGTTTGTTTCTTCCGATCTTAACGGGGCAAACTTAAATACCGGGTTGGGATTTGAGACTGTTTTGCAGTACCGTTTTATGCCGTTTACCAGCGTATATGGGGGCTGGGGCTACAGCCATTTTAATGCCAATGAATCCTTTGCCGGTCCGGATATCGATTTTGAACAAACCGGTTATATACTGGGATTGCAGTTTAAGCAGTCATTTGGTGAATCACCAATCTCCTGGTTTGTCAGAGCCGGTCTGTTGTACAGCCACATTGAGACAGAAAACAATGAGGGCGAAATAATAAGCGATACCGGTCACGGTGCCGGATACCAGGTAGCAGCTGGAATAGAGGTGTCACTGGGTAAAGACTGGAGCCTGGCACCTGGATTAAAATATAATTCCCTGTCGGGTGAGACCGAAGTGGAAGGTATGAACTACGAACTTGACCTCCGCAATGTGTCGGCAAGAATGGGTCTGGTAAAAAGGTTTTAGTTTGCGTATTTTTATTCAAATTTTAAAGCAATAGCCCGAATGAAATTGAAACAGATACATAAACTCCTTCCATTCAGCAAATTATTTAAGCTGGTGCTTGGAATGGCCGTAGTGTTGCAGCTAATTATCATCACATACAATCATTTTAGCGGGTATCATGAGCTGAATAGTTTTACAGAGCTTGTTATAACGTTAATACTGGGAATTTTTTACAGTTCGGTTTCCGGATTTGCCATTGTGTACCCCGACCTTTTTGTGATCCGGTACCTGAATAATAATTTCCGGTGGAGTAAGGGAGTGCTGAAAAGGGCCATCATACAGTTTGTGCTGATGCTTTTAATTGCCATAACTGTTTCATCCCTCATAACAGGCTTTGCGCATTGGCTTAGCAATTATCCGCAG
>CAZGUR010000106.1:0-10423 GCA_964529295.1 uncultured Rikenellaceae bacterium | reverse complement strand
AGCATCAGTCCGGTTGAGATAGTTGCACCCGACCTTGATATTCCCGGCAGTACCGCCATAGCCTGTGCCAGCCCGATAATAAGGGCATCAAAATATCCTATTTCCCTTCTGCGGTCCCTCATAAAACCCGAAACTATAAGCAAGGCAGCAGTTACCAGGAGCATGGCACCCACAAAAACAATATTACCGTCAAAGAAGGCTTCAACCTGCTCATCAAAAAATAATCCCACTACTGCAACCGGTATTAGTGACACCAGTATTTTCAGTACATACACCGTCTCCTTGTTCATCCTGAACCTGAGTGTTCCCCGGATAAGCCTTATCACCTCCTGCCAGAAAACCACTATGGTACTCAGCACAGTGGCTCCATGCACCGCAACGGAAAAGCTGAAGCTCAGTTCAGCATCAATTCCGAAAAGGTATTTCCCTATTTCCAGGTGACCGCTTGAGCTGACGGGCAAAAACTCTGTTAATCCCTGTATAATACCAAGGATAATTGCTTCCAGTAAATTCATTTATTAATTGATCAGGGATTATTCACTGCCCGAAGGCTTTTTCATTATTGCCCATATCTCGAAAATAAACCCGGCCAGAACAATAAGCGGGGCCAGGGTGATACGCCTGAAACTAAAAATAGCATCAGAAAACTCCCTGGGGTCATCACTTCCGCCACCTGCCATCAGAATGAACCCAATAACGATTATCCCGAAGCCGATAGCCATCAGCTTATAATTCTCCTTTCCCAGGGCGAAACCCCCTTCTTCCTTTTTTGTCTTTTTTGCAACCATCTTAATAATACAGTTTGTCTTCAGATATTCCCAGGTATTTGCCTACCGAGAAAAACGTGGACACCAGGTTTATCATTATCCCCAGCACAATAATCCCACCAAATAAATAAAGCAGTAACCCGATATCCTGAAGTGTAAATAATAAATAAAACTCCTGCTCAACAAAATATAAAATTGCCATTAATAATACAATTGAAAAAAGAGCCGCTATTATACCATGAACAATACTGCGCAAAAGGAAGGGTTTTCTGATAAAGGACCTTGTTGCCCCAACCAGCTGCATCGTCCTGATAATAAATCGTTTTGAATAAACCGACAATCTTATTGTATTATTAATTATAGTAAGTGAAATAAACAGCAGCAGCCCGCTGAATATTAAAAGAAAGACACTTATCTTTTTAACATTCTCATTTATCAGGTGCAGAAATGATTCCTGGAAGTATACTTCATTGACCACATCATAGTCCATCAGGTAGCGTTCTATATTCAGAACACTGTCAGGATGTGTATAATCGGCCAGCAGGTACACATCTATTGATGGCAGCAGCGGGTTATAACCCATAAAGGTCAGAAAATCCTCACCCAGCTCTTCCCGCAAATTTTCCGCTGCCTGCTCCTTGGATATATACTCGGTGCTTTTTACAAAATGCTTTGCATCAAGGTCCTTTTGCAGCATTCTTATATCAGCTTCCCTGGAATCTTCATCGAGCATAACGGAAAAGCTCAGGCTCTCACGAAAATAATCAGACAGCTCCCTGGCATTTATTAATACAAAACCCAGCAGTCCGAGCAGGAAGAGCACAAGCGAGATACTAACTATCTGTGTAAGATAGGAACTCCTCAACCTTCCTTTTGATATGCCTTCCTGATGTTTAGCCACTCTTCCTTATTTGACTGCAAAAATACAATTTATATTGAATTACACCAGCGCATTAGCTGCGCTGAGCTCGTAAACTCCGTTGGCGTCGCTTAGCTCGCAGGCTCGGTCTCCCGAAGTTCTGCTTCGGGATTAGCGAGTACAAATAAAATAAACAATCAATATTTAACCTGACATTTCTCAGTCGAGCACGGTGATCCATCCAAACTTATCCGGCTCATCCCCTTTCTGTATGCCTGTCAGCTTTTTATATAACTTCATCTGTACCTCTCCGGGTTCACCGTCACTGCAATAATCTATCACCTTGTTTGTTTCAGGATCAAATATTTTCCCTATAGGGCTTATCACGGCAGCCGTTCCGCATGCCCCGGCCTCATCAAATTCAGGCAGCTCTTCATAATGCACCTTTCTTCTTTCCACTTCCATACCCATATCCTTAGCCAGCTCAACAAGGCTTTTATTCGTGATGGAGTCAAGGATAGAACTTGATTTCGGGGTTATATATTTATTCCCTTTTATTGCAAAGAAATTGGCAGGTCCGCATTCATCAATATACTTTTTCTCTTTGGCATCCAGGAAGATAACATTAGCATATCCTTCCTCTTTGGCTTTCATTATGGCCCTGAGGCTGGCAGCGTAATTTCCTCCTACCTTATATGTGCCCGTTCCCAGGGGAGCGGCCCTGTCGACATCACGGCATATCATCATATCCACCGGCTTAACACCACCCTTAAAGTAGGGTCCCACAGGTGTAACAAAAACCATAAATGTATATTCTTCAGAGGGCTTAATACCAACTTCAGCTCCACTGCCGAAAAGCAGGGGCCTTATATACAATGCAGCACCCGACTCATACGGTGGCACAAATCTTTCATTCAGCTTAACGGCTTTGAACACCACGTCCCTGAACAGCTCTTCCGGTATTTCGGCCATTTTTATGCCTCGTGCAGAATTTACAATTCTTTTGGCATTATCTTTCCAGCGGAAAAGCCGTATTTTATTATCCTTCCCCCTGTACGCTTTCATGCCCTCAAAAGCTTCCTGACCGTAATGCAAGGCCGTGGCGGCTATATGAACATTAAGATATTCCGAATCGCTTACTTCAGGTTCACTCCATTTGCCATCCTTATAATAGGTTCGCACATTATAGTCTGCCTTGATATATCCGAATGACAGATCTTTCCAGTTTATATTTTCCATATACTATCTATAATTTTGATTAAAGATCAAATTTACCGTTTTAAAAGGTGAGAACAAAAGTGTTATTCAATATGTCCGGTATATCTTTCCAGGTTTTTAGCCTGTTCCTCTCCGCTGTACGACTTTAACAGCCTGGCCGTCGGGGTAAAAAAAGCATGATTCCGGATTTTCTCCGACTCTTCCATATACCACTTTTTTTTGTCGAGCGGACCTTCCCTCGAATTTTCCTCTTCATAACGCAATCCCGTTACCCCGGGATAGTCAACATGACCCCGGTAATCATTAATGGCATCCAGCAATATCTGAACTTCCGGTCTGGCTGTCTCCATGGCATACATCTCCCTGATTATCATCTCAGCATGATCAATATAAGGCTGCCCGAAACCGTACTGCGGCGCCATCTCTTTCAGGTGCTCAACTGAATGTTCAAGAGGCTCTTTATAATCATCCAGCAAACCTGACTTAACAAACAGTGAAGCAAGTCTCAGTCCAAGTATTATCTCCTCATCAAGCTGCTCGGCCGTTGCCAGGAGCTCTGTCTGCGTACATATATTTTTAAGGAATTTTACATTGTGAAAGGTAAAATCATCCGGCACCCTGGCTTCATACCATTCGAAATAATAGTCCTCAAGATCCTGCACCTTCAGGTTTAAGAGCTTATTATTAAAAAGCAAATTGGGAATATTTTTCCCTTCCTCCCTGAGCTCCGGACGTATGCCTTTAACAAAATACATATCCAGGTCACCCTTGTACTTAACAGGCATCTTACCCCTGTATTCGCAGATAAAAAAATCTTTTACATACTCATATGTAACACCCGATATGTTTATCTTGCCGGGTATCCCGGACGATTCCATCCTGCTTGCCGTATTAACAGTATCTCCCCAGATATCATACGACAGTTTTTTCTGACCCACTACCCCTGCTATAACTGTGCCTGTATGTATACCAATCCTTATATCCCAGAATTTTATTCCCCTTGCCGTCTGTTCCTTTTTCAGCCGGAACATATATTCCTGCATCTCCAGTGCGGCAAGCACCACCTCAAGCGGATTTGTCCGGTTACGGTGCGGTATGCCTCCGGCACACATATAGGCATCACCTATGGTCTTGATCTTTTCTATATTGTACTTCTCTACAACAGAATCAAAATGAAAGAAGAAATTATCCAGCTCATCAATAAGCTCCTCCGGGTTAACCTCTTCGGCAATCCTGGTAAAACCCTCTATATCTGAAAACAATACCGTAACAAAATTATATTTCTGTTTGGTCGCCTTTCCCTTTGACATTATCTCATCCGCTGTGTCTTTTGGCAGTAGGTTGGCCAGCAGGTTTTCTGTTCTCTCCTTTTCGCTCATCAGCTCTTCCGTTCTCTCCTGTATTATTGCTTCAAGTCGCGCCTGCCTGGATTTATGCCTTGAAAGCAAAATCCTGAAAATGGCAAAAAGGATAAGCAACAGTAGAATCGTGTACAGGATAAATGAAAATGTAGTCAGATAAAACGGCTGCTCAACCCTGAAGCTGCCAATATCATATTCGCTGATCTCCCCGCCGGGCATCATTAGTTTTACATGCAGAAAATAATCGCCTGGCCTTAGGTTTGTATATTCCTTTACTGCTCTGTGAGACCATGGTGACCACTTCTTATCATTACCGTCCAGACAGAACGAAAACATCACCCCGTCGCCGGGTGATGAACACTCTATAAAAAAATTATTAGCTATATTATCCAATATATAAACATCATCGGGAAAAGAGTCCCGGTGCCTGTCAAACAGTACCGAATCGTAATTAACGGTTATTTTTTCAATGCACACATCATTATCCTGTCCGTATAGATCCTGTGACCGGCTTATCCCCAGCAGTGTGACCAGCATTATTACATAAAATCTAAACAACTCAGTATAATTTGTTACAAGCTTATAAAACGGCACATAGTATAACCAAATGTAATATATATAAATTTACCCCAAAAGCATTTGGCTTTTTTAATTATTTTTGAGCAAAGCGATTTGCATTATGGATATTATTATTGCTTCAAACAACCTGCACAAGATCAAGGAGATAAATGAAATACTCGATAGCTCTTTCACCCTTATATCAATGGCTGAAGCAGGCATAAATGAGGATATACCTGAAAATGAAGATACACTGGAAGGCAATGCCCTTGAAAAGGCAAGGTATATACACCGTATAACAGGGCTTAATGTGATTGCCGACGATACAGGCCTAGAGGTCGAAGCCCTAGGAGGGGCTCCGGGTGTCCACTCTGCAAGATATGCAGGAGAAGATAAAGACCCGGATAAAAACATTGACAGACTGTTGAAAGAGCTGGAGCATCATATAAATAAAAAAGCAAGGTTCCGCACGGTTGTCGCCCTTATTATTAACAATGAGGAATACCTGTTCGAAGGCATTATCAATGGAGAGATAAGAGATAAAAAAAGAGGTGCCGGGGGGTTCGGATATGATCCTGTCTTTATACCGCTTAATGAAAGTCTTACCTTCGCAGAGATGTCTGCAGCAAAAAAAAATATGATATCGCACAGGGCCATTGCCGTCAATAAGCTATGTGAATTCCTAAAAAATGAGAGATAAACAATAAGTCGACCCGCCGGCAGTTTATATAATTATGTTACGATACCTGTTAATACCATTTCTTTTGTTTCAATTTATCCCCGTCAGGACTCAGGGACCGCTAGGCTCATGGACCGACCACCTTCCCTACCACTCAGTCAACCTTGTGGTGGCAGGACATAATGAGATATACGGGTCAACCGACTATGCCATCACGATCTTCAACAGGGAATACAATGAAACAAGGAAGCTGTCCACCGTAAACGGCCTGTCAGAATGTGGTATAAGCACCATTGCATATGCAGAACACAAAGAGGTACTGATAATTGCTTATGAATCCGGAAATATTGACATCTATGATAATGGTATTGTCAGCAATGTCCCTGATATTCTTAACACCTCCATAGCAGGGGATAAGTCGGCCAACAGGATCCGGACATACGGCAATTACGCATATATAGCAGCAAAGCCGGGAATTATTATACTTGATATTGACAAAAAAGAAATTAAAGATACCTGGAATCCCTCGGCAGACGGTGAACAAAACGAAGTCTTCGATCTTGCCATCTTTAATGACACTGTTTTTGCAGCCACTGAAAAAGGACTTTTCAAGGCCTCTGCCGGTAATCCGGGTCTCTCATACTTCAGGAACTGGGAGATAATAAAAGGAGCCTCCGACGGTAAGTATAATGCTGCTGCCTCTGCAGGCAACCGATTATTCATCAACAAATATAATGCAGCAACTGCAAGAGACTCCGTCTTCTATTATGCTGAAGGCAGGCTCAACCATCTTCCCGGGCTACCGGCTGCCAGGAACCTCTCATTCGAACCCGCCACCGACGGTATCATAATAAGCTCGGGAAAGAATGTGACAATGATAAACGTGGACGGCGATATTGAAAGGCTTATAAGCGAATATGGCGAAGAGCAGATTGATGCCCGCAATGCTGTTATGGGCGGTAATGAAATGTTTATTGCTGACCGTGCACAGGGTCTTGTAATGCTTGATGAGGCAGACAATTATGCCAGTTACATACCTGAAGGACCTTATTTTAATAATTGTTATTCATTTTCAGCCTCCGGCGGCGAAGTGTGGGTGACAGGCGGCAGGGTGAACGCACCATGGAATAATACATGGTCAACATTCATGATCTTCAATTTTGCCAATCGCCAATGGAGCTCCATAATGAGGTATGATTCATGGGATGTAATGAGGATAGCACAGGTGCCTGGTGAACCCGGACATATATATGCATCAACATGGGGATCCGGTGTTTATGAATATAATAATATGCAGCTTGTTAATCACTGGGAAGAAAACAGCCTTGAGAGTATAATACCAGGCAGACCGTATGTCAGGGTATGCGGACTGGCTGTTGACAGAGAAAAAAACCTATGGATTACACAGTCCGGCATACAGAATAATATAAAGGTGCTAACAGAAGACAGAAGCTGGATTTCACTGCCATATTATATTGATGCCCCCACCATAGGAGACATTATAATCACGGAATCAAACCTTAAATGGATAGTGCTGCCAAGGGGCCATGGTCTTTTCGTCCTTGATGATAATAACACACCCTCCTATTTTGATGATGACAGGTATAAGAAGCTGGCGGTGAAAGACCAGGATGGCAAATTACTGTCCAATATCTATTCAATAGCAGAGGACCTGGACGGTAATATATGGATAGGCACAGATATGGGACCGGCTGTCTTTTATAACCCCAACCAGGTATTTGACCAGGCGATTACCGCCAACAGGATCAAAGTTCCCAGGAACGACGGCACGGGGCTTGCTGATTACCTGCTGGGTACAGAAACAGTACTCAGCATTGCCGTGGATGGGGGTAACAGAAAATGGCTGGGCACCAACAGTTCAGGAGCCTTCCTTATCTCAGAAAACAGTAATGAACTAATTAAGAGTTATAATACCTCAAACAGTCCGCTGCTGTCAGACCAGGTAATGGCACTGGCCACAGAGGAATCAACGGGTGAAGTATGGTTTGGCACCGGTAAGGGCATTATAACTGTCAGGGAAACAGGGACCCGGGGATCTGACAAGATGGAAGCTGTCTATGCCTATCCCAATCCCGTATATCCGGATTACACAGGCAATGTCACTATCAAAGGCCTGTCAAGGAACACGAATGTTAAGATCACGGATGTGTCCGGCAACCTTGTTTATGAAACAAAATCCACAGGTGGCGATGCAAGCTGGGATATGACAACATATAATGGCAGAAAAGTGTCCACAGGTGTTTACATTGTGCTGTGCAATAATGAGGACGGCAGTGTCAGTGCCACGGCGAAGATACTTATCATCAGGTAATCAATCCCTGTATTCGCTCTATCTGTTTTTGTTTATTAACCTCCCTCAGGCTGCGGGCTGTCTTTGTAAAATACTGGTGTCCTGATATAAACTTAACCTGCAGCTTATTCCAGTCGTTAAAACTCCCTATCTTATTCTGCGCTTTCAGTTCATCGAACAGGGTATTCGATACAGGGATAAAATCACTTCGCCCCAGGTAATCAAGGTCGGCATCACATATAATCTCCTCAAGCAGGTTTTTTGGCTGTGGCGGCAGCTTGGTGGCCATAATAATATCACATATGGTATCTATCTGTCCCGGACTGTAATTAAACTCCGGCAGGATCTCCCTGGCCATCTGCGTACCATGGTATTCATGGTTGTCATATTCAATGGTATGGCCTGCATCGTGGAACAGTCCGGCCGTCTTCAGCAGAAGGATCTCCTCATCGCTGCAACCTTCGGCCCATCCCATCAGCTCAACCTCCGTAACCACATCAACAGTATGCTTGACATTATGGTAATAAAGATAATCCGGCAGTTCTTTCTCCAGCCTGTCAAGTATCATCTCCTGTATATCGGTAAACTGTATAAGACCGAACTTAATATTGAAAGCCTCATTGGGGATAATACCCTTGTCGTCAACAGAAAACCGGGGATGTATGCCTAGCACCTCATAAATATCCAGATCGCCCTTATACTTAACAGGTAGTTTGCCAAAATACTCGCACTGGAAAAACTCCTTTACCAGCTCATATGTCATTACCGAGATAAGCAGCCTGCCCTGTTCGGAAACACCCTCCACCCTGCTGGCAGTGTTAACCGTGTCTCCCTTTATATCATATGACACCTTCTTCTTGCCGGTTATATTGGCTGTCACCGGACCGGTATGTATACCTATCTTCAGATCCCATATCTGCTTCCTGCTCTTACCCCTCTCGTACTCTCTCAGAAACCTCTGCATCTCCAGCGCAGCCATAACAACATCAATGGGGTTGGTAATATTTTTCTCAGGTATACCACCGGCACACATATAAGTATCACCAATGGTTTTGATCTTCTTTATCCTGTATTTATCTACTATACTGTCAAAAGCATAAAGTATCTCATCCAGCTCGTCCATCAGTTCCGCTGAGTCTGAATCGCTCATCACCTTGGCAAAACCATGTATATCTGCAAACAGGACAGTGGCCATCTTAAACCTCAGCGCCCTCTGATCAGCCAGTGAGGGACCGGCCTTTTGCAGATCACCGGGTGTCACCTTCTCAAGCATGGCCTTCTGCTTTTCTGTCTGATTAAGAAGCTTTTCATTCTCCTTCAGCAGCTTCTTTATCTTCTCTTCCAGCTCCTGGTTCTGCTTGGCAAGCCGGGCTATCCTTTTGACCAGTTTATCCTGTGATTCCTTACTCATATCTATTTTACTTGAACTTTAAATATACAAATTAACTTACTTACTGCATAAAGGGCACCATCATTATTTGTATTTTTGAGACAAATACAGATATAACAGGCTGCTCCCATAAATGAAGGAAATAGCCTGAGGAGGGATCTTCCGAATGAAGGTTTTAACACAGCGAAGTGATTTCATAAATAAAGGAAATAGCCTGAGGAGGGATCTTCCGAATGAAGGTTTTAACACAGCGGAGTGATCTCATAAAAGAAGTGAATAAATGACCGTTGAATATGCTTGAGAAGACGGAAGGCATAGTGCTGCATACCATCAAACATTCCGATACCGGGATTATCACACATATTTTCACAAAAAAGTATGGCAGGCTGAGCTTTATGGTAAAGGGCGTAAACAGCAAGAAGGGAAATACCCGGAAAGTATATTTCCAGTCGCTGCAGCCACTGAGCATAGAATTCTACTACCGCGAAAAACGGGATCTGCATATTATTAAGGAGGCCTCCCCACTGTTCAATTATCTGAACCTTCCGTATGATATCAACAGGAACAGCGTTATTATGTTCCTTGCGGAAGTGCTGTATAAGGCGCTGAAAGAGACTGGTCCCGATGAGCATCTCTATGATTACCTTATTGAAACCCTTGAATACCTTGATTCAGAAAACAGGCCTGTGCCCAATTTTCATATAGGCTTTTTAATAGGACTGACAAAGTACCTTGGCTTTGCTCCTTCGAATAATTTCAGCAGCACGCTGCCCTATTTTGATATGCAAAACGGTATTTATATACCGGCACCGCCCCTGCATGGCTATTATATGGAGAAAGCATATTCGGCATTGCTTAACACTTTCCTTCGTTCCAATATTGACGATTGCAATAATATATCTCTCAGCGGGCATAAAAGAAAAGAATTCCTCAATGACATACTGCTTTTTTATTCTTTGCAGCTGTCAGGCTTCAAAAATCTCCGTTCGCTGAAAATATTTTCCGAAATATTCAGTCAGGCTGGTAAATAAGGCATATCCCTAATCCATATTTTCATTATATTAGCAGTTGTAAAACTGAAGAATGGCACTTATACCGTCAATAATTAACTGGCTAAACACCAAAAGGATGGTCTCCATTGATATGTTTAAGACCTATCCCTACGAGGTGCAACTGGAAACATTTATACGCCTTCTGAACACTGCTTCGGGCACTACCTGGGGAGAGCACTATAACTATAAAAAAATTGATTCAATAAGCCAGTACCAGGAGACCGTGCC
>CAZGUR010000105.1:2346-10425 GCA_964529295.1 uncultured Rikenellaceae bacterium | reverse complement strand
AGGCATCCCTGTACCCATAGCTGGTACCCGTTTTCCAGGCAAGCTGACCCGATGAAGCAAAATGCTCCCACCCCGACCTTTGTTCGGGCCTGTTAACATCCCTGAGTGCCTTGAAGGTAAACCACACAGAGGCAGGAGATAAAGGCACAGCATCACCCATCGCCAGTATCTCCCTGTCATTAAGGTCATAGTAGGGTGCAGCATAGACAGCAGTATTATCATCCATATCCGGGTGCTTAAGCCTGAGGACCATATGAGCATATGCCCCGACCAGCTCATGCAGGCATGCCTCCCCTCCGCCCAGGATAAGTGAAAGCCCGTAATTATCAGCATCCCTGTTAAAAGTAGTGAAACCCATATCCTTCAGGAAAAGGAGGAAGCGGGCCGGACTGTACTCAAGCAGCATTTCAACGGCAGGTATATTAAGTGATCTGCGCAGGGCATCAGAAGCATGTACGGCCCCGTTATACTCAAGGTTAAAATTTTTTGGCGAATAACCACTGAACTCAACCGGCACATCCGGCACAAGCATTTCGGGTAAGAGTTCACCCGACTCAAGCATTGCTGCATACAGGAAAGGCTTGAGTATGCTTCCCGTGCTCCTTCGGGCCCTTATCATATCAACACTGCCACCGTGCTCCTGCCCCTCAGTGCTCACATTCCCCGCCCTGGCCAGCACACGACCGCTCTCCACCTCAACAACCACAGCAGCAATATTATGAACACCGTTCTGCATATTGATATCATGATGCCTCCCTGCCCTGACAAGCACATTCTCCTGCAGGTCGTGGTCAATAGTGGTAGTATAACGACCGCCAGGTTTCCTGCTTGTATAAGCCGCAGTAATATGTGCAGCCATTGAAGGCAGGTCATGGATCCTGTCCGGCAGCTTCTCATCCATAGCCAGCTCAAGTGTCATCTCATCAATCACCCCCCTCTCATTTAGCAGTCTGAGCAACTTGTCCCGCTTATTTTTCAGTCGCGGATCATTCACACCCGGATAAACAAGGGAAGGAGCATTGGGCAACACAGCCAGCATGCATGCTTCTGCCCAGGACAGGTCATCCGCCTGCCTTCCGAAATAACGCCATGATGCAGCCTCAATACCAACCACATTACCTCCGAAAGGCGCATTGGCCGCATAGATGGAAAGGATCTCATCCTTGCTGTAAAACAGTTCCATCTTCAGAGCCATAAATATCTCAAGCAGCTTACGCGGAACCGTCCGTGGCGGGTTGTCCCC
Source organism: uncultured Rikenellaceae bacterium (assembly GCA_964529295.1). Lineage (GTDB taxonomy): Bacteria > Bacteroidota > Bacteroidia > Bacteroidales > VadinHA17 > UBA9300. The sequence goes on along the minus strand of CAZGUR010000105.1, from coordinate 9,182 downwards.
CGACATTCGCGCCAGCTGCATGCTGATAGTACTGCCGCCGCTGACTATCTCCCCGTGCTTCAGGTTAAGGTAGAGGCTCCTTAGCAGCGACACCGGGTTAACCCCCGGGTGACCGTAAAAACACCTGTCCTCATAATTGACCAGTGCAATAATATATTTATCATTAAGTGATGGTCCAGGTGGGAAGCGCCACTGTTCGTCATCTGCAATATGAGCACCAAGCAGTCTCCCGTCTTCCGCCAGGCTAAGGGTAGACAGGGGCCGGTCAAAGGAAGGAAGGGGCAATATCGCAGCCAGAACAAGCAATACAGCAAAACAACAGATCAGCACTCCGGTCTGCCATCCGATATTCATCAATCCTCCTTTTTTCTGTTTCATTCCCTGCTTACTTTAACCCTCCTTCCCGTAGTTAAGGCAAAGAAAGAATTATCATACATACCCTCGCATACCGTAGCAGGAAGGGTATATTCACCCTCATATGCTGCTGTTATGTTAATCTCAAAATGCTTTGCCTGTCCGGCTGCCAGGCTGAAGTAAGTATATACACGGTCGTCACGTATATCACGGTACTCATAAGAGCTGCTCTCGTCAGCTGATGATCCCGGGAACATCCTGGTATTCATTATCTCCCATCCCGATGGGAATATCTGGGTAAGGGCCAGGTCCTCAGCATCTGTCATACCGCTGTTCCTCACAGTCACAATAACCTTAAAATCTGATCCCTGCAATACCTCACCCGGATCAATACTGCGTCCGTCCCTGCTCCTGTACTGCAACGACAGGTCTACACCCCTTGCTTCAGGCTCTGTGCTGTAGTCCATTGGCGTGCCCTTCCATACCAGGCTGGCAAACAGTCTGTCCTCTGTCCCGTTCTCAACTTCCAGGTCTATCATCCCTTTATCACTGAACTCCAGGTCATAATAATTGATCATATTCCCGGAACTGTAATTCTCTTTAACACCATTCACTGATACCGAATATTCAAGTGTCTCACCGGGATCACGTGTAGCAAAAAAGTCAGTGAGTGATACCAGGCTCCAGGCAGTGGTCTGTGTGCTCATCCATTGCCCCGACACCATTGCATCCGATAGTTTACGGGCAAGATCAAAAGCCTCTTCATTCTCTCCCAGAAGAGTAAGCACATTAAGCACCACGGCCATATTCCTCTCCCGCGATCCGTATGTTCTGCTGTATGAAGATGAAGGCACCGTCTCCCTCAGATCTATAAGCTCATAAGCCACCTCATCCCTGCCTGAGAGAGCATACGATCCGGCCAGGAACCAGCGGGCAGTCATATCAAGTCCGCCCGCCCTCTCCCTGAGCCTGTTCATTGCCCCTGTAAGAGGATCACCGGCGGAGGCAAGGATAAAAAGCCTGTATCCCTGTGTTACCTGCATAGCTCTCTCTTGCTCATCATAACTATACTGGCGTGCTTCGTTCCTGATAAAATCAAGCAGGCGGCTCATCATTGATGACGGAACGCTGTATCCCGCCTTACCGGCTTCCGCCAGGAAATGGGCAGCATAGACAGATCCCCAGTCACTCGCCCGGGCCGATCCGGGCCAGAACGACATCCCTCCGGAGGCCAGCTGGTAACGCCTCAGCTTATCTATTCCGTCCCTGATGTTCATCTCTGTCTCCCCGCTCCTTCCGGGTGCATCCTTTATAATATCACCTATAAAGAGCTGGGGGAAGACTGCCGATGTTATTTGCTCAATACAACCATGAGGATAACGGATAAGATAGTCGAGACGCTTATCCAGGTTAAGGGGCAGCATACCCGTTACCTCCAGACGGGCCGAATTGCTTCCCTCCATGCCAAATGCTTCTATTGATTCCGACCAGCTCTCACCACCCTCAGGCTGACCGAAAGCAGTGCGTGTTTCGGGCGGATTGGGATTCCTGACCTCAATATTTATATCATGCTGTGCTTTCTCCCTGCCTGCTGAGGCAGTGATATTTACCACCGCACTGCCTGTGCGTGCAGCCACCCTGTAATCAAAAGAAGTATTGTATTCACCTGTTTTATCAATCTCTATTACCCTCACAGCGTCACCCACAGCCTCCAGCATATCATTGGTCTCAATCTCAAGCTCCACCCTTTCAATGCCCTCCTCCATGGCAAATACCGTTACGGGTATCTTTATTTTCTCACCCGGTCCCAGCACCCTGGGCATGGTACCCAGCACCATCACCGGGTTAGACACAGGCACTGTCTTTTCCGTGCTGCCATAAGCATTGCTGCCGGCAGCAATAAGCATAGCCCTCACTGAACCAACATAGCGGGGCATCGTTATTCTGTGAGTGGCACTCCTGCCTTTTCCAAGGCTGTAAGGCCCGATAACCTTTACCACCGGCTCAAACCTCCTGCTCCTGCTCTCAGACGGATCCAGGGCTGCCTCATCTCCTCCGATGGCAAACATTCTCTCCAGCTCGCCACCATAAGCACCCAGCACATACCTGTACATATCCCATGTCAGTACACCGATAGCTTCCTTGCTGTAGAATAACTCCCAGGGATCAGGTGTTTTGAAGCCTGTCAGGTCAAGCAGCCCTTCATCCACAAGGGCAAAAAAATAATCCATGGCCCTGCCATCCTTTTCACTTACCTTCACCTTAAACTCCTCTTCGGGTCTCAGCCTGTCAGGCATATCAATCACCGGCTCAAAGTGTGATGCCGGGTCCTCAACCATTACCGGCACAATGCCGTACATCCTTACCGGCAGGTCATTGGCAGTCTCGGCATAGGGATTAAGAAGGCTGACATGTACATATACATTAGGCGACATCTCGCTGCCGGCAATAAACTCATAACTGCTCTCTTCGCCTATATTATCTATCCACTCCTGCTTCAGCACCTTTGACCCGTTCTCCAGGCTGATAAGGGCCCTTGAGGAAGAGCCTGCCGGGAAAGATACTGTAACTTTATCACCGGTATTGTAAACGTCCTTATCCGTACTAACCATCAACATCTCTGCACCCCCGGCACTCTCTTTACGCCCGTAGGGCCAGTCAAAATACACCACCTTGCCTGCGGTGTTACCGGAAGGCAAGTCTGCAAGCACCAGGTACCTCCCCCACCTGCTCTTATGCACATTCAGACTGAAAGAGCCCTTTCCGTCAGAGTCCGTGTTTATCCTTTCCCTGTAAACGGGCTTATGGTAGGTGCGTCCGGCATAAGAAGCCAGGTTCTCCCCTGACCTGCTCCACCAGTATCTCCATTCAAGCTTGTAAACACTAAGCGTAATGTTGCGTGCCGCTACCGGTCTGCCGCTGCTGCTGAGGGTCTGCACCTCAAACTCATGATCTTCCTCCGTATGCAGCTTCCTGTATTTCTCATCAGACCAGGGCACTTTTACACCAACATATTTGTCGAAGGGAGATACCTTTGCTGTAAACCTGTTGATACTGAAGTCGCCTCCCGGCTCAAATACCCGTGTAACAAAGGTAGCCCTGAGCATATTGTTCACTTCCGAATTTGGACTGAAAGTATAATTAACAATGCTCTCTCCCTTATCATCCAGGTTGCCTTCAAATATCTCTTTCTCAGGATAATAATTATCTCCGAAAGGAGCGTCAAAGGTATAATCATTATAGTCCTCAAAAGTGGTCTTTATATCCCGGTAGGAGGCTGTTATCCTTGACTTCATACCTGAGGCCGGGCTTCCGTGCAGCCACTGTGATGACAGCTTTGCCCTGTAGCTCCTGCCGGCTGTTAATATATCGCTGTCAAACGCAAGATTGATCTTCAGACGGTTGGGCTTTACCGTTTCTATTCTCAGGCTCCTGCTGAATTCTGTTCCGCCGATACGCACCGTGGCATTCCAGTTGCCGGTAGGTGCCTCCTCGTCTGTTACGAAATAGAAGGGATAAATAAAGCGCTCATCACGGGTGCGTATTATCTTTTGCGCTACCTGGCCCCGGGCATCTCTTATCTCCATCGTTATGGGATGCCCTTCGGGTATCCATGAATGCCTGTCTTCGAGGATAAAAGCAACGAACACTGAATCACCCGGTCGCCACACACCCCTCTCACCATAGATATAACCTTTAAGTCCATCACCTGTTTTTTTACCTGACACATCAAAGCTGCTCATAGAGAGAGCCCCTCCGTCACCGGTCTTAAGATAACCCGTGTTATCCCCTTTTTTTGCTATAATCAAAAAGGGGTTCCGGGGACAGTCAAGGGAGGCAAAACCATCCTTATCAGTCTGCACCGAGCCAATTACCTGGTTCTGGAAATCATAAATATCCACTGCCACATCTGCTTCAGGCATAGCCGTATGCAGGTTGGTGATAATGATGTTCATTGTCCTGGCCGCATCTCTTTTGGCTATTATGCCAAAGTCAGATCCCAGTATATTGCGCCGCACGAATTTATCAGGCTCGTAATAAGCCTGGGTACAGGGATTATCGCGCGATTGCCAGTCATAGTACCTGCTGTAATAGATGCTGTTGTATGATGTCCTGTTATCATCGGTCTCTTCCTCAACAGCATAATAATATTCATCCACTCCTTCTGCTTTTTCGCAGGGATACAGAGAATAAGACATCCTGAAGCCCAGCTCCACCCTGTATATTGCCCCCGGCTGTACATCTATAAGGTCGGAGAGGTCAACTGTGAAATAATTCCACCTGCCATAATCTATCATCTTCCCGGAACTAAGCTCTATCTTCTTTCGTTTGATGGTACGGCCCACATAGTTGAGCCTCCACTGTCCGTCGAGATCATTATTCTGTAGGAAGTCATGAATGTTATTACTGAATATCTGGGTAATACGCAGGTCAACTGCCTCCAGGTTAACAGCCTCAAAAGGAAAGATAAGCCCGTCGCCCGAAGGGACAATAACACCATCACCCGGCAGACGAACTGCAGGCTTTATACCCCCGAAATCAACTACAATGTTTACCGCTTCACCCAGCTTATAGCCAAAGGTGTTAGACAGTGAGCCGTCCACCCTTACCTCGTGGGTGCCTGTCAGCTTCCCGGACGGGAATATCCTGAGTGCGTTTTTATCCTTCTCGATCTTTGATATGCCGCTTCCTTCAATAGTCACCATACCCGTCAGTTCAACCGATTTATTGATAATATCGCTGAACTCAACAGAAAGGAACTGGGCCGGGCTGCTGATAACGCGGGCAGACAGTAACTTAAAATCTTTAAGAGAAGGTACCTGGACCTGTTTCTCCCCTTCATTGTCCACCCCTGCCTTTTTGCCGTTCCAACGGATCATAACACTTCCCTGCTCATCCCTTCGCTGAATACCTTTCACCACGAAAATATGTCTGCGCCCTGCCGGCTTATGCTCCCATAGTATTTCAAGCTTATCACCATCCTGCACGCAGTTCAGTATCTCCTCCACTTCGCGGGTTTCAAATTCATCACTGGTGCTTATCTCACCCGATAAGTTATACAGCGTATTATCATCATCCCTCATTTCAAGTCCGGCTATATCGACACTAAAATCCTTTACAGCCGTACGGATGCTGAACTTATGCTCATCTGTCTTCACATCATCGCCGAATATCTTATCAAGTTGCAAGGTGATATTATATTCAGTATCCCAGTCGAGCTTAGCGGCCGGGGTAAAAACAAGGGTTGAAGCATCGGTCCAGGATGCATCGCCATCAATGGACGGACTGATCTTCAGCAGCGACGCATCGGCAGCTGATCCTGCTTTTTCCTCACTTACAGCCGCAGTGGCAAATTTAATGACCACCTGCGATGAGCGCGACACGCTGCCGGAGGTATAGCCATCAATATATTCACCAATCAGCACATCAGACTGGTATGATTCTTCAGTACGGGATTGGCAGCCACTTATAAGAATGACAAAAACCATAAAAAGGGATACGGGAGAGAAAGAGGTAAATTTCATTATTCCGGATTTTTATTAAAGGTCTGAGGTTTTTTTCAAAGAAGCAATAATATATTATCATTCATTATTCGTCCATTCCGGTGCTTTGCCGACAGCCGGCTTACTGCCGTAGAATATGTCATCCAGCCTGACCGCCAGCCTGCGGAAGATAAAATTATTCCTTATGCCCCACCTTACAAAATTATGAAGAGTGTTGTTTTTGTGTGAATAAGGGCATACCGCCATACACCTGCCGCAGTCTGTTCCCACCCGGCACCAGTAGGTGAAACAGCTTTCCTGGTTTATCTGCCAGCGGAGACCTCCCCTGTGGTTTTCGCGCTCACCCCATGGTATGCTTGCGGACGGACATACACGGGCACATTTCTTACATAGCGTACAGAAGTCGATAACCGAATTATCATATCCGGGCTTATCTGCCAGCAGCGGTGCATCAGTTGTGATAAGGGCTATGCGTACCCTGGGACCGTAACGGGGTGTCATCAGCAGTCCCATCCTGCCTATCTCGCCCAGACCGGCATCCCTGGCTACGAGCGGACAAATAAAATCATAATTGGCATCAATATGTGTGGTAGCACTGTAGCCCAGCTTCCTCAGTGTCACAGCCAGCTGGGTGGCTATCATGGCAGACCGCAGGTACTGGGCGGCCGATTCCATTACCACCGGCGACTGCGGACCTGTAGCGGTAAGCTCATGATCCATCTCCACAGTCAGGGCTATACCGAACTTATGATCGTTAATAACTTCTTTACCATACCTGTCGCCGCGACCACCACGGGTGTAAAAATGATAGTCACGCATCAGTGTAACACCTGTATCCAGAGCGCCAAGCTTTGACGCCCAGTTCTTAATGAAAGCTGTAAGCCTGGCGGGATCATCGTCTTTGCCTGGACCGCGACCGTCCCCCTCCCCCTTCCTGGCACTGAAAAACAGCTCAACAGTCTCAAAACCCGCCTCCGC
>CAZGUR010000105.1:0-2336 GCA_964529295.1 uncultured Rikenellaceae bacterium | reverse complement strand
AAGGCATACCTGTTATAATACCTGGCCCCCTTATTCAGCAAACCCGGCTCGGACCTGAACAGCTCATCCTTCTCCCTGTTAGCCGGACGCATACGGTAATAATCATCAAACCTTTGCTCCCCCGCCTGTATCTCATTGCGCGAGAACATGGTATCACGCTCATCACGATGCCTTTCAGCTACGGCAACACTGTGACTCCTGCCTCTCATGGGGATAAAAAGCAACAGCACAGTAAGTAATACCAGTAATAAAATTATATATAAAACAATCATATCATCTGTCGGAGACTCTGTGCCTGTAAATAATTCCTGCTATTCAGGCACCATCATTCACCATTTTTACCACGCGGGCCTTAGCTGTCGCCCTCCTCCATACGGTCATATTTCTCCTGGAATCGCCGGTAGAGCATCTTATGCTTATTATCAAGATCTATACAGCGGCCGTTGATATATGCCAGCACCACCTCATTGCCCAGCATATCCAGTATATCACCCTCTGACACAATGATATTTGCATCCTTGCCTTCTTCCAGGGAGCCGGTACGGTCATCTATACCCAGTATTTTGGCATTATTAAGAGTTACCATGGCCAGTGCATCTTCTTTTGACACACCGTATGCAACTGTCTGTCCGGCCACAAAGGGAAGGTTATAACCATATGCCTGGTTTGAGTATGTAATGCCGGTGAGTATACCCTCCCTGCTGAACATGCCTGCCAGCTTGAACGGGAGTCTTATATCACTGTGCTCATTGTCGGGCATGCTGTGTACATGAGCCAGTATAACGGGTATCTCATTCTCCCTTATAAAATCCTTAACCATCCATGCCTGCTCGTTGGCTCCAACCAGCACCATCCTTTTCACACCATATTCCCTGGCAAAATTAACCGAAGCAATGATACTTTTGGCTTCAGAAGCATGAATATACAGGGTCCTGCTGCCATCAAACAGACCTTTCATTGCTTCAAGGTGCTGGTTTGTCTTTTCCGGCTTTTCCATCTCTGCATAGGCAACAGCATCCCTGAACAGCTCTGTTATCTCCTCCACTGTATCTTCGTATGACGACCGTGATCCACCCATCATACGGGCATACATGGCCCACCGTCCCCGGGGAGGTGCCATCCCCGGCCAGTTGATATGTATCCCTTCATCCGCACTGTAGAGTGCATCTTCCCAGTTCCATGCATCAAGCTGCATCACTGATGAGGTGCCTGACAGTATCCCTCCTGAAGGAGTTACCTGTGCCAGCAGTATGCCGTTGGAGCGGACAACGGGTATAACGTGTGAGTCGGTGTTATAAGCCACCGCTGCCCTGGCACCTGGATTGATCTGCCCGTATTCACTGTTATCAACAGTTACATCCACGCTGCCTATCTCCGTCAGCCCAAGCCCGGTGTTTAAAAATATCAGTCCGGGGTACACCTCCTTACCGCTGACATCAACAGTCTCGTAATCTGTGTATTCAGGCATTCCCTCCAGGGTGCCGACAGCCATTATCTTCCCGTCTTTGAAAGCTATGTCAGCTCCGTTTATCACCTCACCGGTACCGATGTGAATATTGCCACCCGTAAGCATCAGCGGCATATCCTGCCTGGGCGCCACCACGGGCAGAACCTGGGCATTTATGATATTAAAAACCAGCAGAAGGCCGCTCAGTGTATATATTATTCTTTTTTTCATTTGTTTAATATTTTTGAATATAATCAGCATAAAATATTTCCTGCAGTTTGCAAGCGTCCGTTTCATTATCACGGATTAAAATGTTCTGCGCGGGTTGCCCTGTGGTCGCGACGATGAGCCTCCCTCTTTCAGTATTTTCTGTATTATCCTGTTCCTTTCCCTGTCAATATCTTTCTTTATCTCAGCATCTTTCTCTTCGTCAAAGTACACCCTTCCGTCAACCAGTGTCATCCTGGCGCGGGCATATATCGACAGGGGGTTATCGGTCCACAGCACCAGGTCTGCATCCTTTCCGGGCTCAATGCTGCCCATGCGGTGATCGAGGTGCAGTATCTTTGCCGGGTTAAGGGTAACCAGCTTTAATGCCTCAACCTGGTCGAGCCCACCATAGGTAAGTGTTTTGCCGGCTTCCTGGTTAAGCCTGCGCGCCATCTCAGCATTATCGGAATGAATACAGGTAAGCACTCCCTGCTGCACCAGTGTAGCGGCATTATAGTTGATCCCTTCATACACCTCATATTTATAATTCCACCAGTCGGAAAAGACAGAGCCTGCAGCGCCATGCTCCCTCATCTTATCTGCCACCTTATAAGCCTCGTTAAAATGTATCAGCGTATGAGCCTTTATCCCGAAATCCTCTGCCAGCCTCATAAGCATT
>CAZGUR010000104.1:0-10426 GCA_964529295.1 uncultured Rikenellaceae bacterium | reverse complement strand
GAATGATTTTAAGCTGACAGCTGATGAACTGGAGAAAGCTGTTACCCCTAAAACACGCCTTATAATATTTAACTCTCCTTCAAACCCGACAGGGATGGTTTATACCCGCCATGAGATGGAGCAGATTGCAAGGGTAGTGGAAAAGCATGAAGGGCTGTTTGTTATATCAGATGAGATATATGAGCATATAACCTTTTCAGGCAAACATGAAAGCATGGCTTCCTTTGATTTTATCTATGACAGGGTTATAACCGTTAATGGTGTTTCAAAGGGATATGCCATGACAGGCTGGAGGATTGGTTATATAGGAGCACCACTGTGGATTGCAAAAGCCGTTAATAAGCTGCAGGGCCAGTTTACTTCGGGAGTGTCATCAATAGGGCAGAGGGCAGCGCTTGCAGCTATTACTTCAGTAAGCGATTCAAAGGATAAAATGAGGGATGCTTTTCTTAAAAGGAGAGACCTGGTATGCGGACTCCTAAAAGAGATAGATGGATTTAAACTGAGTGTTCCTGACGGTGCCTTTTATGTTTTTCCTGATGTCAGCAGTCTTTTCGGTAAAAGTGATGGTGAAACGGTGATAGCTGATTCCACCGACCTGGCAATGTACATCCTTGAAAAAGCACATGTGGCTGTTGTGGGCGGTGCCGGCTTCGGCGCACCTGATTGCCTCAGGGTATCATATGCTGCATCAGAGGATGAGCTGGTTGAAGCCTGCAGTAGGATGAAAGAAGTATTGTGTAATTTGAAATAGACCAGAAATAACAACTATGAGGTACTTACTGTTAGCATTATTTACTATTCTGTTATTGAACCCTGTCAGTTCCCAGGACTGGGAGCCTGCCGGTGATAAGATAAAAACCAGGTGGGCAGGAGAAATTGATCCCGCAAAACCATTGCCTGAATATCCAAGGCCACAGATGGTCAGAGATGACTGGTTAAACCTGAACGGGTTATGGGAATATGCCATAGTTGACAGGGGGACTGCAATGCCAGGGAGATATGATGGTAAAATACTGGTCCCGTTCGCGGTGGAATCAAGCCTTTCAGGTGTTCAGCGTGAGGTAGGTGAGGATAAGGTACTGTGGTACCACAGGACATTCACAATACCCCCTGGGTGGAGAGGTAAGAAGATTATATTGAATTTTGGTGGAGTAGACTGGGAAACAGATATTTGGATCAATGGTATAAAGGTAGGAAATCACAGGGGCGGATATGATCCATTCTCTCTGGATATCACAGCTTTCCTTCAACAGGAAGATGAGCAGCAGCTTCATGTAAGGGTGTGGGACCCGACCAATGCTGGTTATCAGCCACGGGGCAAACAGGTTAGCAATCCAGGTGGAATATGGTATACTGCAGTTACCGGTATCTGGCAGACGGTATGGCTGGAACCGGTAAGTCATAAGTTTATCACAGCTATTCATTCTGTCCCTGACATAGATAATAACAGCTTAATTGTTAATGCATTTACTGATGGGACTGTTCCTGGAGATTATTATGAGGTAATTGCACGGAAAGGAAAGGAAGTTATCGCAAGTGCAAAGGCGGCTGTTGGAGAGAAAGCTGAGCTGGCCATTGAAAATCCCGAACTGTGGAGTCCGGAGTCTCCTTTCCTGTATGATATGGAGGTGAATTTAGTGAGCGATGGTGAAGCTGTTGACAGGGTGAACGGTTATTTTGCCATGAGAAAGATTTCAACTGCCAGGGATGAGAATGGTATTATTAGGCTGCAGCTCAATAATAAGGATTATTTTCAGTTTGGCACACTGGACCAGGGATGGTGGCCTGACGGATTATATACGGCGCCAACTGACGAGGCATTGAAATTTGATATCAGGAAGACCAAAGAGCTTGGATTTAATATGATACGCAAGCATGTCAAAGTTGAACCGGCCCGCTGGTATATGCATTGCGACAGAATTGGTATGCTTGTATGGCAGGATATGCCTAATGGTGACCGTTCACCCGGTTGGCAGAGAAGGGGGTATTATACAGGCAATGAGCTGGACAGGAGTCCAGAGTCAGAATCTGATTTCAGGAGGGAATGGAAAAGTATTATGAGTTTCCTGTATTCTCATCCTTCAATAGTCTGCTGGGTGCCCTTTAATGAGGCATGGGGACAGTTTAAGACAGTGGAAATAGCTGAATGGACGAAAGCATATGACCCTTCGAGACTTGTTAATCCCGCCAGCGGAGGTAATTTCTTTCCTGCAGGAGATATACTTGACCTGCACAATTACCCTGAACCCAGGTTGTACTTCTACGATGCCATGAGGGCAAATGCACTTGGTGAATACGGAGGCATAGGACTGGTATTTGAAGACCATCTATGGAATTCCGACAGGAACTGGGGTTATGTTCAGTTCAAAAGTTCCTCTGAGGCAACAGACGAATATGTAAAATTTGGTGAACAGCTTTTGCGATTGATAAGAGCAGGTTTTTCAGCCGCTATATATACACAGACAACGGATGTTGAGATTGAAGTGAACGGACTGATGACATACGACCGTGAGGTAATAAAGCTTGAAGAGGACAGGGTCCGTGAAATAAACCGGAGGATATGTAATTCATTGAAAAAGTAATATTCCTTTGTCCTCCTGAACCGGTGGAGGTCAGTATTTATTATAGGATATAACTTCCTCCGGATCCTTTCTTTTCTTTGGCCTGTGCGGCTTTGAGGGATATCCGATGGCAATAACCAGTTCGGCCCGCTTATTATCAGGCACCTGCAGTACTTTCTTTACCTTCTTTTCATTAAACCAGCCCAGTATGCATGTGCCCAGACCTTCAGCAGTTGCCTGGAGGCATATATTCTCCGCTGCAATACCGGTATCAATAACCGAGTAATCCTTGTTCTTTATGGAGCCGCCTATCTGTGAAATAAGCTTTGGTTTCTCCCTTACAATAACAAGCAGTACCGGTGCCTGGTCAATAAACCTGTTAAAACCCAGCTCCTTTGCTGAAGTGGCCTCAGCAACAATTTTTCGCATGCCGGGGTCATTGACAACGATAAATTTCCAGGGTTGTGAATTACAGGCTGAGGGCGCCAGCCTGCCGGCTTCCAGTATCCTGTCAAGCTTCTCCTGCTCAACCTCCCTGTCCAGGTACCCGCGGTCACTCTGCCGCCTCCTGATATGCTCCAGCATCATTTCTCCTGTGATCATGTTTTTTGCTGTTTATTGTTTAAAATCAATGCCTGTAAATATACTGTATTATTGTGCAAAGATTAATTAAATTTACATCCTGAGCTTTTATTATTTTATTCTTACAGGCAAACTATGAAAAGGATACACTTATTAACCCTCTTATTATTGTGGCTTTTAATAAATGGCTGTACAAAGAATAAGGGCAGCGAGTATAAGCTTTACTATCTTGGCGGGCAGTCAAATATGGAAGGATACGGATATATGGCGGAGCTGCCGGCTGATCTCAATAAATCATTCACTGACAGCTATATCTATCACGCTAACCCTGCCAGGGATGATTCATTGCCTGAGGGTAAAGGATTGTGGACCATTCTTAAACCCGGTCACGGGGCAGGTTTCACCACAGATGGTATTAATAATAGCTACTCAGACAGGTTTGGTTGTGAATTGAGTTTTGCCGATAAGATGAAGGAGCTTGATCCCGGGTCAAAAATTGCCATATTAAAATACTCCCTTGGCGGCACTTCCATAGATCAGGAGGCCGCAAGGAATTTTGGCAGCTGGGATCCTTCCTATAAGAATGGTGAAGGAATCAACCAGTATGATCATTTTCTGGCTGCGGTGGATAATGCTCTCAGCATAAAGGATATTGATGGTGACGGCAGGGAAGACAGGCTTGTACCATCAGGGATAATATGGATGCAGGGTGAGAGTGATGCTGATGTCACAGAGGAAATAGCCAGGCGTTATTATGAAAATCTTAAAGAGCTGATGAAGCTTATAAGAGAAGCCCTGGGCAGCGGTGATATCCCGGTGCTTATAGGCAGGATCTCTGATTCGGGCAATGATCCTTCGGGTGTGGTATGGGAACATGGTGAAATAGTAAGGGCTGCTCAGCATAGGTTTGTAAAGGAAGATGCCCGGGCGGCTATAGTCACCAGCACTGATGACTACAGTTATTCAGATCCATGGCATTATGACTCGGATGGTTTCATAGATCTGGGTGCCAGGTTTGCACTCAGTCTTGATTCTATCTGTAACAAATAAATTTTCAGACAGCTAAGATATATTCCGGCTGACCTGTTTGTGCGGTACAGGCTACATTTCTTTATTGCATCCTTTACTGTCTCCGGTCTTTTCTTTTTTTCCAGATAAACCTGTTCTCTTCTCCCTTAAGCAAACGCCTGAGGTTCTTTTTATGGGTTATGATCAGGGCCAGTGCAATAAGTATGGAAAAGATACTGAACATAAGGGAAGGGCTGTCAAAGAATAACAGCAGCATAAGGGGAAACGATAAACCGGCAGATATTGAGCTTATGGATACATAGCCTGTTATAAGTAAGACAGCAAGAAACACAGCCATGCACATTATAGTTGCATAGGGGTGCAGGGATAATAGAACGCCAAAAGTGCTTGCCACTCCCTTACCCCCCTTAAAACCTGCGAAAACTGGAAACACATGACCGCTTATTGCTATCATTCCGGTTATGATCTGCATATTTATCAGCTCGCCAGATCCCCTGTCAGCAAGGTTGAGTATAAGGGGCAGACTGGCAGCCAGCCATCCCTTTGCTATATCAATAATCAATACCGGCAGACCGGTGGTCCAGCCCATCACTCTTATTGTATTTGTTGCCCCTGCGTTACCACTTCCATGTTCGCGTATATCAATGCCATGGAATATCTTACCGGCCCATACAGCGGTGGCGATAGAGCCCAGGCCATATGCCAGGAGGCAGCTTACTATAAATAATTTATAATTGAGGTCCATATTTTATCAGTTCGGACAGCTCTTCATTAACTGCAAATTTTTTAAAATTCTTAATGAACTTAGCGGCAAGATCTGTTGCTGATTTATGCCATTCCGCGGTTTTTTCCCAGGTCTGGCCCGGGTCAAGGAGTTGTTGGTCAACCCCCTCGACTACCGAAGGAATAGCAAGATTAAACACTGGTATATCATGAAAATCGGTATTATTAATTGACCCGTCAAGAATAGAATTAATGATCCGTCTTGTTGATTTCAGATCTATCCTGTTACCAACACCATAGGGGCCACCCATCCACCCTGTATTTACCAGCCATGCGTCTGCTCCGTGTAATTCCATTTTCCGCACCAGCTCATTGGCATATATAATGGGATCGAGAAGAAGGAAGGCAGCTCCAAAGCACGCTGAAAAGGAAGGAACGGGTTCTTTTATCCCTCTTTCTGTGCCCGCCACTTTGGCTGTATATCCACTGATGAAATAATACCTGGTCTGTTCTTTGGTCAGCTTTGCTACCGGCGGCAATACACCGAAAGCATCCGCGGTCAGGAAAATCACTTTTGAAGCATGACCTGCTTTTGATACCGGCTTTACTATATTATCAATATGATAGATAGGGTATGACACCCTGGTATTTTCTGTTTTGCTGTCATCATCAAAATCTATCGAGCCATCACTTTTGACAACCACGTTCTCCAGGAGGGCATCCCTTCGTATGGCATTATAAATGTCCGGTTCCTTTTCCTTGCTCAGATGTATACACTTGGCATAGCAGCCTCCTTCAAAATTAAATAAACCGTCATCATCCCAGCCATGCTCGTCGTCGCCTATCAGTGCCCTGTCAGGATCGGTTGAAAGGGTAGTCTTGCCTGTTCCTGACAAGCCGAAGAAGATGGCAACATCATTATCTTTACCCACATTGGCTGAACAATGCATGGCGGCTATATTTTGCAGGGGCAGGTAATAATTCATTACGGAGAATATTCCTTTCTTCAGTTCTCCACCGTACCAGCTGCCACCCAGTACCGCCATATTCTCGGTGAGATTGAAAAAAACAAATGTTTCTGAATGAAGACCCTGTTCTTTCCATTGCCTGTTGGATGTTTTAGAGGCAACAAGAAAAACAAAGTCAGGCTCAAATGTTTCCAGTTCTTCTTCAGTGGGACGGATAAACATATTTTTTACAAAGTGGGCCTGCCATGCCACCTCCATTATAAATCTTATTTTCAGGCGGGTGTCCCTGTTGGCGCCAGCATAGCAGTCCATTACGTATAATTTTTGTCCGGACAGCTGCTGAGAGGCCAGTTTCTTACCATGCTCCCATATTTCTTTGCTTATGGGTTTATTATCTGAAACCTCAGCTTTTTCTGATTTCCACCAGACGGTATCCCTCGTTTTATCATCCAGCACTATGTATTTGTCTTTAGGAGACCTGCCTGTATATATTCCTGTATCAACCGCTACAGCACCGGTATCGGTCAGTATCCCTTTTTCATAACCTTCCAGATCCGGACTGGTCTCAGCTTTGAACAGGTATTCGTAACCGGGATTATAAATTATTTCGGCCGGTTCGGTGATATTATAGCTCAGTAGATCTTTTTTTGTGACCATTACTAAAGAGTTTAATTCATAAAACACAAAGTTAAAAATATTTAGGTGCCCTGTACTTTTTATAGATATGTTATTTGATATTTAATGATAATAGTCCGGGCGCCTGCTTCCAGGGATGTCGTTGTCTCGACCCTAATCAGGTTGCTAAACAAAGATGTTGCTTATAAACCTTTTTGTTGCTTGATTGTCTATATATTATAGGAATAATTAAAATTAAAAAAAATGAAAAGAAACGTAAAAGTATATTTGATACTTATTGCAGTGATGATTATCTCTTCCCATTCTGTTTTGAAGGCTCAGACTTACAAGGCAGACCCTGATAAGACTGTTATTATATGGCATGGAAAGAAAATAGCAGGGGAACATACCGGTACCATACAGCTTAAGTCAGGTAACCTGGAGGTAGAGGATAGTAAACCTGTCAGCGGTACTGTTATTATTGATATGAGAAGCCTGAAAGACACTGACATAGAAAATGACGGTATGAGAGAAAAGCTTGAAGAACACCTGAAGTCTGATGATTTTTTCAGTGTTGAGAAATATCCTGAATCCCGTCTGGAGATTACTGGTGCAGAAAGGACGAACGGCGGACCGGTGACAGTGAAGGGTAATATTACAATTAAAGGGATAACAGAGGCTATTGAATTTACCACCAATATGAATGACTATGATGAAGCCCTTATCTTTACAGGTCATATTGATATTGACCGCACCCTGTTTGACGTGCGTTACGGATCAAAGAAGTTCTTTGATAATATTGGTGATGCTGCAATAAATGATATTTTTAACATTGACTACGAACTGCATATGGTTAAAGCAAAATAGCAATCTACCGTATACAGGCAAAAAAAAGATGATGTGAGTAATTCACACCATCTTTTTTTATATACGGTAATAAAACCTATCTGTTATTTGCCTGGGCAGCAGCCAGTCTTGCTATCGGTACTCTGAAAGGAGAACAGCTAACATAGTCCATTCCCACTGAGTTGCAGAACTCAACTGAGCTGGGTTCTCCTCCATGCTCGCCGCAAATACCCACTTTAAGATTTGCATTGGCGGCACGTCCTCTTTCTGTACCCATCCTTACAAGTTGTCCCACACCTTCCTGGTCAAGTACCTGGAAAGGATCATTCTTGAGTATCCCGTGCTTCAGGTATACCGGCAGAAATTTGCCTGCATCATCTCTGGAGTACCCAAATGCCATCTGGGTAAGGTCATTTGTTCCGAAGGAGAAAAATTCTGCCACTTCACCTATCTTGTCGGCGGTAAGGGCCGCACGTGGAATCTCTATCATGGTACCCACCAGGTAATCTACTTTAATCCCTTTTTCTTCGAACACCTGCTCTGCAATGCCACGTATGATCTTCTCCTGTGACCTGTATTCTTCAACTCCTCCAATAAGCGGTATCATTATTTCAGGTCTGGCATCGATACCTTTTTTCTTAAGGTTACAGGCAGCTTCAATAATAGCCCTGGCCTGCATCTCTGTTATCTCCGGGTAGGTGATACCAAGGCGGCATCCGCGGTGACCCAGCATGGGATTGAACTCATGCAGCGAATCGACTTTGGCCTTAACCTCTTCAGGCGAGATGCCCATCTCCCTGGCCATATCGGCCTGGTTTTCTTCTTCGTGGGGAACAAACTCGTGAAGAGGCGGGTCGAGCAGCCTGATGGTTACACCGTAACCCTGCATGGCCTCCAGTATGCCTTCAAAATCTTCCCTCTGGTAGGGCAGGAGTTTCTCAAGTGCCTTTCTCCTGTCTTCTTCTTTCTCGGAGAGTATCATTTCCCTCATGGCCATGATCCTTTCACCCTCAAAAAACATATGTTCTGTACGGCACAATCCAATACCCTTTGCCCCAAACTTCCTTGCGGTTATTGCATCCTTGGGGGAGTCTGCGTTTGTCCTGACATCCATCCTGGTGAATTTTTCTGCCAGATCCATTATTTCTCCGAAGTCGCCTCCCATCTGGGGCTCGATTGTACCGATCTTAGATTCATATACTTCACCTGTCGTACCGTTGAGTGATATCCAGTCGCCTTCCCTGAATGTTTTACCACCGGCTACCATCGTACGTGTCTTATAGTTTATTGTTACATTGCCTGCACCGGAAACACAACATTTGCCCATTCCCCTGGCCACAACGGCTGCATGTGATGTCATACCTCCGCGTGCTGTAAGTATACCCCTGGCAATATTCATTCCTTCAAGGTCTTCAGGTGATGTTTCAATGCGAACGAGTATTGATGAGCTATACTTATCTGCTTCGTCGGCAAAAAACACTATCTGTCCGGTTGCAGCACCTGGTGATGCAGGCAGTCCTTTGCCTACCACCTTTGCACTGTCAAGTGCCTTCTGGTCAAATACAGGGTGTAAGAGTTCATCCAGTTTATTTGGTTCAAGACGGAAGAGGGCAGTCTTTTCATCAATCTTACCTTCTTTAAGCAGGTCAATGGCTATCTTAACCATTGCAGCACCTGTGCGCTTACCATTCCTTGTCTGCAGTAACCATAATTTTTCGTCCTGTATGGTGAATTCAAGGTCCTGCATATCACCGTAATGCTCTTCAAGCTTTTTCTGTATTGTGAATAACTCCTGGTATACCTCCGGCATCACTTCTTCCAGTGAGGGGAATTTAGAAGCCCTTACTTCTTCACTTACACCTGCCAGCTTTGCCCATCGCAATGATCCTTCATGTGTTATCTGTTGCGGTGTCCTGGTTCCGGCTACAACATCCTCACCCTGTGCGTCAATGAGGTATTCCCCGTTAAAGACGTTTTCTCCAGTTGCTGCATCACGGGTGAAGGCAACACCTGTCCCGGATTTTTTCCCCATATTACCGAACACCATGGCCTGCACATTTACTGCAGTACCCCATTCGGCCGGAATATTATTTATCTGGCGGTAATATATGGCACGTTTGTTCATCCAGCTGTCGAAAACAGCTGCTATAGATCCCCATAACTGCTCCCATGGGTCTGTCGGAAAGTCAAGCTTAGTCTTATCTTTTACAGCTTTTTTGAATTTTGTAACCAGCAGTTTAAGATCATCAACGGTCAGTTCCGTGTCATCCTCTATCCCTTTTTCTTCCTTTAGTGTTTCAATGATTTCTTCAAAAGGATCAACATCTTCTTTTGATTCCGGTTTAAGACCCATTACCACATCACCGTACATCTGTACAAACCTGCGGTAAGAATCCCATGCAAATCTTTCATTGCCTGTTCTCTCAGCCAGACCGACAACTGCGTCATCATTCATTCCCAGGTTTAATACAGTATCCATCATTCCCGGCATGGACACCCTTGATCCTGATCTAACAGACAGCAGACAGGGATTATCCCTGCTGCCAAACTTTGAGCCCATTATTTTTTCAACATTCTCAATTGCAGCTTCTACTTCATCCTTAAGAAGTTCGACAACCTTCTCTCTACCCAGTTCATTATACTCTGTACATGCATCCGTTGTAATTGTAAAACCCGGAGGTACGGGCACTCCTGTGAGATTCATTTCAGCCAGATTGGCCCCTTTGCCACCAAGCAAATTCTTCATACCGGCATTACCTTCGGCTTTCTTGTCGCCGAAAGTATAAACTCTTTTAACCTTAGCCATAAATTCTATTTTTTGTCATTAACGATTTGTTATAAAAAAATCAAGTCGCAAATATACAAAAAATTTATTAAGATTTATAATTTATTATTCATTATTAATGTGTTGATAATCAATAGTTACGTAAGGGTATTATGTTCTGTAAAACACTTTGGATTTTTTATCCTGTCTTTTAGCTATTTTCAGGTAATAAATAGTATTTTGTCATTAAAATAATAATTGTACCAATCCCGGAAGATTTCATTATGAAAACAGCAGTTTTATTTTTAATATTTACAATACTACAGTTTCTTATA
>CAZGUR010000103.1:5968-10480 GCA_964529295.1 uncultured Rikenellaceae bacterium | reverse complement strand
AGCTATCTTGGGTTTTGCGGCAGACACAACACTCAGCAATGTTGATTTTCCAGCATTGGGAAAGCCCACCAGCCCTACATCGGCCAGCACCTTAAGCTCCAGCACAAACCATGCTTCCTGCTCCGGCTCTCCCGGCTGTGAATACCTGGGGGTCTGACGCACTGATGATTTGAAGTGAACATTTCCTAATCCGCCACGGCCACCCTGCAGCAGCACCTTTTCTTCGCCATCATCCGTTATCTCCAGTATTTGCCTGCCTGTTTCAGCATCTTTTGCCACTGTCCCAAGCGGTACATCCAGGTATTTATCCCCGCCATCGGCTCCTGACTTCATGGATGATGAGCCGGGCATACCGTTGCCGGCAAAAACATGCCTCTGGTATTTCATGTGTATCAGCGTCCACAGCTGCTTATTTCCTCTCAGTATAATATGGCCGCCGCGACCGCCATCACCACCATCAGGCCCTCCCTTGGGCACATATTTCTCCCGGCGCAGGTGTGAAGAGCCACCTCCTCCCCTGCCCGAGCGGCAGAAAATCTTTACATAATCGACAAAATTGCTTCCTGACATATTTTATATTACATGCATGCTTCAAGAACCTTACTGAGGCGTATGAAAATCTCATCTATTTCGCCCATACCATTGACCGGTAAATACTTGCCCTGTCTCTTGTAATAATCTATTACGGGTTCTGTTTTTTCCTTATACACATTGATCCTGTTCTCCACCACGCTTTCATCCTTATCATCAGGCCGTCCTGACTCCTCCGCTCTTGCAAGCAACCTTTTAAGCAGTTCATCATGCTTAACTTCCAGCACCAGCATTTTGCAGACTGCGGTACTTTTCTCCGCCAGTGTCTCATCAAGGGCAACAGCCTGTTCAACGGTGCGCGGAAAACCATCGAAGATAAAGCCCCCGGAACGAGGATGTGTGTCAATCTTTTCTGAGATCATAGCTATCACCACCTCATCCGGTACCAGCTCGCCTCTTTCCATCATTCCTGACACCTTCTTGCCCAGCTCTGTGCCGGAAGCTATGGCCTCCCGCAGCATATCCCCCGTAGACAGATGTATAAGGTTATATTTATCAGCAAGCTTAAGCGATTGCGTGCCTTTGCCTGAGCCTGGCGGGCCGAATAATAAAAAATTTATCATCAATATTAATTTATAGTTTTAATCATTGTCATTACTGACAAGCCTGTAAACAGATCTCAGGTTTCTGCCCAATCCGTCAAAATCAAGTCCATAGCCGATAACAAAATCATTGGGTATCTCAAAGCCTGTATAATCAATACTGTGAGATCCCTTATACGCTTCGGGCTTTATCAGTAATGATGCTATTTTTATTTCATCCGGACTTTTCCCCTGCAGGTCTTCAATAATACCGTCAAGGGTACAGCCCGTATCAATAATGTCTTCCACAACGATAACAGTCATACCGGCCAGTTCCTCGCTAAGCCCTATCAGTCTCCTCACTGAGCCGCTTGACCTCTCTCCTTCATATGATGACAGTTTAAGGAACGACAGTTTTACATCCATGGCTATATCCCTCAGCAGGTCGGCTGTAAAAACAAAGGAGCCGTTTAATATACTGATAAAAAGAATATCCTTTCCCCTGTTCTCTTCCTCTATCTGTGCGGCCATCTGTTTTACCTTTTTCAGTATCTCCTTTTCTTCTATAAACACTTCAAAGGTCTTGTCGTATATTTTTACTGTATTCATGCGCAGGCAAAATGATGAAGTCAAATAATGATGCGAAAATATAAAATATATACCTTATTTTTGTCTCAAAATACAAATAAAAACAGCATAATATGAAGCCAAGAGTAAGCATTATTATGGGGAGCACTTCTGACCTTCCCGTTATGGAGAAAGCAGCCGCCATCCTCAATGATTTTAAGATCCCTTTTGAGATCAATGCCTTATCAGCACACAGAACGCCTGACGAGGTTGAAAAGTTTGCCGGAGAGGCAGCAGACAGGGGTATAGAAGTGATAATTGCTGCAGCAGGTATGGCTGCACACCTTCCCGGGGTTATTGCAGCAATGACAACAATACCTGTTATCGGTGTGCCTGTAAAAGCATCGCTGGAGGGACTTGATTCACTGCTTTCCATAGTACAGATGCCCCCCGGCATACCCGTTGCCACAGTAGGTATTAACGCCGCACAGAATGCCGGCATACTGGCCGCACAGATTATTGCCACAGCCGATGATGATATACGAAAGGAACTGATTGACTTTAAATCAAAGCTGAAAGACAAAATCGTTAAAGCCAACAGCCAGCTTAAAGAAGTCAGATACGATTATAAAACCAATTAATCCTCCGGCAGATTATCCGGATTATCCCGGTTATGTACCAGGAATTTTAACATGTACCAGGAATTTTAACAGGGTTTCATTCTACACTTTATCCAATAAAGGTGTAACACCCGGAACATGTTCCTGGTATTTTGCATTATTGTCTTTTTCCATTTTATTTAATAACTTGAGATGGGATTAAAAAGTCATTTATGCAAAAGAAAATTTCGCTGCTAAAAATTTTACTGATCTCTGCCCTGTGCCTGTCGGGTATTGCTGTATACCCGCAGAACCCTTTCAGCCTCTCAGCAGGCGCCAGGCAGGTAGGTCTTGCTTACGCTACTGTGGCCACGGAGGGCTTCTGGGCAGGATTTCATAACCAGGCCTCTCTTGCCTCTGTGGATAGCTGGTCGGCAGGTCTTAACCAGGACAACAGGTTTGGTCTGTCAGAACTGAGTAACAAAACATTCGGTATGGTGATACCATCGGTGCCGGGTGGTGCCCTTGGTCTTGTATATTCATATTACGGGTATACCGAATATAACAGGCATACCATCGGTCTTGCCTATGGGATGAAGCTGGGTAAAAAAATATCGGCAGGAATACAGACAGACCTTTACTCAACACGTAATGCCGGTGATTACCGCAACAGGAACGACCTCACTTTTGAAGGAGGCATACAGTATAAACCCTTTAATAATCTTATACTGGGTATACATATATATAATCCTGTGCCTCCCTCACTGTACGAAAGTGATATTCCGCTGGTTATGAAAGTGGGGGCTTCGTACAGCTTTGCCTCTTCGTTTATGGCCACAGCAGAAATGGAGGCCAGTGATTACGGGAAAACAAATATCAGGATGGCTGCAGAGTATGAATTTGCAGGCAACCTGTTCCTGCGTGGCGGATTAATGAGCAATCCACTGGGTATGGCTTTCGGAGCCGGGTATTCAGGACGGATATTCCAGGCTAACCTGGGATTTCTCTCGCATGAGAACCTCGGACTCACCCCTTCACTCTCACTGGTAATATTTATAAGGTAGGGTATGAGATTACGGTTGCACCTGATAGCTGCAGCCCTGATAATTTCACTGCAATGCCTTTACGCGCAGGACCATTTATCAGGGCATTTAATAAACTTGCTGGAAGATATTGCTCTGTCATCCGGTGAAGACATGCAGCTTGCTGATTACGCCGAGACCATTACCAGGCTGGCGGATGAGCCGGTCAATATTAATTCCGGCAATATTAACGAAATAAAAAGACTCTTCTTCCTGACGGTTTTCCAGGTACACAGCCTTATTGATTACACAAAAAAGCACGGCGATATACTGTCAGTAATGGAGATCAGTTATATCCCCGGCTTCGACAGGGAGCTGGCCGGCCTTATTGATCCTTTTATTGAATTCGGGTCTTCCGGCAAAGCCGGCAGATGGAACAGGTCTTACCACCTGAGAGCCATTAACAATATAATAAAATATCCGGGCACTAAAGATGAAAAATATCCAGGTGGCAATTACAAGCTGCTGTCGAAGATAAGGGTCAGCAGGGGAGACCTGCAAGCCCATATCACTGCTGAGAAAGATAAGGGTGAAGCCATGTTTTTACCCGGATACCAGCCCGACTTCCTCTCGGGGAATATCTCTTACAGTCCGGGTACCAGGCTTAACAGTATTATCATAGGCGATTACCGTGTTCGTTTTGGCCAGGGCCTGACTGTATGGAACGGGTTCTGTCGCCCGCCTGTACCTACCGAGCCCAGGCCAATGAAAAACAGCAGCAATATAATGCCATATTCATCAAGTGATGAGAATGATTTTTTCAGGGGTCTTGCCCTGTCCTTCAGGATAAGAAATATAAACATCATGTCTTTCGCCTCTCTTAATATGATAGATGCCACAACCGTATATGATAAGAACAGTGACAAAGGCTATATATCATCCTTTTACAGTACGGGCATACATAATACTCCCACCAGCCTGTTAAAAAGAGACGCTGTGTCTGAAAACAGTTACGGTCTCAATATTAACGGTATAAGAAAAAACCTCTACCTCGGTTTAAGTGCTGTGTATTACCGATTCTCTCTTCCGGTATTACAGAGCAGCGATATAAGGGATATCTATGATTTCAAAGGGAAAGAAAATGCTTCATTCTCCATCGATTATGCATACCTGTTCCGTAATTCACAGCTTTTTGGCGAGTTTGCGGTAAGC
>CAZGUR010000103.1:0-5958 GCA_964529295.1 uncultured Rikenellaceae bacterium | reverse complement strand
CGCTGACGCAAAAACGGCTTTTCTGCAGGGTTTATCACTTAACCCCGGGGGACGCGTAAGGTGCAATGTGCTGTATTCAAGGCTTAGCAGGGGCTATAATTCTTTTCACGGCAAGGCGCCGGGCGGCAGGACCTTCAATAAGTTTAACAGCAGCCTGCTCGCTAATATCGGGGCGGAATTATTGCCCGGACTCCGTTTTTCGGCCGGTTTTTTAAGTGATAAAGACCTGTGGTATAATAATATATCCGGCCACTTTCCCTCTTCCATGAAATACCTGCTCAGTATCAGGCTGCAGCCGGCCGGGCCCTCAGACATTATATCACTGACGGCCGACCTCAGGTATCAGGCAGGGGAAAAGACACTCACACCCCTGCGAGGTGTCAAAAAAAGCATCCCTTTTGAGAAGAGCAATCTGAGATTCTCCATGGAATGCCAGCCATCCGATCGTTTATCATTACGTACACGCGTAGAGAAAGTGGTGATAGCCGGCTCAACAGACAGCGGCCTTCTCTGCTACCAGTCGGCCTCCTGCCTCTTCCCCCGAATATCCCTTGAGATACGTGGCCGGCTTACTGTATTCAGTACAGGGAGCTATGATACCAGGATATATGCATGGGAAGATGACCTGCTGTACAACCCTTATATCAGGGCCCTGTACAGTGATGGTCACAGATCATACCTGATGATTGTTTACAAGCCTGCAGGAATAATGGCCATGCGTTTAAAATATGCCGTTTCGAATATTAAAAACGAAACAGGCACAGTCAGGACAGATGAGCTGAAGCTACAGCTGGCTGTCAGCTTTTAACTTCGGAAGGCCTTATATCACGTATATTAAGCTGAAGGTTCTTATTACCTTTGAACTCATTCATATCAACGGTATAACAGATATCAACCGGATGCCCTTTCTTTATTATATCCAGCATATTCCCCTGTCCGAAAGCTATGGCAGGCAGGCTCACAGTACCTGTGGACTCACTGCACAGGTCCAGCTTCAGATGCTCCCCGTTTGAGCCCACTATTCTTCCCATACCGGTATCATAAACCTTCCTTGTCATAAAAACAGGAGCCAGGTTATCCGGACCATAAGGCTGAAACTGGTCCAGTATACGGTAAAACTTATCCGTGATATCACTGAAGTCAAGCTCCATATCTATCAGTATACGAGGCACCAGCTGCTCCTCACTGATTGTTTCCGAAACAACCTTTTCAAAACGTTTAATAAAAAGAGGTATATTCTCTTTCTTTAATGTGAGTCCGGCAGCATACATATGTCCCCCGAAGCTTTCCAGCAAATCTCCGCAGGCCTCAACGGCCTGGTAAAGGTCATAGCCTGTAACAGAGCGTGCTGAACCCGTGGCAAAGCCGTTTGATTCGGTCAGGATAACGGTGGGACGGTAATGTGTTTCTATCAGTCGTGATGCCACTATACCTATCACACCCTTATGCCAGCCTGGATTATACAGCACTGTTGTGCGTGAATCCTGGTACCTGCTGTCTTCAGCTATCATCCTGAGAGCTTCTGTGGTTATGGTCCTGTCAACGGAGCGCCTGTCCCTGTTGCAGTCACCTATCTCCCTGCTCATCTCCTCAGCCAGTATGCCATCTTCCGATACCATCAGCTCGACGGCCTTATTACCCGATTCCATACGGCCAGCTGCATTGATCCTGGGCCCAATCTTGAATACTATATCCTCAATACCTATCCTTTTCCTTATATCTGAATGCCTTATTATCTTGGCCAGTCCCATCCTCGGGTTCTCATTCAGCTGCTTAAGTCCGTAATGGGCAAGTATCCTGTTCTCACCCGTAAGAGGCACTATATCAGATGCTATACTCACGGCTACCAGGTCAAGGTACTGCACCAGCTCTTCAAAAGGCATAGCGTTAACCCTTGAATAAGCCTGTATCAGTTTAAACCCCACCCCGCAGCCCGAAAGGTCCTTATAGGGGTAGTTACAGTCTTCCTGCCT
The DNA here is from genome assembly GCA_964529295.1 of uncultured Rikenellaceae bacterium. Taxonomy (GTDB): domain Bacteria; phylum Bacteroidota; class Bacteroidia; order Bacteroidales; family VadinHA17; genus UBA9300. The sequence goes on along the minus strand of CAZGUR010000103.1, from coordinate 3,985 downwards.
GGGATCCAGCACCGCCGTGGCCTCCGGTATCTCATCCCCCGGCAGGTGATGATCACAGATTATGACATCCAGTCCCAGCTTATTGGCATACCTTACCTTTTCAACCGCCTTGATACCGCAATCCAGGGCTATCATAAGCTTGCAATTAGCTGAATGGGCATAGTTAATACCTTTTTCTGATATGCCATATCCCTCTGAATATCTGTCAGGTATATAAAATTCTATATTCGGATATATATTACGCAAAAAGGCATACATCAGGGCAACGGATGTTGTACCGTCAACATCATAATCACCATAGATAAAAATCCTCTCATTCTTATATATTGCCGATGATATACGGTCGACAGCAACATTCATATCCTTCATCAGGAAAGGGTCATGCAGCTTATCCAGTCCGGGCCGGAAAAAGTGCCTGGCATCCTCAAAATCCCTGATACCCCTCTGGACCATCAGCTTAGCAAGTGGCTCCGGGACATCCAGGCTTTTCATCAGCTGCCTGACAAGCACATTATCACCCGCTTCTTTTATAATCCAGTTTTTCTTCATTTAATTATCTCACCCGGTTCATTATCCCACCCAGTTAAGGCCGAATATTTTTTCAAAATTACTTTTAACTATTTGCTTTGCTTTCTCAAAATCCTGCTCTTCACCCAGCTCTTTAGCCAGTGATGTGACACCTTTATCTGTATAACCGCAGGGATTGATATAACTGAAATAATCCAGGTCTGTATTTACATTAAAAGCAAATCCGTGCATGGTGATATGCCTGCTGGCCCTTACCCCTATTGCACATATTTTCCGTGCCCTGCCACTATTACCGGTGTCAAGCCAAACACCCGTTGCCCCTTCGCTGCGTCCTGCTTCAATCCCATATTCCCGCAGTGATTGTATTATCACTTCCTCCAGCGTATGGATATAGGCTTTCAGCGTAAGGTCAAACATCTCCAGGTCGAGCAGGGGATAGCCTACCAGCTGTCCGGGACCATGATATGTAATATCCCCTCCCCTGTCTATGCGGTAAAAAGAAGCCTCCTTAGCCTGAAGCTGAAGGTTGTCCACAAGAAGGTTATTTTCCGAGCCGCTTTTCCCTAGCGTAAACACATGGGGATGCTCCACAAAAAGCAGCCTGTTCAGCTGTTGCTCCTGCTCCCCGGTACCGCCTGAACGGTTCCTTAGCTTTACACCGAGCATTTCCTGGAACAGCTCTTCCTGGTAATCCCAGGTCTCCTTATAGTCGCGTAATCCCAGATTCTCAAATACTGCTGCCCTTTTCACAAAATTTTATTTTAAAATTACCTCTTATCTTCTCCTATACATGCTTCTCGGCATGGTATGATGACCGTACCAGCGGATGGCTCTCCACATTAGTAAATCCTTTGTCCAGCGCTTCCTTCCTGTATGCCTCAAACCTTGCCGGGTCAATATATTCAACCACTTCCATATGATCCAGGGATGGCTGCAGGTACTGGCCCATTGTCAGTACAGAACAGTTTACTTTCCTCAGATCATCCATGGTCTTATATATCTCATTCTCCGTCTCTCCCAGTCCAAGCATAATGCCTGATTTTGTCTTCACCCCCCTGTCCGCCATGTACCTCAGCACATCCAGACTGCGCCTGTACCTGGCCGCTGATCTTATCTGCGGTGTCAGGCGTTCCACTGTTTCCAGGTTATGTGAGATAACATCAGGTGCAGCATCAACCACCTTCTGTATATCCTCTTCAACACCCCTGAAATCAGGTATAAGGGTTTCTATTGTAATCCCCGGATTCATCTCCCTGACTTTTCTTATCACTTCAGCCCAGAAAGCAGCCCCGCTGTCCGCCAGGTCGTCCCTGTCGACCGAGGTTATAACACAATGCTTCAGTCCCATCATATGTATCGATTCAGCCAGCTTGCCAGGCTCTTCATTATCAGGCGCATGCGGCTTACCCGTTACTGTGCCACAGAATTTACATGACCTGGTACATATATCACCCAGTATCATAAAAGTGGCTGTGCCGGCGTTCCAGCATTCACCTATATTAGGACAATTACCACTTTTGCATATGGTGTGCAGGTGATTGCGCTCAACGAGATTCTTGACCCTTGTATAGTTGGCCCCGCTCGCTCTCTGCATTTTTAGCCACTTTGGTAACCTTCTGCCAGTCAATGTGTTGTCTTTTATATTTAATACTGCTGTCTCAGTTTACAAAGCTAATTAAAATAGGGAAATTTACCTACTCTTTGATATGCCTGACTGATAAGAGATTGACAGAACAGGCTTAAACAGGATAATTGACAAAACATGGAATTTACTGAAAAAGGCCATGGCAGAAAGCTTACAGGATCATCCTGTTATTAAATAATAAAAAAGATTCTGCTGACTAACATACTCTGCAATTCAATAATATTGAATTTTATAATAGCTGAAGCCGTGAGATTTTCTATATTTATTCTCTGAAAAAAATCCTGATAAAATTTCATAAAACATAAAAAACAGAAAAATGAATTATCCGAAACCAAAACGATTACTGACTTCTGCACTTATCATCTTACTATTTGCTGCGGGTCTGAATGCACAGAATGACGAACCCGATTATACCGAAAGCTGTACAAGCATAATGGTTGGAAAAGAGGCCAGCACTGACGGCTCGGTCATGACCAGCCATACCTGCGATGCCTATTACCGCACTTGGGTGGAGTTTGTACCTGCCCGGGAGTATGAACCCGGCAGTATGCACCCTGTAAGATGGGGCACCATGCATACCAGCTCTTCCTGGAGTGAGGAAGGCATCGAAGTAAAAGGAGAAATTCCTGAAGTGGAAAAGACCTATGCATACCTGAATACTGCCTACCCCTGCCTCAATGAAAAACAGCTGGCCATAGGCGAGACAACCTTTGGAGGCAGGCGCGAACTGCGCAATGAAAACGGGATGTTCCTTATAGAGGAACTTGAAAGGATTGCCCTGGAAAGATGCTCCACCGCACGAGGGGCCATAAAGCTGATAGGACAGCTGGTAAAGGAATATGGTTATGGCGACTCCGGCGAATGTATAACCATTGCCGACAAGAACGAAGTATGGCATTTTGAGATTATGGGTGAAGGTCCTGATAATATTGGTGCAGTATGGGCAGCACAGCGCATACCTGATGACCATGTAGGCATATCGGCCAATATATGCAGGATAGGGGAAATAGATCCGGATAATGTAGATTATTATATGGCATCCGATAATGTGTATGAGGTAGCCAGGGAGATGGGTTTCTGGGACGGTAAGGAAACTTTTAAGTTCTGGAAGGCCTATTCGGGAAGAAAACCCTTTAGTATCCGTGAATATTATGTGCTCAGCACCCTTGCCCCTTCACTTGGCCTGGAGTATGACGACGAGGAGCTGCCTTTTTCCGTTAAACCTGAGAAAAAAGTGGATATACGTGATGTTATGAAATTTTACCGTACCACCTATGAAGGCTCTGAATGGGAGATGATACGAAACCTGAAGGTAGCAAAAAGAAGCAGGGATGAAGACGGCAATATAGAGACAGACACCATTATCAGTCCCGCCGTACACCCATGGATGTCAGGCGATATGCGTACACTGCTGAACACCCTTGAAGAAGGTGTTGTGGACAGGTACAGGCCCATAGCAGTGCAGTATTGTGCCTACTCATGGATAGCCCAGCTCAGGGACTGGCTTCCTGACGAGGTGGGCGGCAGGCTATGGTTTGGCTTTGACGTACCGGCGGAAAGTCCCAGGATACCGATATATGCAGGTAACCTCAGCCTCCCGGAGAGTTTCCAGATATGCGCCCAGGATCATTTCAGCACCGAATCGGCAATGTGGGCCTTCCGCAGGGCCAACAGGCTGGCAATGGTCAACTGGGGCAAGGGTAAAGAATTGATCCAGCCCCTGGTGATGGAATATGAGGACAAGGCCTTTGATGAGATAGATTTTATTGAAAAGAAAGCTGTGGAACTGCTGCAGCAGGATAAAAAGAATGC
>CAZGUR010000102.1:0-10497 GCA_964529295.1 uncultured Rikenellaceae bacterium | reverse complement strand
CTTACCTCCGCCCATGGGAAGTGTTGTGAGGCTGTTCTTGAACACCTGTTCAAAAGCCAGGAACTTGAGTATGCCCAGGTTTACGGTAGGGTGGAATCTGAGACCTCCTTTATAGGGACCGATAGCACTGTTCATCTCAATACGGTAAGCCTTGTTGATTTGTATCTCTCCCTTGTCATCCAGCCAGGGCACCCTGAAAAGGATAACTCTTTCGGGTTCGGCAATTCTTTCAAGTACCTTGGCATGTTTATACTTTGGGTTCTCTTCAATGAAGGGGATAAGTGATTCGGCAACTTCCTGCACAGCCTGGTGAAACTCGTTTTCTCCCGGGTTCTTGGCTTTGATAGCCGCCATAAATTTTTCAACTCTTGGATCCATAGTCATTGTTTTTTTAAATTTTTTTAATAATGGGAATAAAAATAGAAATTTCATTTAGTAAATAGCCTTCGCTATCGCTCTTCTTTGTAAATAATAATCACCTGTATCTGAAAAGGGTGGCCAGAATGCAGCAAAATAGCGGGTTTAAGCCAATTGCTTGTGCTGTACAACATATATAAAAACATGACATTTGTCATGGATGATCTTTTTAAGATGAATCAGATATTTTTTCTGTAAATATTTCCGGGTATGCTGGTGATCAATCCTGAGAACTCCAGCTTAAGCAATGCAGATGAAAGGTTATGTACAGGTTTGTTCATAGACCGGCTTATGTCATCTGCTGATAATTCTGCAGCTTCGCTGAAAAGGCTGAATATTTTTTCTTCGAGGGGACTGAGATCATCCGGAAATAGTTTTTTTTGTCTGCTTCTTTCCTTTTTGCCCGGCCAGTTAAGGTTATAGAATATGTCGCCCGCTGATTCGATGAGTGCTGCCTTGTTCGATTTGATCAGCAGGTTACAGCCTTCTGAGTAGCGTTCACCCGGGAATCCCGGAACAGCCATTACCTCCCTGTTATAGGACATTGCTATATCTGCAGTCACCATGGCTCCTCCTTTCCTGCCCGATTCAATTATTATTGTAGCATCCGACAGACCTGCAATTATCCTGTTCCTTTTCAGGAAATTATTTCTTTCAGGGGCTTCATATGAGGGAAAATCCGTTAGCAGTGCTCCGTTTATTAGTATTTCTTTTGCTGCCGGCAGGTGCACTGAAGGGTATAATGTTCTGAACCCATGACCGAGAACGGCTATTGTTTTCAGGTTTTCATTGAGTGCTGCTTTATGGGCTGTAATATCCACACCGTATGCCAGACCGCTCACTATTAAGAGTTCCGGGTATTCCGCCGCCAGGTCTGAAACCAGCGAGTTGCAGATATCCTTTCCCCTCCTTGTTATATTCCTGGTACCCACAATGCTGATGATCCTTTCCTCATTAAGACTGGCATTCCCTTTATAATATATAAGCAATGGTGCATCAGGACATTCTTTAAGGCGCCGCGGATAGTCATGATCATCGTAACAATTTACTTTAATATCATGTTTACGTATATAATCAAGTTCATTTGTTGCTTTATCTATAAAGGTCTTTGATCCCAGGTGAGAGGCTATGGTTTTGCCAATGCCCGGAATAAGCATAAGGTTTTTACGCGACTCATTAAACACCGCGGAGGCAGAACCCATATACCTGATCAGCTTCCTGGCGTTTATGTCGCCAACGGCCGGCACCATGCCAAGGGCTATGGTACATATCAGTTCCTTATCTGTTTTTGTTTCAGCACGAGACATTATACCAAAGATAGCAATTGCTTTTATTTATCATATGTCCTTAACGCAAAAAAAAGCAAAAAAAAGGCTGCCCGCACCGGGCAGCCTTCAAACGTAACTATGGAGTGTATTTATTAAACACCAAGGTCCAGCATTGAATTTGCAACCTTCAGGAATCCGGCAATATTGGCCCCCCTTACATAATCAATATATCCGTTTTCCGTTTTACCGTGCCTTACACAGGCCTCATGGATATTGATCATTATTTCGTGCAGCCTGTCATCAACCTCATTACGCCTCCAGTGAAGCTTCATTGAATTTTGTGACATTTCGAGTCCTGATGTCGCCACCCCGCCTGCATTGGCAGCTTTCCCCGGGGCAAAGAGTACATTGTTTTTCTGTAATATTTCAATAGCTTCAGGTGTACAGGGCATATTTGCTCCTTCACATACACATATGCAGCCGTTTTTTACCAGATCCTGTGCATCTTTCTCATCCAGTTCGTTCTGCGTGGCACAGGGAAGGGCTATATCCACTTTAACCTCCCATGGATGTTTACCTTCGTGGAACTGTGCTGATTGATATTCGTATGAATAAGGCTTTACTATATCTTCATTGGATGCCCTTAGCTCCAGCATATAGTCTATCTTGTCGCCTGTTATGCCATCCGGGTCATATACGTATCCATCCGGACCGGAAAGGGTAACCACCTTGCCGCCCAGTTCATTCACTTTTTGTACCGCACCCCAGGCTACATTGCCGAAGCCTGATACCGCCACTGTCTTGCCTTCAAAGGATTCATCCCGTGTGGCAAGCATCTCCTTGGCAAAATATACACAGCCAAAGCCTGTTGCCTCCGGGCGGATCAGTGATCCTCCCCAGTTGATGCCTTTTCCTGTAAACACTCCTGTATGTTCGCGTTTCAGTTTTTTGTACATACCGTAGAGAAAGCCTATCTCACGGCTGCCTACACCTATATCACCTGCCGGCACATCGGTATCCGGACCTATGAAGTGCCATAGTTCAAGCATATATGACTGGCAGAATCTCATTATCTCTCCGTCTGATTTGCCTTTGGGGTTGAAGTCAGAGCCACCTTTGCCGCCACCCATAGGGAGGGAGGTGAGTGAGTTTTTGAATATCTGCTCAAAGCCCAGGAATTTAAGGATGCTGAGGTTCACACTCGGGTGGAAACGTAAACCACCCTTATAGGGACCTATTGCATTATTGAATTGTACGCGGTACCCTATGTTAACCTGTACTTTTCCTTCGTCATCCACCCAGGGCACCTTGAAAGTCAAGACCCTGTCGGGTTCAATCAGCCTCTCGATGATATTGGCTGATTCAAAATGCGGATTTTCTGTGTAAACTTCTTCGATTGATTCGAGTACTTCCCTGACTGCCTGAAGGTATTCAACCTCGCCGGGATGTTTTTTCTCGAGGTTGTTTATTATAATATCTACATTCATTATTATTAAATATTTAATGATTTATAATGGGTTCATTTGTTTGCAAATATGGTCTTATAAAAGATGTTAAAAAATGATTAAACTCATAAGACTGATGCGATTAATCATGTTTATATTTATTAAGTGCAGTTTGTATTTTTTTGATTTCCTTTTTGGAAAGGGAAGATATATATATGGGTGAGTAGCTGGCTACCGTATTTTTCATCCTGCGGTAAAGCAGTATTGAGCTTACGAGTCCGGGCAGGATCTTTTTTATCTTATAAGCTATAAACTCTTCTTTTGGTATTTCCACTGAATTCTTACTTCCGCTGAAAAGGCCAACCGAATAGTACCTGAATATTATACTGTTGCCGTCATCAGAAAAATAGATGTATTTATATTTCAGTAAAAGCGGCAAAAATGCCAGCAAAAGGTAAGCCGCCGTCAGCACAAGGGTGGCCAGTGATTCTTCAATGCCGAACACGGGAAAGCGTAACTGCTTCCCGTAATATACCACATAGACATAGACCAGCATAAGCAGGGTGGCTATGAATAGCCTGAGCCTGAGTCTTATAATAGTTTTACCGTTGTCAAATGTCATAATGGGATTTTTTTACAAACCTAAATTATTTTTTTCAGATTTCAATTATTATCTGCTCTCTGATCCTGCCTTTTTGTTTTAAAAAAATCTTTTAAAATACTGCTGCATTCTTTTTCCATTACAGATGGCAGCACGCCTGTCTTTTTGTGTAATATTCTTTTTGCATTCGCTGTATACCCTCTCTTTTCATCTGCAGCTCCATAAACCAGTCTGCCTATCCTGCTCCAGAACAATGCGCCGGCACACATGGTGCAGGGTTCAAGCGTGACATACAGGCTGCATTTGTCAAGGTACTTGCCTCCAAGGTATGCACTGGCTGCTGTTATGGCCTGCATCTCGGCATGGGCAGTGGGATCATTCAGTGTTTCAGTAAGGTTATGTGCACGGGCAATTATTATACTGTTACATACCACAACGGCACCTACGGGTATCTCTCCCCTGTCTCTTGCGGTCATGGCTTCCATCAATGCAGCCTTCATAAAATAATCATCTGGTAAGTCCATAGCCATCAGCAGTGAAATTGAAATTTTGGTAAAAGTACTAAAAACAGAAATATATTGCAGACAGCTTTATTTCGTTTCAGTGTTATAATGTTTTAATTATTTTTGCTTCAAAATTATATGGTTTATTATGTACAGAACACACAACTGCGGAGAACTGAACCTGTCCGATAAGGGTAAAAAGGTAAAATTAAGCGGCTGGGTTCATAAGTCGCGCGACCTGGGAGGTATGACTTTTATTGATCTGCGTGACAGGTATGGCAAGACACAGCTGGTTTTCAATATGGAAACAAATTCCGGCTTATGCGCTGAAGCAAGGGCGCTGGGCAGGGAATATGTTATCAGTGCTGAAGGCATTGTGGAGGAGAGAAGCAATAAGAATCCCGCCATGCCTACCGGGGATGTGGAAATTATTGTTGAAAAGCTAAGTATACTGAACAAGAGCATTACCCCTCCCTTTACCCTTGAGAAAGATACTGACGGTGGTGATGAGCTGAGGATGAAATACCGCTATCTTGATCTCAGGCGTGAGCCTGTTAAGCAGAATATTATTCACAGGCACAGGGTTGCCAGGGAGGTAAGAAGATATCTCGATTCACAGGGTTTTATTGAGATAGAGACCCCAGTTCTTATTAAGTCAACACCCGAGGGGGCACGTGATTTTGTGGTGCCGTCGCGCATACATCCGGGTGATTTTTATGCCCTGCCGCAGTCGCCCCAGACATTCAAGCAGCTGCTTATGATTTCCGGCTTTGACAAGTATTTCCAGATAGTTAAGTGCTTCAGGGATGAAGACCTGCGGGCCGACAGGCAGCCGGAGTTCACACAGATAGATTGTGAGATGTCCTTTGTGGAGCAGGAGGATGTGCTGAATGCGTTTGAGGGACTGGCAGTGCATCTTTTCAGGGAGATAAAAGGCATTGACATTGAGGATAGTTTTATTCGCATGCCCTATGAACAGGCATTATCTGAATATGGCACTGATAAGCCTGACCTCAGGTTTGCAATGATCATCAGGGAACTGACGGCTACGGCAAAAGGCAGTGGATTTAAGGTCTTTGATGAGTCGGAATATATTGGTGGCATAGTTGCCGCTTCATGTGCCGATTATTCGAGAAAGGAGCTGGACAGGCTTACGGATTTTGTAAGGAGGCCGCAGGTGGGGGCACAGGGATTGATATATGTTAAGTATAATAATGACGGTTCACTGAAATCATCGGTGGATAAATTTTTCAACCAGGATGATCTCAAACAGTGGGCTGATGCAATGGATGCACATCCCGGTGACCTAATGCTTCTGCTGGCAGGGGAGCGCATGCATACACTTGGAGCATTATCGGAACTGCGCCTTGAGATGGGCAACAGGCTGGGTTTACGGGATCCCGGAATATTCAAGGCCCTGTGGGTTGTGGATTTTCCGCTGCTGGAATGGGATGATGAGACACAGAGGTACTATGCCATGCATCATCCTTTTACTTCACCCAAAGAGGAGGATCTTGACCGCCTGGAATCAGAGCCCGGCAAGGTGCGGGCCAATGCTTATGACCTTGTGATAAATGGTGTTGAGATAGGAGGCGGATCAATAAGGATACATAATTCAGAGTTACAGGAGCGGATGTTCAGGGTACTGGGATTCACAGATGAAGAGGCGCGCAGGCAGTTCGGCTTCCTTATGGATGCTTTCAGCTACGGTGCTCCGCCGCATGGCGGCGTGGCTTTTGGGTTTGACCGCTGGGTGTCCTTGTTTGCGGGTTCGGAGACAATACGGGACTTCATTGCCTTTCCAAAAAACAATGCAGGGCGTGATGTAATGATTGATTCGCCGGCATCCATATCAGCTGAGCAGTTAAAGGAGCTTGGTCTCAGTCTGGATACAGCCGGGAAGAAAGGGAGAAGTAAGTAATTGCAGGAGTCCGTTCTAAGCCGGTATGACAGGAGCAGGGAGAGAGAAATAAAAGTAATTACAGGAGTCCGTTGTCAGAAGGGATGACAAGGAGCAGGGGACAGCTAAACGGGTACGCCGATTAATGTTGCAGAGGTGCAATCCATGATTTTTACCTGAACATAATCGCCTGCTTTATGACTGCCTTTGGGAAATACAAGCACTTTATTACGGGAGGTCCTTCCGGAAAGGTCATCTCTGGATTTTTTTGAGAAACCTTCTGCCAGCACATGCTGCACACTACCTATATCCTTTTGGTTGCTGGCAGCGGATAGCTTATTCTGTAATTTGATTATCTCGTTGAGTCGCCGCGTCTTCACTTCATCAGGCACATCATCTGTATATTTTCTTGCCGCCCTTGTTCCGGGTCTTTCATTATATTTAAACATATAGGCAAAATCATATCCAACCCATTTCATAAGCTCCAGTGTCGACCTGTGATCTTCTTCAGTTTCAGTGCAGAAACCCGTTATGATATCTGTTGAAACGGAGCATCCGGGCAGTATTTCTCTTATTGACCTTATCCTGTCCATATACCATTCCCTGTCGTATTTCCTGTTCATCAGGCCCAGTATGCGGCTGCTGCCGCTCTGGGCCGGCAGATGTATATGTTTGCATATATTATCATAAGCCGCCATTACTTTCAGCACATCATCTGACATATCCTTGGGGTGTGATGTGGAGAAACGCACTCTCAGCAGGGGGTCTGTGCCGGCAGTCAGTTCAAGCAGTTCAGCAAAATTCATGCTCCTGCCTTCCTTTGTCCAGAGGTAGGAGTCTACATTCTGGCCCAGCAGTGTTACCTCCCTGTATCCCTGGCTGAATAAGTCCCTCACCTCTTTCTGTATTGTTTCCGGGTCGCGACTCCTCTCAGCTCCCCTGACATAGGGCACTACACAGTAGGAACACATATTATTGCATCCCCTCATTATCGATACGAAGGAGGATACGCCGTTTCTGTCTGATCTTACGGGTGCTATATCCGCATAGGTCTCTTCGCGGGAAAGCAGCACATTGACCCCTTTATGCCCTTCAAAAGCTGAATCTATCAGGGCGGGGAGCTCGCGATATGCATCCGGACCAACAACAATGTCGACCATCTTATCGGTTTCCAGCAGCTGCTCCTTCAGTCTTTCTGCCATACATCCTATTATGCCAACCAGTGTATGCGGGTTACTTTTTTTATGATGTTTAAAAAGGTCAAGGCGGCCCCACACCCTCTGCTCGGCATTATCCCTTATGGAGCAGGTATTGATAAGGAGAAGGTCTGCCTCATCCATCTTTTCGGTCAGGACAAAACCTCTTTCGCCAAGTATTGATGCCACCACCTCGCTGTCTGCCACATTCATCTGGCATCCGTATGTTTCTATATAAAATTTCCTTGTCATAGTATTATAAACCGCTGGGTTTTGCTGATCTTATAAGAAACTGATTTAACATAATTTCCGCCTCAATTATTTCTTATCCTTATTTCCCCCTGATGCCGTCAGGGGGCTGCAAAAGTACAAAGACGAAGGCTAATAATAAAACAGCTATGTAAAATATATGGTTTGAATGCTCACTGAAATAAGTGTTTATATCAGGCTCTACCATTCATCAATCTTTATCAGGCATTGAATACGGGAATGAAGACTCTGTTGTTCCCCTTTCCCTGTCAGGTTTGTCCGACATAAAAAATTTCAGACTGCCACCTTTTAGCAGGTCATCGTGGGTAATAAAATTCTCCTCAATAATTTCACCGTTGAACCTTATTTCATCTATATAATATGCATGTCTGCCATTACCCGGGGCTGATATCTCCAGGGTATTGCCGTTTTCGAGTTTTACCGTCATCTCATTAAAAAGGGGAGATCCGAAGACATACTGGTCTGTGCCCGGACACACCGGGTAGAGTCCCATGGCGCTGAAGACGTACCAGGCTGATGTTTGCCCGTTATCTTCGTCACCACAATAGCCGTCGGGGGTGTAGTTATACATAAGATCCATCACTTCGCGCACCCTCTGTTGTGTTTTCCATGGGGCACCCGCGTAATTATACAGATAAACCATATGCTGTATTGGCTGATTGCCATGAGCGTAGTTACCCATGCCGGCAATCTGCATCTCCCTTATCTCATGTATGATAATGCCGTAATATGAATAGTCGAATACGGGCGGAACCTCAAATACGGAATCCAGTTTGGAAATAAAGCTTTCCCTGCCGCCCATAAGGCTTACCAGGCTGTCAATATTATGAAATACACTCCAGGTATAATGCCAGCTGTTACCCTCGGTAAAGGCATCGCCCCATTTGTAGGGACTGAAGGGCGACTGAAAGCTGCCATCAAGATTTCTTCCCCTCATCAGTTTCCTTCCGGGATCAAATACATTTACAAAATTGTATGCTCTTTTTTTAAATATCTCCAGCTCTTCTTTCGTGCTGCCCAGTTCCTGTCCCAGTCTCCATATGCAATAGTCGGCATAGGCATATTCAAGTGTGCGTGCAGCATTTTCCCTTATACCCACATCGTACGGAATATATCCCAGCTCATTATAATATTCTGCCCCCAGCCTGCCTACTGATTCTACAGGACCCTGTCCTTCAGTGTTTTTTAACATTGCCTCATACAGTGTTTCTATATCATATCCCCTGATCCCTTTAAGGTAGCTGTCGGCAACCAGGGATGCGGAATTAGATCCTATCATGCAGTTCCTGTGGCCAGGACTTGCCCATTCGGGCAGCCAGCCGCTCTCCTTATAAGTATTGACCAGGCCGCTCATAATGTTGCTGTTCAGCCCGGGATACATAAGGGTGAAAAAGGGGAATACAGCCCTGAAGGTGTCCCAGAAGCCATTATCGGTAAACATATACCCGGGCAGAACCTCCCCGTTATATGGACTGTAATGCAGGGTGTCCCCCTCACTGCTTATCTCATAGAATTTTCTCGGAAAGAGCAGCAACCTGTACAGGCATGAATAGAAGGTGCGTATGCGGTCAGGATCATCACCACTGACCCTTATCTTTCCCAGCTCATTATTCCATATTTCTTTTGCCTCCTGCTTTACCTGATCAAAGGACCTGGATCCCAGCTCTGTCACCAGGTTTCTTTCTGCCTGTTCCGGACTGATAAAGGATGAGGCCACGCGTGCATGTATTACTTCATCTTTTTTCGTTTTAAAACCAATGGCAGCTCCTGCATGGAAGCCTTCTGCTTCATGCATATCTTTCTGCAGCTCACCATTAAGCCAGGTGTGGGTGTACTGAAAGTCACGGTCAAATTCTATCACAAAATAATTATGGAAATTATCAGGTACGCCTCCGTTGTTATTTCTGCAATAGCCTGTTATCTTTCTTTCGCCGGGTATTATCTTAACCATTGATCCCCTGAAAAAGCCATCTATAAGGACCCATGAGGAATCATTTTCAGGGAATGTGAACCTGAAAACAGAGGCCCTTTCTGTTGGGGTCACTTCGGCAGTCACATCATGATCTGCCAGATATACACTGTAATAGTAAGGTCTCGCTGTTTCCGCTTTATGCGAAAACCATGAAGCACGTTCTTCCTCGTCAAACCTTAAGCTGCCTGTCAGCGGCATCAGGGAGAATGCGGCATAGTCGTTTATCCAGGGGCTGGGCTGGTGGGTCTGTTTTATTCCTCTTATTTTGTAGGCGTCATAGGTATAGGCCCAGCCATTGCCCATCTTACCTGTCTGGGGTGTCCAGAAATTCATGCCCCAGGGAAGTGCTATGGCCGGATAGGTGTTTCCGTTTGACAGTTTAAACTCAGAGTCGGTGCCCATAAGGGGGTTTACCATCTCAACTGGATCGAACACTTCATTATCCCTGTTTGTGGTACTGCAGGAAGCTATTGCTGCGAGCACTAAGGGAATAATAATTACTGTTACGCTTTTACTCATGTTGATTTTTTATATTTCAGATGCCTGGTCATTCTCAGGAAATTGACGATCGCCAGTGTCAGGAGTCCCGCTGCTATGGTGAATAACACCGTTATTCCGTTTACAAGCAAGCCGTAGGTTATGCCTGTCTCGGTACTCATATCAAACAGTATAAATAGTTGCAGCACAAAGAAATGTGATGTGCCTATTCCACCCGGACTGGGAATGGCCCAGCCTATAGTGCCTATAAAAAGGACTACGAAAGCAAAATACAGGCTCAGGTTCTCTGTTGAAGGTAAAGCCCTCAGGCAACAATAATTCATCAGTCCCATCATCAGCCAGATCATTACAGTCTGGAAGGCAAAGATACCATACGATTTTATCCTGAATGTCTTCTTTACCGTTAGCATGAACTCCTTCAGGAATA
>CAZGUR010000101.1:0-10659 GCA_964529295.1 uncultured Rikenellaceae bacterium | reverse complement strand
GCGGGGTTTCGGTTTCTGCATGTACCACGATCTCCACTTCCTGTCCTTCTTTCAGGAGATCGAAATTTTCAATCATGGATTCATTAACCGTTATCTGCTCATAGGTCTGCATATGCATGAAAACAAAGCCGTGCACATCTTTATACAGATACTGGTAAGGCCTCCTTTCAACCCTGGCTTCGTTGACTTTTGCACCTGAAGTGAATGTGTTTTCTATTACCTTGCCACTGGTTACGCTTTTTAGTTTTGTCCTGACAAAAGCCGGTCCTTTGCCTGGCTTGACATGCTGGAACTGGACTATTGAAAAAAGATCATTATTATATTCAATGACCATGCCGTTTCTGAAATCTGAAGTATCTGCCATATATAATTACCTGTTTTTTGTTCTTTTATTAATTAAATAAATAAGTGCCTTTCTTTCTGGCTCAATTTGTTCAGCGTTAAAAAGTATTCTACAAATATATTAATTAGAAATTAAGTCGTAAAAAATTGATTAAGATGCTGTATCCCTATTTGCTTCTGCCGTATATATTCTTTTTTGGTATTGTGGCTATAAAGTCCTTCAGGTAGAAAGGCTCAAAATAGGCTGTATCCTCAAAATCACTGTTATCGTATGCCTCCTGTGCCGGTGCGCACATATATTCGGATGATGTATGGAAAGAGCCGTTAAAGAAAGCTGAAGGATGGTTGATTATATCCCTGCATTTATCGGCACCGTCGCCGAAAAAGAGTACTTTTCCCTTTTCCAGTATCTCTGAAAAAGAATTTTCAGTGAGAATATGGGCACTGATGGGTATCACTGTCCTTCCCTTATTATCATAAGCAGCTGTGTACACCTCCATTCTCCGTGCATCTATCATCGGGCAGTAATAGTCATACGCCTCATCTGTTCTGGCACCGTAATACATAATTCCGGTTGTGGGTATGGCTATCAGTGGCAATCCTGCAGCATAAGCTATGCCCTTGGCTGCTGAAACACCAATCCTGAGCCCGGTATAGGAACCCGGACCCTTACTCACAGCCACTGCATCAAGCTCACCGGCTTGTAAGCCTGCTTTTTTCAGGATATCTTCAATAAACACCGTAAGCAAAGAGGCGTGTGATTTTTCCTCGGTACTCTCCCTTTTTTCAACAGGTTTGCCCTTATGGCATAATGAGACCGAGCATACGGTGGTGGCTGTTTCAATACATAATATCATATTGACTGTCAGTTTTCTATATCAAACAGCTCTTCCCTGGGCAGTATTTCAATAAGGGTGCTGTCGGCCAGCTTCTTACTGATAGCGCTGTAAGGAGCCGTAATCACCTCTGTTCCTTCCTCTATGCCCGAGATAATCTCGATATAGCTGTTATCCTGTATCCCTGTCTTCACTTCCCTTGCCAGGGCATAGGTGCCGTCCGATGCAAAAACTATTGTTTTCACCTCTTCCTCTGCCAGCGTGATGGCAGCAGAGGTGGTATCCGTTCTGGTGGTAACAGCCTGTATCGGTACCGTTGTAATACCGGTTTTTGACCTGGTTTGTATATCCACGGTGGCTGACATACCTGGCCTGAAGGGATTTTTGCCTTGTCCGTCCGGCAGGCCAACATAGCTTTCAGGCAGTATAAATATTTTAACGTCAAAAGTGGTTACCTGGTCGGATGAGGCAGCCGTAGTTTTGGCCGAGTTGGCTATTTCGGTCACCACTCCCCTGAACTTATGATCGAGGTAAGCATCTACCTCAATAAGGGCTGTATCGCTTAGCTTGACCTTTATAATATCATTCTCATTGACCTCCACCTGCACTTCCATCCTTGTCAGGTCGGCAACCCTCAGCACCTCTGTCCCGCTCATCATCTCCGTACCGACAACCCTTTCCCCCTGTTCAACAAGCAGCAGGGAAATAGTGCCGCTCATAGGAGCGTAAACAGTGGTTTTGGTAAGGTTCTCACTGGCTTCATCAAGCGAGGCTTCGGCACTCTTAACCGAGAATTCAGCGGCCTGCACCTCGGCCTCAGCCACGCTGTATGATGCCTGGGCCTGTTCGAATTCAGATTCGGAGATAGTCCTTTCTTCGTAGAGCTGCTTGTTCCTTTTATAAGACAGCTCAGCCTGCATATACTGTGCTTTAGCCTGCGACAGCCTGGCTTTAGCCGACTCGAGTGCGGCCCGGGCCCTGTCGAGCATAGACATATATGTATCAGGCTTAATCTTGAACAGCAGGTCTCCTGCATTGACGTAGTCACCTTCCCTAACGTTAAGCAGTACTATCTCGCCTGATACATCTGGACTGATTTTAACCTCTTTCTCCGGCTGTATCTTGCCGTTGGCGGTTATCATTTCGATTATGGTCCTTTTCTCCGCTTTTTCGACGGCCACCTTTATCATCAGTTCCTTGCCGAACCAGCCCTGGTTTTTTCCTATTATAGCAAAGATTATAAGCACGGCTACCAGTATGACAAGTATCTTTAACAGATTATTCGACTTCATTTTTTATTCCTGGTTAAGTTTATTATCTGGTTTTGAATATTATGGTTTTACTCAAGTTTAAGGGGTAAGCCCTTGTAAAAATCGAGAACCTTTATCTTAAAAATATATTCATATTTTGACCTGGCGAGCTCTGATTCAGCATTCAGCAGCTGTGCTTTGGCTGTATTATACTCCACCGGTGTTATCATGCCCACATTAAGCTTCTGCTCTGTATATCTGAACGACTCCTGCATTGATTCAACAGCTTTGTTGCTGGCATTATATGATTTGAGGCTTGCCTGTGCATCGGCATATGCCTGTTGTATATCCTTGTATAATTGCTTTTTTGCATTCTCCAGGCTAAAGTTGTTATTACGGATATTTATCCTGGAATTACTGATATTCGTGTTTACCTGCCAGCCGTTAAAGATCGGTATGCTGAGGTTAAGCCCTATACCGTAACTGATATTATCATTTACCTGGTCACTGAACGGGTATTCACCGTACAGCACTCCTTCAACAGGGTCAAGACCCAGTATCCTCTGCCTGATAGAGGAGTAGCCTGTGTTGAAGGTGGTATTCATATTGAGTCGCGGACTCCTCCCTCCCTTTGCTATTTTAAGTTCGTATTCAGCACTTTTAAGCCTTAGCTCTGCACTCCTGATCTCGGGTCTTATGTTTTCAGCTGTATTATAAATCTCGTTTACGTTTTCAATGATCATCCCGGCTTCGTTTACGCTGAGGTCCGGCACAATTACTTCAAATCCTCCGACGGAATCGAGCTCCAGCAGTTGAATAATGTTAAGGTATGACAGGTCGAGCTGGTTTTGCATATTTATAAGCTGCAGCTCCTCTTTTGCCGCCTGGGCCTGTATCTCCAGCAGGTTACCCCTGGGCAGGCTGCCCGCATCGACCATCTTGCCGGTTTTTTCTATCTGTTGCCTGGTGGTTTCCAGCTGGCTTTCAGTGACCATCACCAGCTCTTTATTCAGCAGTATCTGCAGGTAGGCGAGGGCTACATTCAGCGATATATCATCCTTGATGCTCTGAAGGTCTTCAAAGCTGGCATCAACATTATACCTGTTCCGGATAATGGTATTATAGTTCTGAAGTCCACTGAAGAGTGTCAGGCCCGCACTGGCAAAAAATGAATTGGATCTTACATTCTGCTCCTCGGTAAACTGGTAAGTTGTTTCATCCAGTGCCCGTCCGAATGACCAGTTGTTTGTTGCTGTTCCGTTAAGCGAAGGCAGCAGTCCGAGCTTTGACTGCTCAAGAGTATTCTCCTGCATCTGTGTCTGCAGCTCCTGCTGCTTGATCATGATATTATTATCGACAGCATGGATTATGCATTCTTCGAGCGTCCAGTATTTATCCTGGGCAGTAATACTAAAGAATAGTCCTGAAAAAATAATCAATAATGCAATTTTTCTCATTCCAATATGGTAAAAGGTTTGCTTTTCAAGCCACTAAGATAAATATTATTGTTTATTTTAATCGAAATAAACTGAAGCTTTAACTTATTGCGTAAATTTAATTTTGTATCCCTAAGTATTAAACTATCAATTGCGTATATTTGTACAACAGACTGAAAAAATATAAAATATGACTAAAAAAGATTTAAAACTCGAGCCCGGTGTACTTTATGGCGAGGATGTAACGCGATTGCTGGACTATGCCAATGATAATAATTTTGCCCTTCCCGCAGTAAATGTTGTAGGAACCAACTCGGTTAATGCTGTGCTTGAGACGGCCCGCGATGTCAATTCGCCGGTTATAATACAATTCTCGAACGGCGGCGCCCATTTTTTCGGAGGCAAGGGCCTTCCCAAAGAAGATCATATGGGGGCTGTGGCAGGAGCCATATCAGGAGCCCTGCACGTGCATAACGTAGCGGAGTATTATGGTGTTCCTGTAATATTACATACTGACCATGCCGCCAGGAAATTATTACCCTGGATTGATGCCCTTCTGGAGGCAGGAGAGGAGTTTTTTGAGATGAACGAAAAGCCCCTGTTCAGCTCACATATGCTGGATCTTTCAGAGGAGCCTCTTGAGCAGAATATTGCCACATGTAAGGAGTACCTTGAGCGTATGGACAGGATAGGGATGACCCTTGAGATAGAGCTGGGTGTGACTGGCGGAGAGGAAGATGGAGTTGATAATACAGATATTGACAGTTCAAAGCTCTATACGCAGCCCGAAGAGGTGGCTTATGCATACAGGGAGCTTTCCGCTATAAGCAGGAATTTCACTGTGGCAGCGGCATTCGGCAATGTGCATGGTGTCTATAAGCCGGGTAATGTGGAACTGACACCCATTATCCTTAAGAACAGCCAGGATCATATACAGAAGGAGTTCAAGACCGGGCACAACCCCGTTAATTTTGTTTTCCATGGCGGCTCCGGCTCGGAAAAGCATCTTATTAAAGAAGCTATTGAATATGGTGCGGTGAAAATGAATATTGATACCGATATGCAATGGGCTTTCTGGGATGGTGTGAGAAAGTATTCTGAGGAAAAGAGCGGCTACCTGCAGTCGCAGATAGGAAACCCCGAGGGTGAAGATAAGCCTAATAAAAAGTATTATGATCCAAGGGTATGGCTCAGGGAAGGTGAGCTGACATTTATTGAGCGTTTGAAGGAAGCCTTTGATGATCTTAATGCCAGTGGGATATTATAAGTTATAAATATGTAATAAACATACAGCCAGGCCTTTACGGTCCGGCTGTTTTGTTTGTGTTAATAAGTATTCATAGCAGATAATATCTAAACCTGTTATTATCATAATTTTATAGGGTCTATTAGTATTTGAAAAGGGTTTATTTAAAAGACCGTATTGAGAAGATTAAAGATAAAAGAGGAAAAACTAAAAAGGAGCAACCGACTTACCCTGATGCTCAACAGCCGGGAGATGAGAGCACTGAATATCTACTGCCAGCGTTACAGGATAAAGAATAAGTCGCGCTTCCTCAGGGAAACAATAATGAATGCCATCCTGAAGAAATTTGATGATGATCTTCCCAGTCTTTTTGAAGTGAACGAGCCCGGCTTGTTCGGGGATGATAATGATTCAATGAAGAAAATTTAATTTATTCATTGGTGGTCTTAAGCGTGAAAGATTCTGATGACCATAGCCATTTTCCGTTTTCATCATAACCATATACCATTAAACGGTAACGGCCCGGATTATCGCCGGTGGTGAAACTGATTTCTTCTCCTGCTTCAGCCTGTTTTGTCTTCCAGAGCAAAATATTATCAAGAACAGGGAGTGTTTTATCCTGTATATATTCATTATTAATCAAATCTGATTCCGCTCTTAAGGGAAAATCTATTGTACCAAGTATTGATGTCTCAGGTAGTTTCAGCCCTCCGAAATCCCTGTTCACTGATTCAATATTCATTATGCCAGAGAAAATATTATTACCATGGATATAGAACTGGTTAATAACTTCAATAATTCTTATCCTGTCAGGGGACAGGTCCAGTATTTCAGTGAAATCGTATACCGGGATACCGTCAAACAATATCAATGAAGGATATGAACTGGGATAGAGATGATCACCTGTTATTAAAGGGATGGTGTAATTGTTCCTTTTCCTTATATTTACATAAGGCACAACTTCATATATAACTTCTCTGAGATTGGGCAGGGTAATAAAGTTGTCAATTAAAACCTTTATATCTGCCTGCCCGTAAAAGTAAGAGTCAGATACGCCTGAATCAGCGGCAATATTATTATTTTTGTCAATTCCTTTGTCAGTCTGGCTATAAACCTCCTTAAGCTGTTGAAGTTCTGATTGTTCCTGCAGGTATTTCATTTCTTTTTCAGTAAATTCAGCAGGGCCGGCAGGCGGTATGTAGGTGACATTGTCAAAAAGACTGTTAATGTGCAGGCTCCATTCCGGTTTTACCTCACTGACATAATTAATGATATAATCTTTGGGACCTGTAATATCAGGGAAGTTAAATACAAAAGAACCCGTATTATCCGTGGCACTCGAATAAAAGCTTCCATCATTAAGAATGGTAAGCCCAAAATATACATCTTCGATTCCTGATCCGTTATTTTTATTTGTCAGCCTTCCGCTAAGTATTGTGTTTCTGGTTTCGGGATGATATATAAGGGGGATGTCGGGAGTTGATGAAGCAGGATTGTGAGGGGGACTAGCGGATTTGAAGAATTTCCTGACTATCTCTTCCGGATAACTGTTATTTCTCAGCCAGGCACTGAAAGGAGCTTCTGCTGCAGGGATACTGTATCCGGCGGTCCAGCCCGGCAAACCGGGAAGGTAATCACCGGCAGGATAGAAGGGATTCTCTTTCATTACAAGCACATTAATAAGGCCCTTGTCATCCCGGCTACTGGCATTAATACGGTAGTCTGCAGCATACCTGCTTCGCATACCCTTGTGGGGGCTGTGGTTGTATATTGTTACTCCTGTATTGCCGGGATCATAATCAGACCATAAGCTGGCTGCAAGCAGTTCATTAGAATTGTCTGCAAATGAGAACTGGACAAGACCTCCGGGCAGGGATGATTTTGGCACAGTAAATTCGATATTATCGGTAACAGTATGTGACTCTTTAAACCAGTACCAGCTATATGTCTTGTGTACCAGCAGTTTGTATATTCCTGTCAGAGCTAGCTTGCCGACTCTTACATAAACATTTGAACGGTCTTCACTTACTGTGATTACAGGTTTATTATGATCCGTTTCCTCTATGGAAAGAAGTGTTTTTGATGGAGCATATCCCTTGATGAATGCTTTATAATTTTCCCCGGGGTTTTTATTGTATTCCGAGACACCCAGACCGGTATCATCTGTTAATATCCAGGCAGCAGTATCGCTTGGACTGCTCAATATAAACCCTTCTGCACTAATAGGTTTGCCATGAATATCTGATGTATAGATGCTGCATTCGCCTGCCTGACCGTTATTTTTATTCAATCCAATATCCGTGAGGAGAATACATATGCTGTCATTTTCAGTTATGTACCTTTTATCGTTCATGTCCCCTGGCCACGCCACTCTGAACGATGACCATGCGAAATCATCTTCCGGGAAGTTGCGCATCCAGTTTGTATAAGCTCTCAGGTGGTACCATCCGGTAGGAAGCCCCGGGGGTAATTTTATCCGGGAAGTGAGCTGAGCACCTGACAGCGCATAGTTTTTTTGAAATATCCGTTCACCTTCATTATTTATTAGTTCAACCCTCAGCCTGGTGCTCAGGGTTGAGGGTTTATATGTGTCGGTTTCAAGGACTGCTGCTTTAAAATAAATTTCCTGGCCGGAAACATATATCTCTGATGTGGTTTGCAGCCAGACGGTTTCCCTGATAGGTGGTAATTGTGTATAAACAGGCACTGTTATTATTAAAAGCAATGCCGGGAGTAAGATCTTTTTGAGTACTCCCTTTTTATTATTTATTTTATATATTGAAAATATTGCCATTATTACTTGTTTTACTCCCAGAAAGACGGCCTGTCTGTTGTCCCCCCTCTTGACCGGCAATCAAAACATATTAAGGCGGATGTAAAAAATTCACCCGGCTGGTCTTCAATAAGGTATGTCCCTTCCGGCACTTCGCTCCAGGGGAGAGTATCTGTTCCAACCTGTTCCAGGGTACATGCTTTTCTGATAATTTTGAATTCTGATGGACGAAGAAAATATTCCCTTCCCTCAGACACTCCGGCCACTTCAAATATGCCTGTAACATTAACGGACGGATCGGTAGTGCATCTTATATTACCTTCGAGCCTGAAAGGTTGAGATTCATACAAACCGCCTGTCTGATTGATCAGCTTATCCAGGTCGCTCCAGAATTCATAGGCCTGTTTGCTTATGGATAGTTGCCTTGCATTAAGGCTGTACTTCAGTGACAGTGCATCACCATACTGATCAGTAAAATTTAATGGTGCGTTGATCACTGTGTTTTCGATCAGCCCTTCTGTGGTAGAAATAAATATACCATTAATGTCATAACTCTTCCAGCAGTATGTGACATCCCAGCTGTCGTACATCACAGGGGTGCTGCCATTATATATATGGGTTGAGCTAAAAGGCACGTTGTACCTGTATGTGGCATCGAGTATCCACCTGTAGTATGAAGGTGGCGGATTGTCATCATGGGTGCTGATGAAAAACTGCAATCCATCAACCGGTTCATCTGTTTCGGTTTTTTTCTTCTTTGCGGGTACTGCATTTATACTGTCAATGGAAGGTGAGTAACGAAGTTTCTCAAAATTCGATTCATAGGTGTTTTCACCATGATAAAGGATAAGTTTATACGATTTACCTGTTTCACCGGTGAAATCTGAGTCAACAGGTAAATATTCTCCGCTCACATACTCATAAAAGGGATATTCAGAGCCATCGTTACAAATTATGTATATATTGGCGCCCGAGACCGGCCTGCGTACATCAGGCGTCTCGTCAATGCCTATGGGTGCTGACCTGGAAACAGATACTTTTGGAAGCAGCTTGTCATCATTGGTAACCCTGGCCTCAATGAATAATATATCATCATAGCTGGTGGTTTCCGGTATGAAGCTTTCTATACAGGAAACGGAAATCAGCATTATAAAAACAATTAGGCTACTCAACCGCATAATTCCCTAGTTTAATATTATAACTGACAGTGAAAATTGGCACTCCATATATTGATTGCTTAAATCCTTCAATACGTCCATTATCATTTTTAAAGTACACTGAATAGACATTCTTTCTGCCGGTGAGATTGTAGACTGAGAACATCCAGGAACCATGTGCGAATTTTTTCTTTAAGAGGTTACCCTCGATATTCAGTGAAAGGTCTATTCTGAAATAGTCGGGTATCCGGTATTCATTTCGCCGGGAATAATTTACGACCTGTACATCCCCGACATAAAATACTCCTGTTGGATAGGTTGTTGGCCTGCCTGAGCTATAGACCACATTTGATGACAGACTTAAACGGCGCGAGATATTAAGGTTGCCTACGAAATTGAGTGAATGAGGCTTATCATAATTAGCGGGGTACATTCTTCCGTTGTTGATTTTTTCCCATCTCTCGTTTCCGTCTACTGTTATTAATGAGCGGGAATAGGTGTAACTGACCCAGCCTGTGAGGCGGCCAGCATTTCTTTTAATCATGAATTCAGCCCCGTATGCCTCCTGATCACCCTGGAGGACGAGTGTTTCAAAATGCGGGCTTGACGTAAGATCCGCCCCGTCTTTATACTCAACCACATTTTGACCGTTTTTATAGTATAATTCAGCTGAAGTTTCAAGCGCAGCGCTATTGATATTTTTATATATACCGAAACTTAACTGGTCTGAAACGGGGGGACTGATGTGATTGTCTGCAATTTTCCACCTGTCAGTTGGTGCCACTGAAACAGTATTTGTCAGCATAAAAAGATACTGTCTCATCCTGTTATAACTGAACTTAAGTGAAAGGTCCGGTCTTATCTCGTAATTTAATGATAATCTGTACTCAGGTCCTGAGTAATGTTTTATTGATTCACCGCTTCCATAGCTTATTGTGTCACTGATGTTTTCCGTTTCCCGGGGCATATTATCATGGTACACGTAGTCTGTTCCGGGACCCAGATAATTGAACAGGCTGTATCTGATTCCACCATAAAGTGTCAGCCTGTCAGTTATTGAAAACTCATCATTGCCATACAAGGCATATTCAATAGCATTCTCTTTGCCAAAATCGTTAGGTGCAAACAGGGATTCACTTCCAAAAGGTTCATAAACGCCCTGGTCCAGGTTATGCAGTATGGCATCCACACCTATACCAATCCTGTGTCTTAGGGCTGGGAAACCTGAAATTTTCACTTTCAGTTGTTGCGACCTTATCTCAAATTCATGGCCATAAGCTTTTGAAGGCTGCATGGTATTGGTGTGGTAATTTGTGTAATCACTGATAACAGCAGAAGCTTTCATTGACCAGCGCCTGCTTAGTTCCCTGTTATAGATAAGTGATGCCCCAAGGTTTTTATATTCAAAACTGTTTGTGCTGGCAAGGGTGAACCTGTCTTTACTGTAATAAGTAAAGAACTGCCAGGATGCCATATCATCCAGTACATGGAGGCCTGCCATAACATCATGGAAAGAGGCATTGCTGTTGCTGATAGCAGGATCTTTAATACGTTTGAGAATCCAGTCTGAATATGTTGAGCGTGCAGCCAGTATTACCGAGCTCTTACCTTTAACAATG
>CAZGUR010000100.1:8813-10681 GCA_964529295.1 uncultured Rikenellaceae bacterium | reverse complement strand
GCATATAATGGCGGCTGTCATGGCCACATTGAGTGAATCCAGTCCGGGCTGAGCTTTATTATGGGGCGGGATGGTTATTTTTGTTGTGGCACAGCTCATCACTTCCCCTGACAGACCTCTTGACTCATTACCGAAGAGCAGCAGTCCACCCGCAGGCTTTTTAATATTATAAACCGGCTCGCCATCAAGGGCGGTGGCATATACAGGAGTGCCGGCCTCCGAAAGGCTGCGGATAAAGCCGGGCAGCTCCGAATAACTTACATTAACATGGATGAGGGCACCCATTGATGCCTGTATTGTTTTGGGATTATAAACATCAACAGTGCCTGTGCTGCAGATAATATTTTCTATTCCGAACCAGGCAGCAATGCGTATGATAGTTCCCATATTGCCTGGATCCCGTATATTGTCAAGAGCTATACTTAGCTTGCCGGAAAGTGATGACAGCTCAGGCACCCTGTCTTCAATTGCAACAAGGGCGAGAGCCATATGAGGTGTCTTCAGTCCGCTTACTTTCCTGAGTTCATGTTCGCTGACAGTAATGATTTCTCCCGCTGTTGACAGTAGACTGCCATCGGTATTATCTATCCATTCGCTTCTTGCAAGAAGCAGTTTCACTGTACGCTTGCTGGCAAGGAATTCACTTACCAGTTTATCTCCTTCAATAATAAACAGCCTGTGCTTGTCGCGGTATTTCTTCAGCGCTAAAGAGTTTATAAGTTTGATATTTGCAGAGCTAAGCATTATTTTACCACGGTCTTATTTAGAGAGCTGATTATATATTTGATATATTTGCCATTATTTTTACAAATGTTGAAATATTTTTTTTCATATAAAAACCTGTATTCTCTGAAGCTGCTTGTAATCATTCCCGCAGTGCTCCTTTTTTATTCCTGTAATCCCACCAAATATGTGTCCGGGGAGGAAACACTTCTTTATGATTCGGAAGTAAAGGTAGATAATAATAAGATCAGAAAATCAGACCTCGTCCCTTATATACTGCAGGAGCCGAATAAAAAGATTTTCGGAGCGCGTTTTTACCTCGGATTGTATAATCTTTCAAATATTGAAAAGGAGAAGTGGCCTCATAACTGGCTCAGGAATATTGGTGAGGAGCCTGTTATTTTTGACCCTTTCGCTGCCTCCAAATCATCCGAACAGGTAGAGAATTATCTCTTCTCAAAAGGATATTTTAATGCTGATGTATCTGCTGACATTAACACCCGCAGGCAGAAAACTGACATTACATATATGGTGGAGTCGAAGGAGCCATACAGGATAAATAATATCATATATGACATAAAGGATGATAATGTGAAGAAATTGTTTTTTATGGATACAATAAACTGTCTGATAAAAAGGGAGCAGATATATGATGTGGATATCCTGCAAAATGAAAGGGTAAGGTTGGAACTTTTTATCAAAGACATGGGGTTTTACAGCTTCTCGCGAGATCATATTCATTTTGAGGTTGACAGCACGGTTGGCAACAGGCAGCTTGATATATATTACGGGGTGAAGAGATTTCTCAGGTATGGCAATGATAATATGGTGATAGAGGAGGATCACCGCAGGTACAGGATAAACAATGTGTATATATATACTTCTTTTAATCCGAAAAGGGCCCTTGAGGAGGATGATGATTATTACCTGGGACAGGATACTATGATGATTGGCGATTACTATTTTATCAGCGACAGGGAAAAACATACCATTAAGCCTGAGGTTATAATGCAGTCGCTATACATAAAGCCGCACGACCTTTTCCAGCTAACCAATATGGAAAGGAGCAGGGAGCATCTTAACTCACTGCAGTCTTTCCGCCTGGTTGATATCAATTATAACAGGCCGGAAGAAGTGAGGGGATG
>CAZGUR010000100.1:0-8803 GCA_964529295.1 uncultured Rikenellaceae bacterium | reverse complement strand
AAGGCTTACCCCGGTAACACTGCAGGAGTTCAGGGTTGAGCTTGAAGGCACCAATTCAGCAGGTAACCTGGGTGGGGCTGTTAATTTCGTGTACCAGCATAAAAACCTTTTCAGGGGAGCGGAGCGCCTGAATGTAAAGCTGAAAGGTGCTTATGAGGCCCTGTCAGAGCAGGTGTCAGGATCAAGAAGCACACAGGAATACGGACTTGAGACTGTTCTCACACTGCCAAGATTTATGCTGCCTTTTCTTGAGAACGAGAAATTCGTCAGGGAATATAATCCCAAAACACTTATTAATCTGGCCTATAACTACCAGAAGATGCCTGTGTATACACGGACGGTGGCTAATGCCTCTTTTGGTTATAACTGGCAGGGAGACCGTTTTACGGATCATTTCGTTTATCCGCTGCAGCTCAACATAGTGAATCTGCCGTTTATTGACCCTGCCTTTGAACGGAGAATTGATACATCCTCTTACCTGGCATACAGTTATAAGGATGTTTTTCTGCTGGGTGGTAATTATATATATGTTTTTAATAACCAGAATATCAGGAAGTCGAGAGATTTCTGGTACCTTAAATTTAATGCCGAGATGGCCGGTAACCTGATGGCACTGGCTTATAAGACTGCCGGTGTTGAAAGGGAAGAAGGAGGTAATTACGAGGTTTTCGGTCAACCTTTTGCCCAGTATGTAAAGGGTGATATTGATTTGAGGTATAACTGGGCACTTAATGATGTGAGCTCGCTGGTGTACAGGGGATTTGTAGGTGTGGGCTTTCCTTACGGCAATTCACGGGCCGTACCATTTGAAAAGCAGTATTTCAGTGGTGGTGCAAACAGTGTCAGGGGATGGCAGGTGAGGTCGCTTGGACCGGGATCATACACGCCTGCTGACTCAAGCTTTTTTAATGTGACAGCCGATATAAAGCTTGAGTTCAATGCCGAGTACAGGTTTAAGCTGTTCTGGATTCTGGAAGGGGCATTGTTTGTTGATGCCGGTAATATCTGGACTTATTATGAAGACGAAGACCGGCCGGGTGCACAGTTTAAACTGGATGATTTTTATAAGGATATTGCTGTAGGTACAGGTTTTGGTCTCAGGTTTGACCTTGACTTTGTTGTACTCAGGGCTGACCTGGGCATGAAAGTGCGTGATCCCCAGCTGCCGGATAATCCGAAATGGATATGGCACAGGCGGAAGCCTGATTTCAGAAATGATTTTAATATTAATATCAGTATAGGCTATCCTTTCTGATAAAAAGCTATTTCCGCCTGCCTGAAGAATATGGTTTTATAACAATAAAATACATTTGCAAATAAAAACTATTCTAACCAATTTAGTCCGCTCTTTAATCAGGACTAAAAATTAACCAACTAACTAATAAAAGAAATGGCAAAAATTGAATTACCGGTAAGGGACAGCTTCAGCAGCAAGATAGGTGTTGTGGCTGCAGCTGCAGGTTCGGCAGTGGGGCTTGGGAATATCTGGAGGTTTCCTTATGTGGCAGGAGAAAACGGGGGAGGAGCCTTCCTGCTTATTTACCTCGGTTTTATTTTTGCAATAGGCTTTCCTGTAATGCTGGCGGAGCTGACAATAGGGCGGAGGGCGCAGCGTAACGCACTGGGTTCATTTAAGAAACTGGCACCCGGCAAGCCATGGTACCTTATTGGTCTGATGGGTATTGTAGCTGCCTTTATGATACTGGCTTTTTACAGTACAATAGCCGGCTGGACCCTTGAGTATCTTATTCAGGCATTTACAAACGGCTTTGACGGTAAGAACGCGGATCAGCTCAAGGAGTCATTTGAAGTGTTCCGTGGCGGTTCCTTCAGGCCTATAATATGGCAGGTGGTGTTTATGTTTATGACAGCCTTTATTATATATAAAGGTGTTAAGCACGGGATTGAAAAATATACCAAGATATTAATGCCTGTACTGGTTATTCTGATTATTGTGATCTGCATCAGATCACTCACCCTCGATGGTGCAAAGGAAGGGATGGCTTTCCTGTTTAAGCCTGATTTTTCAAAGATAACATGGCCGGTGATACTTGATGCACTGGGTCAGGCGGCTTTTTCATTAAGCATAGGCATGGGTACACTGATAACCTACGGATCATATATAAGGAAAGAAACGAACCTGCCGAGCACTGCCCTGCAGGTAACGGCAGCCGATACAACAATAGCCATACTGGCCGGCGTTATGATATTCCCTGCTGTGTTCGCTTTTAATATTGATCCTGCTGAAGGATCCGGACTGGTATTTATTGTTCTTCCTAATATATTCGAGCAGATGCCCGGCGGCTATATCTTTGCAATTATTTTCTTTACCCTTCTGTCCATTGCAGCTCTTACCTCAACAGTCTCTGTGCTGGAGGTGGTTGTGGCATATTTCTCGGAAGAACTGAATATGAGCAGGGGTAAGGCTACCATTATAGCAGCATCAGCCATCACTGTTGTGGGACTGTTTGCAACACTCTCTTTCGGACCGCTGAAAGATGCAACGGTGCTGGGCAGAACGGTCTTTGACTGGTTTGATTACCTGTCTGCCAACCTGCTGCTTCCGCTGGGAGCTATATTTATTGTTCTTTTTGTAGGCTGGTACCTTGGTAAGAAGAATGTGAAAGATGAGATTACCAACCAGGGAGAACTGAGGGGACGCTTTATCAATGTCTTTATGATGATAGTGAAATTTATAGCCCCCATTGCTATAACCCTGGTATTTATATACGGACTCGGACTGATTGGCTGAAAACAGAACAAATGTTTCCAAACGACCCTCAAGCACTGACAATAAGCGATCGTATCAACAATGCCTTTGAGCCGGTGGTTGGTTTCCTGGAGAATGTGTTTTTCTGGGATCCGGTAGAGGCTGTTGGGATTGATATTGAAGCCAGGGTGCCGATAGTGGTGCTGTGGCTCGTTTTCGGAGGTATATTCTTTACCTTCAGGATGAAGTTCATTAATCTCAGGGCCTTCGGCCATGCCTTCGGTTTGATAAGAGGACGTTATGACAAACCGGGTTCCTCCGGTGAAGTAAGCCATTTCCAGGCTCTTACCACGGCTCTTTCGGCTACGGTTGGACTGGGAAATATAACGGGGGTGGCCATTGCCATTGCCGTGGGCGGACCGGGTGCTACGTTCTGGATGATACTGGCCGGTTTCTTTGGCATGTCACTTAAGTTTACCGAATGTACCCTGGGTGTCAAGTACAGGAAGATAGATGAGAACGGGAGGGTGTCGGGCGGACCCATGTATTATCTTAATATGGCACTGAAGAAGAAGAACCTGGGTGCACTGGGCAAGGTGCTGGCACTCTTCAGTGCCGTTATGATGGTGCTGGCATCTTTCGGTGGCAGTAATATGCTTCAGTCAAACCAGTCCTTTGCCCAGCTTTCAACTATCTTTCCTTCAATTGGGTCCTATGGCTTCTGGTTTGGCCTTTTGCTGTCGGCACTTATCGGTATTGTGGTAATAGGAGGCATACGCAGCATAGCCAGGGTAACAGAAAAACTGG
Organism: uncultured Rikenellaceae bacterium; assembly: GCA_964529295.1. GTDB lineage: Bacteria > Bacteroidota > Bacteroidia > Bacteroidales > VadinHA17 > UBA9300. Next base: position 5,286 of record CAZGUR010000100.1, on the reverse strand, counting down.
TGCCGTTTATGGCATTTCTTTATATAGGAGCTGCACTGATTATTATTTTTATGAACTTCACCCGTATTGACGATGTATTTATGATCATTATAAAAAGTGCTTTTAACCCGGTGGCTCTTAAAGGGGGAATAATAGGTGTTATTATAACTGGATTCCAGCGGGGAGCCTTTTCAAATGAGGCCGGAGTGGGATCTGCCGCTGTTGCCCATGCAGCCGCTATGACTGATGAACCGGTAAAGGAAGGTATTGTGGCCATGCTGGAGCCCTTTATTGATACAATTCTGATATGTACAATGACATCGCTGGTAATAATATTCACAGGATTTCATGAGCCCGGACAGGCCCTTGAGGGAACGGAGCTTACCTCGGCAGCCTTTGAATCAGTATTCCCCTGGTTCCCTTACCTGCTTGTTCTTGCTATACTTTGCTTCGCCTTCTCAACAATGATATCGTGGTCATATTATGGGCTGAATGGCTTTAAGTTTCTCTTTGAAAGGCCAATATACCGCCTCAGTGGCAGCAGGAACCTGACCGCATATATCTACTATTCCTTCTTCCTGGGCTTCACCGTGATAGGAGCCTCCTCCACACTGGGCAATGTGATAGCCTTTTCTGATATGATGGTGCTGACACTGGCCTTTCCGAATATAACCGGACTGCTGATTCTGGCCCCGGAGATATCGGCCGACCTGAAGGATTATATGAGGCGGTACAGATCAGGTATGGTAACAAAATACAAGTAATATTTTTTTTGTATATTGTAGTGTCTCACTGCAAAATATCAGGCTATGGTATTCAGAAAATTTCTGAAACAGTGGTTTGGCTATACCAGGGGTGAAAGGGCCGGATCATTTATACTATTGATTATCCTGCTTGCTATACTGGTGATACGGGCGCTGAACAGTGGCCGGTCATCCTCTTTAAAGGAAGGCGGGACGACTGCAATTATTTCTGCTGACAGTATGAACACCGGGATTGCTGAGGGTGACAGTGGGGCTGCAGCTGTTGTGACAAGGCCGGGGTGCCGCGACTCCCTTTATACTTTCGATCCTAATACAGCCTCTGAAGATAAGCTATTGGGACTGGGTCTCAGTAAACGCCAGGCGCGGACAATTATTAACTACCGCAATACCGGTGCGCGCTTTTATAAGCCGGAAGATTTCCGGAAAATTTATGGTATAGACAGGGAGATACAGGACAGACTGCTGCCATTTATTTTTATCGGTGAGTCTTCCCGCCAGGATCTGTCGGGCAGATTGGCAGGTGAAAATAAAATGATTGTTGGAGACGATGATGATCACACTACCGGGTCTGTGCCGGAACTTGATATTAACCATGCCGATCCGGCTGATGATCACACTACCGGGTATGTGCCGGAACTTGATATTAACCATGCCGATTCGGCTGATTTTGAAAAACTGGCAGGTATTGGTCCGGTGCTGGCCGGTAGGATAGTCAGGTACCGTAATCTGCTGGGTTATTTTTCCGGTCCCACACAGCTTTCAGAAGTCTATGGTTTGAGTCAGGAAGTGATAGATATGCACTTTTCCCGGTTTAAGTGTGACAGTTTATTACTGAGAAAGATAAATATTAACCGGGCATCATATTCTGAGCTGCTCAGGCATCCTTATATCAGCAGGGTCCAGGTTGAAGCCATTATAAGTTACAGGAGATTGTCAGGTTCTGTTACCGGGATGCAGGAGCTGATACGCAACAGGATCTTTAAGCGCGCAGAGGCGGAAAGGTTGAAACCGTATATTGAATTTGAATAAAATGTCCTTTGTTCAAAGCCGGCATTGATTTAAGGCCGTTATTTGTTTGATGCCTGTTTATGATAATTCATTTGCTATTGATCAGATATTTAACTATATTTAGAGTTCAATGACCGTTTTTAAGGATGGCTTTGTTTGAAGCGAATGATAATAATATTTCAATATTTATTTGAAATAATGATAACACTTTCTATCTTTGCGGCTCAATTTTAAAACAATAAAGAGATTATGATAATTGTTCCGGTTAAAGAAGGCGAAAATATTGACAGGGCACTGAAAAAGTTCAAGCGCAAGTTTGAGAAGACGGGTGTTGTACGTGAGTTAAGAGACCGTCAGGCCTATATAAAGCCTTCTGTTCGTCGCAGGGAAGAAGTGAAGAAAGCAGCTTACATTCAGAAGTTACAGGAAGAGGAAGAGTAGTTCTGTTTTATTTTTTTAACCCGGAGGGTTCCTTTTATGGTTAATAAGGAATCATTTCTTGATTACCTGCGTTTTGAGAAACATTATTCTCAGCATACTGTTCGTTCGTATGATAACGATATCGGGCAGTTTTTTTCGTTTATACACGGGCACAAAGGTACGGATGAAATCAACGGCATTGTTTCAGGTGATATACGTTCATGGATGATACATATGATTGACTCCGGCTATTCGACAGTGTCTGTTCACAGGAAAATATCATCCCTGAGAACGTTTTTTCGTTATGCCATGAGGGCAGGTGAGTTAAAGGTCAATCCCGTGGATAATATTACCCTGCCGAAAAGGAATAAGCGCCTGCCTGTTTTTCTGGAAGAGGAATCGCTTGAAAGGCTGCTGGATGTGTATGATTTCGGGGAAGGATACAGCGGTATGCGCAACCGCATGATTATTGAGATCTTGTATACAACAGGGATGAGAAGGGCCGAGCTCATATCTTTGCGCATTGGAGATATTGATCTGCCGGAAAAGGTGATAAGGGTACTGGGCAAGCGGAATAAGCAGAGGATAATACCCCTTATGGACAGTTTTTGTGATAAGCTTGCCGTATATCTTGACCTTCGTAAGGATCAATTCCCGGGCCAGGGTGAGGGGTGGCTTTTTCTTACGGACAGGGGAAACAAGTTGTATGACAAGTTTGTTTATAATACAGTAATAAAATACCTTGGTATGGTTACTACCATAGAGAAAAAGAGTCCGCATGTACTGAGACACACCTTTGCCACCCATATGCTGAATCACGGAGCGGATCTGAATTCCATCAAAGAGATTCTGGGACATGCAAATCTTTCGGCCACCCAGGTGTACACCCATAACACATTTGAGAAACTCAAAAAAGTATATAAACAGGCTCATCCCCGGGCGAATAAGAATTAGAAAAGCTTAATTAAATATATAAACAGGCTCATTGCCGAGCGAATAAAAATTAGAGGAGGACAATAATATGAATATCCAGATTCATTCAGTGAAATTTGATGCCGATAAGAAATTATTGGATTTTGTTGATCAGAAAGTGAAAAAGCTGAGTAAGTTCAGTAATGAGATTATAGCGGTGGAGGTTTTTTTACGCTTAGACAAGGATCAGGAAAAGGAGAATAAGCTTGTTGAAATCAAGGTTGAGTATCCTCCCCGTGCTCCTTTGTTTGCAAAAAAGCAAAGCAAGACATTTGAGGAGGCTACGGATAATGTTATTGAAGCCCTGAAGAAGCAGATAACCAGGCAAAAAGAAAAGATGAGAGGAAAGTAGATCCGGGAACAAAAAAATAATGCCCTTATAGTTTGTTGATTAAATATAATATTTCTACATTTGCAAACCGATTTTCAAGGGTTAAAAACCTTATTTAATAAGCGTTCTTTAAAAATGCCGATGTAGCTCAGTTGGTCAGAGCAGCTGATTTGTAATCAGCAGGCCGGGGGTTCGAATCCCTTCATCGGCTCTTTGGAAACGATGCAAAATGTGTCTGACAAAGGCATCTGTGTTTACCTGGGGAGATACCAAAGTGGCCAACTGGGGCAGACTGTAAATCTGCTGTCGAATGACTTCGTAGGTTCGAATCCTGCTCTCCCCACTAAACAATGTTATCAGGGCCGGCGCTTTCGCAGACGGATGATGGCCTATATTGGAGAAATAAGCGGGAGTAGCTCAGTTGGTAGAGCATCAGCCTTCCAAGCTGAGGGTCGCGGATTCGAATTCCGTCTCCCGCTCTATTTTTTGCCGATGTAGCTCAGGGGTAGAGCGTTTCCTTGGTAAGGAAGAGGTCACGGGTTCAATTCCCGTCATCGGCTCGGATTTGATTTTTTTAATAATGAATAAATTTTAATACTAATACGTTGGAGTTATGGCTAAAGAAAAATTTGACAGGTCGAAACCGCACGTAAATATCGGAACAATTGGTCACGTTGATCATGGTAAGACTACTTTGACTGCCGCTATCACTATGGTGCTTGCAAGAGCAGGTCTCTCGGAGATAAGAGACTTTGATTCGATCGATAATGCCCCCGAGGAAAAGGAAAGGGGTATTACTATCAATACAGCACATGTTGAATACCAGACAGAGAATCGTCACTATGCACACGTTGACTGTCCCGGTCACGCCGACTATGTTAAGAACATGGTAACGGGTGCTGCCCAGATGGACGGAGCAATTCTTGTAGTTGCCGCCACTGATGGTCCGATGCCTCAGACCCGTGAGCATATCCTGCTTGCGCGCCAGGTGAATGTGCCTAAGATCGTTGTATTCCTGAACAAAGTTGACATGGTTGATGATGAAGAGCTACTTGAGCTGGTTGAAATGGAAGTTCGTGAGCTTCTCGATTTCTATGAGTTTGATGGTGATAATGTTCCTGTCATACTTGGTTCTGCCCTTGGTGCAATGAACGGCGAGGCCAAAGAGGAAGAGAAAATACTGGAACTCATGAAAGCAGTTGATGAGTATATTCCTATACCACCCCGTGATGTAGAAAAGCCATTCCTTATGCCTGTTGAAGATGTATTCTCAATTACAGGTCGTGGAACAGTTGCCACAGGACGTATTGAGACAGGTGTTGTTAATACATCTGATGAGCTTGAGATGATCGGTCTGGGTGCACAGAAGAGGAAGACCGTATGTACGGGTGTTGAGATGTTCCGCAAGATACTTGATCGTGGTGAAGCCGGTGATAACGTTGGTCTGCTGCTGCGTGGAGTGGATAAGAAAGAGATCAAAAGGGGTATGGTGCTTGCAAAGCCCGGGTCAATAACTCCTCATACCAAATTCAAGGCCGAGGTTTATGTGCTGAAAAAAGAAGAAGGCGGACGTCACACTCCTTTCCATAATAACTACCGTCCCCAGTTTTACCTGAGAACGCTTGATGTTACCGGCGAGGTAATGCTTCCTGAAGGTACAGAGATGGTGATGCCCGGTGATAATGTGACAATTGAAGTAACACTTATTACTCCGGTTGCCATAAACCAGGGATTGCGTTTCGCAATACGTGAAGGCGGAAGGACAGTAGGTGCAGGTCAGGTAATTGACATTATTGAATAAGATAAATGATA
>CAZGUR010000099.1:0-10893 GCA_964529295.1 uncultured Rikenellaceae bacterium | reverse complement strand
TGCCGAACTTGATATAATTGATGATATATCCGAATCATATATAGAAAATGTTAACCGCAGCCTTAACCAGCGCAAGGTAGCCACTCCCGTCAGGTTTGTCTATGACAGGGAAATACCCGCAGAGACACTGGAGATTCTCAGGGAAAAACTGGAATTCAGCCAGGATGATGCCGTAATTCCGGGCGGCAGGTATCATAACCTGAAGGACATGATCAGTTTTCCGGTGCCTGAAGGCAGCAACAAATACCTGTATGAGCCTTTGCCTCCACTGAGACATAAAGACATAGTGCCGGGAAAAAGCATCCTGTCGAAAATAAGAAAAAAGGATATACTTCTTTACTTCCCCTACCACCCCTTTGATATCTTTATCAATATGCTGAGGGAGGCATCCCTTGACCCGGCAGTAAAGGATATCAAAATCACCTTATACCGCGTGGCAGGAAACAGCAATGTGGTAAATGCACTGGCTAATGCTGTACGTAACGGTAAGTCGGTGACTGCTATCATTGAACTGCAGGCCCGGTTCGATGAACAGGCCAATATATACTGGAGTAACATGCTGCGTGAGGAAGGCGTTAAGGTGATACACGGTGTTCCTGGACTGAAAGTGCATGCCAAGTTATGCCTTATCACAAGGGTGAAGGGTGATAATGTACAACGCTTTGCATGCGTGGGCAGCGGCAATTTCAATGAGGACACTGCCAGAATTTACACGGACCACCTGCTGATGACATCCGATACCAAGATAACCAACGAGGTCAGCAAAACTTTCACCTTCCTGGAAAAAAACTATAAGAAAGAAAATTATTACCACCTTATAGCCTCACCTTTTTATACCCGGACACGTATATCGCGGCAGATAAGAAAAGAAATAGAGAATGCCCGCAATGGTGAAAAAGCATATATATATCTCAAGCTCAACAACCTGGTTGATAAAGATATAATAGACCTGTTATATAAAGCCAGCCAGGAAGGAGTCGATATCAGGCTTAATATAAGGGCTATGTACTCACTGGTTACAGGTATTGAAGGACTAAGCAGTAATATCAGGGCCATAGGCATCGTAGACCGTTTCCTGGAGCATACACGTATTATGATATTCGGCAATAAAGGCAATGAAAAAGTATATATCACCTCGGGAGACCTTATGACAAGGAATATTGAAAGGAGGGTTGAGATTGCTGTGCCTGTGCTTAACAGCGAGCTCAAAAAGGAGCTGCGTGATATTTTTGATCTGCAGTGGAATGATAATGTCAAGGCCAGAATACTGGATAAAAACCTTGAAAACAGGATAGCGGATAACGGTAAGTCCCCATTGAGATCACAAACAGAGATATATAACTATCTTAAAAACATACATGAACCCGTAAATGCTGAAAGCCTTGCCGGTAATGATAAGCCGGGGAATGCTGCGGAACCAGGGAATGCTGCGGAACATGTGAAAAACTAAAACCTGCTATAATCAAATACAGAAAATAACCCGATATGGATATTAACGGCAAATATTACAAAGCTTTTAAGGAAAGACAGGAAATGCTTGAAAAGCAGCATTCAAAAGAAAAAGTCAAGAAGCAGCATGCCAAAGGAAAGCTAACTGCCCGTGAGCGGCTTGAGCTATTGCTTGATGGGGGGTCTTTTGAAGAGCTTGACTCTTTTGTCCTACCCGAAACCCACGGTATTGAATTCGGGAAGGTGGAAAGGCAGTATGGCGATGGTGTAGTGGCAGGCATGGGTAAAATCAGCGGGCGACTGGTGTTTGTTTATGCCCAGGACTTTATTATTATGGGCGGATCACTGGGTATCGTACATGCAAAAAAAATAGTTAAGATACAGGAGATGGCTCTTAAGATGGGAGCTCCCATTATTGCCCTTATCGATTCAGGCGGAGCCAGGATACAGGAGGGCATTGCCTCACTCAGCGGCTATGCCAGCATCTTCCATAATATTGTACGCTCATCCGGTATCATACCACAGATAGCTGTAATAATGGGCCCTGCAGCAGGTGGAGCAGTATACTCGCCCGCACTAATGGACTTTGTGTTTATGACAAGCTACACCAGCTATATGTTCGTCACAGGACCAAATGTAGTAAAGGAAGTGCTTAACGAGGATGTGAGCTTTGAAGGTCTTGGTGGCGCAGAGGTACACGCCAAGAAAAGCGGTGTGGCCCACTTTATCTATGATGATGAGGAGAATACCATACTGGGACTCAAAAAGTTTTTCTCCTATATTCCCTCCAATAACCTGGAGAACCCGCCAAAGGCAGAGGAAATAAATCAGACACCGGATGTCAACATGAAGTTGCTGGATATAGTGCCTGATGACCCTAACAAGGCATATGACGTTAAGGAGGTGATAGACAATATAGTCGATAAAGGCAGCTTTTTCGAGATATCTGAATTATATGCCCAGAACTTAATCACAGGCTTTGCCCGCCTTGCAGGAAAAACAATAGGTATCATAGCCAACCAGCCCAGGGTGCTTGCCGGTGTGCTGGACATTAACTCATCAGTTAAAGGTGCCAGGTTTATACGCTTCTGCGACTCATTTAATATACCCCTTTTAACATTTGAAGATGTGCCGGGATTCCTGCCGGGCATAGACCAGGAACATTCAGGTATTATAAGGCACGGTGCCAAACTGCTCTATGCCTACAGTGAAGCCAGCGTGCCCAAGATCACCGTTATACTCAGAAAATCATACGGCGGCGCTTATATAGTGATGAACAGCAAAAACCTGGGGGGCGATTTTAATTTTGCATGGCCCACGGCTGAGATAGCCGTGATGGGTCCCGAAGGGGCGGTGGCCATACTGTACCGCAAGGAGCTGGCAGAGGCTGAAGACCCGAAAAAGCTGAAGGCCGAGCTGGTGAAGAAGTACCGCGACAGGATAGCAAATCCCTTTGTGGCTGATGAGAAAGGTTTTATCGATGAGGTTATAGATCCTTCCGTAACAAGACGTAAACTGGTGTATGCCTTCGAGGCTCTGACAAATAAATGGGTTGAAGAGCCTTCAAGAAAACATGGTAATATACCCTTATAATATTAGTTTTGTTATATATTCACCACTGAAAAACAATCGCCAGGAATGAAAATCAGTAATATACTTATTGCCAACAGGGGAGAGATAGCGGTGCGTATTATAAAGACCGCCGACCGGCTGGGCATAAATACAACAGTCATTAAAACGGCAAGCGAACCTTCAGCCATGTACCTTTCTCTTGCAGGAAAGGTGTATGACGACACCGAAAACCTATCGGAGATACCCGTTTTTCTTGATATTGAAAGGATGATAAACATAGCCCTCAAATCAGGTGCCGATGCAATACACCCAGGCTATGGCTTCCTGGCCGAGAATCCCTATTTCGCACAGAAATGCGCCGATAATAATATTATCTTCATAGGCCCATCACCTGATTCTATCTATAAGATGGGTAACAAAACAATAGCAAGGAAAATAGCCCTTGCCAAGAATATTCCGATGGCCACCGGCAGCGAAGGGCAGATACCCACTGAGAAAGATGCCGCCAGGGTGGCCTCAGGGATAGGCTACCCGGTTATCATTAAGGCAGCATCAGGCGGTGGTGGAAGAGGCATGAGGATAGTCAGGAAAGAAGACGAGATGTCGCAGATGTTCAGGCTGGCATCCAACGAGGCAGAAAAAGCCTTCTCCGATCCTTCGGTATTCATAGAAAAATATATAGAGAACCCAAAACATATTGAATTCCAGATACTCGGAGATAAAAGTGGTAATATCATACACCTTGGGGAAAGGGAATGCTCAGTGCAGAGGAAACACCAGAAGCTGCTGGAGGAGGCACCCTCCCCTGCCCTGAACGATGAGCTGAGAAAAGAGATGGGTGAGATATCGGTGAAGATTGCTTCAGCTGTGGGATACTATTCAGCCGGCACTGTGGAATTCCTGTTTGACTCCGACGGGAGATATTATTTTATGGAGATGAACACAAGGATACAGGTGGAGCACCCTGTCACCGAATTTATAACAGGCATCGACCTTATAGAGGAGCAGATAAGGATAGCCGAGGGTAAGAAGCTGAGATATACACAGAAAGATATAAAACTTGAGGGATGGGCCTTTGAATGCAGAATCAATGCCGAAGATGTGCAGTCAGGTTTCAGTCCCGCACCCGGTAAGATAGATAATATCATCATGCCTTCAGGAGACAATATACGTGTTGATACAGGAGTGCAGTCCGGCTCGGTTATAGCTGCCAACTTTGATTCTATGATAGCCAAACTGATAGTATACGGAAAAGACCGCAAAGAAGCACTGGCCAACTGTAAGCAGGCACTGGACAAAATATGGATAAAAGGGACGAAAACAACATTGCCCTTCTTCAGGATGCTTATAAGAAACAACCGATTTCTTGACGGTACAATAACAACATCATTCATTGAGAATGAACTGGACACCTATTATGTCAACAGTGAATATGAAGAATTGATGGCAGCATGGCTGGCCACATGGCTGTTTATTGAGGAAAATCTTGACGAAAGTAACCTGAAGATAGATCTTGATGAGGCCAGAAACCTCAGTCCCTGGCTATTAAACAAAAGAATAGGAAGACATTAAAATCTCAACAGACCCTCTCTATGGCTAAACAGAAGAAAAAGTTGTATGCCCTTGCAGGAAAAAAGAAATACAGTTTCACCCTTCCACTTACCGAAACTATAAAGATCGGTAAACGCAATTATAAGATAATGATCAAGGAAGATGAAAAGCACGGCACATATATATTGTGGAAGAACAGAAGGTACCCGGTGGAAATAATCATGGGCAAACAGAATAAGTATGAGATTCTGTTTAACTATATAAGCTATTCCTTTACAATAGAAACACCTTTCTCACTTAAGCGAAAGAAATTCCTCGATAAAGAGAAAGGTATCAACGAAGAAGAAAAGATTCTGGCACCCATGCCCGGCAAGATAATAGAAGTGCTGGTAAGGGAAGGTGCTGAGATCAACAGGGGTGAATCGCTCCTTATCCTTGAAGCCATGAAGATGCAGAATGAGATACTCAGTCCGGTCAGCGGCACAGTAAAATCATTAAATGTAAGGGCCGGCGAGAATGTAATAAAAGATGACCTTTTGATAGAGATAAAAACAGGTAAAGAATAGTATAAATCAAAAAAAGCATCACAATAATTACCTGACAATAATGAAAAACAAAGCTGCCTTTCTGATAATACTCCTTTCAGTAATACTTGGCGGATGCCTGAAGAACCAGAGGCTTAAGTATAGCAGCGACTGGCATAATGCACCGGCCGGGGTGTGGGTTGGACCGGAACTATGGGCTAACAGGCTGCAGGACTGGGAAGTGAAGGATGGCATGCTTGTATGTATCAATAATAGCCCCATGCGGACCGTTCACCTGACAAGCAGAAGGGCCACAGCTGTCAAAGGCAATATCAAAAGCTCTGTAAATATAATAATGAGCCGCGGCTCTTCATACAACGCCGGGACTGCAGCCGGTTTCCTTATTGGTGCCGGACGGGGGCTCGACTACCGGGCTGCATCCCTTATTCACCACTCCACCGGTAAGCTGGCAGGACTGTTTGTTGGTCTCGATGCCTCATCCAACCTTTTTGTCAGGGACTGTGAAAAAGAAAATGAATACCTGAAATATAACGATAATAATAATTCTCCCTGGGAAAAGGCAAATCTTATAATGACTGTTTCTTATGGTGATAATGGCTATTCATTGCGCGTTACAGCCGTAAACCCCCTTACCAACCTGATAATTGACAGGCTGGAGGCGGATAATATAGACCCGGAAAGGATACCCGGCAATATAGGACTGGTATCTCATTCAGACACTCCTGAAAACAAGGGTGTCAGTTTTTCTTTTGAGGACTGGCAGGTGTCAGGGAGCAAGCTCGATCATCAGCCTGAGCACATCATAGGGCCAATGGCCGGAATACTGTATACCCTGAGCCGGACAACACTGAAAATAAATGTACAGATGATGCCACTGTCAGAATCGGAAAATCGTGTTCTGAGCCTTGAAATAAAAGAAGAGGAGAGCTGGAAAATTATAGCTGAAACCCGGATTGACAGTAATAGCCACACTGCCCTTTTCAGGATCAGTAACTGGGATAAAAAAACAGACATACCCTTCCGCGTAAGCTATAAGCTGAAAAGAAGGCCAGACCGTGAATTCACAGAATACGGGGTCATAAAGCATGACCCTGTTGAAAAAGAAGAAATAAGCATGCTGTCTCTTTCCTGCATTCAGCAGATAATCAAAGAAGACAAAAACAGCTGGATGGGAATTGATGCCGGCAGCTTCCAATGGGATCGCCACATCTTATACCCCCATAATCAGCTTATAAACAACCTTGAACGCTTCGATACCGATTTATTGTTCTTTGCCGGCGACCAGGTATATGAGGGAGCATCGCCAACAGCAGCTGACACGGGACCACTCGCTCATCTTGATTACCTCTATAAATGGTACCTGTGGTGCCAGACCTATAAGGACCTGACATCAAAGATTCCCTCCATAGTTATTCCCGATGACCATGATGTCTACCACGGCAATATATGGGGCGCAGGTGGCAGAGCTACACCGCCAGGTCTCAGCGGAGCGGAGGCACAGGATGCAGGCGGGTATAAAATGAGCCCTGCCTTTGTCAATATGGTACAGGCTACACAAACCCGCCACCTGCCCGACCCTTATGACCCTACACCAGTTGAACAGGGTATTGATGTTTATTATACCGGGTGTAATATCGGGGGTGTCAGCTTTGCCATTCTTGAAGACAGGAAATTCAAGCCGGCACCAAAAAGAATGTTCCCCGAAGCAGATATTGTGAATGGCTGGCCCCGTAACACTGACTGGAATGCCAGGCGACGATCAGCTGTTGATACTTCCCTGCTGGGCGAAAGGCAGCTCTTATTTTTGGAAGACTGGGCAGCGGACTGGTCCGGGGGCAGCTGGATGAAAGCGGTATTATCCCAGACACTGCTTGCCAACCTGGCAACCATACCAGAAAATGCATTGAATGATAATATCACTCAGATAACTGAGGTGCCCGATTCAGGAGCTTTATTGAGTACTGACAGGATGGCAACTGACTTTGATTCAAACGGATGGCCGCAGGAAGGAAGAAACAGGGCTGTTGGCAGGTTAAGAAAGGCCTTTGCAACACATATAGCAGGCGACCAGCACCTGGGCAGTACGGTGCAATATGGCATTGATGAATGGAGGGATGCAGGTTATGCCATTATCTCACCGGCAACAGGATGCATATGGTCCAGGAGATGGTTTCCACCTATGGCCGGGCGTAACCGTGAAGAAGGATGGCCCCTCCTGCTGGGTGATTTTGAGGACGGCTTCGGCAATAAGATAACAGTAAGAGCTGTTGCCAATCCTCACAAATCGACCATAGAACCAATAAGGCATAATGAGAAGAGCACGGGTTACAGCTCCATTACCTTCAACAGGGAGACACGTGACATTGAACTTACGAACTGGCCCTATTATGCCGGTCCGGGCAAGGGAAAACCATTCCCTTACTGGCCCCTTCGGTTCAACCAGATGGATAATGACGGCAGGGAAGCACTGGCATGGCTGCCGGAAATAATAATCACCGGTATGGACATGCCTGTAGTAAGGATCTACAGGGAAAGGACCGAAGAGCTGGTATATGCAATAAGGATCAGGGGTAATACATTCCGGCCCAAGGTGTTTGCCTGGGGTAATTACAGGATTGAGACAGGCGACCCTGACAGAGATAAATGGAAGGTGTTTGAAGGGATTAATGCCACCTCATTCCGTGACAGAAAAGCGCTGGAAGTCGATTTCACCCTCAGTACAGCCAACGAACCTTATACAGCTTCTCAAACGGGAGATAAATAACACGGCCGGTTTCGGCTATCCTTATATAATACCCCCACCACTGGTCCTCCGAAGCCTTCATATAAGCCGTGCGCCCTGTCTTATTATTATAGCTTACTGACTTAACTCCTTCTTCATTACCCAGCAGGGGGTGACTGGTAAATTTACCGGAGGAGGTATCAAAAAGCCATACATTGCTTTCCGTTGTCAGGCACAGGCCTTTGCCGTCAGCTGCCGGCTGCAGGTCATGTCCGTCACTACCGGGCAGCAGGTACTCATTCTCCATATGCAGTGAGGGAGACTCTGTATCCCAGTCCAGCAGCCTGTACCGCCTCAGCACATCGTAGCCCAGGGCCCATAAAACACTCTCACTGTCGTCCCACACAAGGCCGTGGGCACTGTAAAGACTGTCTGTAAACAACACAATACCGGGCTTCTCAAGATCATAGATATTAATCCTGTTACCCTCACTGCTAAGGGAGGCAGCCACTGCCAGCCTCCCTCCGGGAAGCATCTCTGCGCTGTGGGCATTGGGCAGGGAGGCCCAGAAAGTAATATTCTTTGATTCAATATTAATAACAGCCACACCCCCGCCACTGCTTGTAACAAGGATATCATTGCTGTTATTGACAGGCTTGCATTCATCAGTGGTAAGGAATTTATTCCTCATGCTTACGGGCAGATTGTCTGCACTGTCGGCCGTCCATGACCATATTTTCTCCGGCACCTCATAAGCGATATCTGATATAAACACCTCATCCATGCCGCAGGCAATAATGAGATCATTATTCTGCCTGCTGCATGAAACAATAAGCAATGATATAACAAGCAGTATAAGACTTGTTTGTTTCATCATCCTGCGTGCCTCCCCGTTCCCTTCTGCTTTATATACAGAACCATATATATCAGTATTATTTAACCGGTATACTTTCCAGTGTGCCTACCAGGAATTCCCAGAATTTTTTCACCGTCTCAATATTCACTTTTTCATCAGGTGAATGGGGATAACGGATGGTAGGCCCGAAAGATATCATATCAAGATGCGGGTATGCTCCTGCTATTATACCGCATTCAAGGCCTGCATGAATAGCCTTTATCTCGGGTATCTTCCCAAACATATCATTATACACACCCTGCATTGTCTTTAGTATGGGTGAGTTCATATTTGGTTTCCAGCCGGGATAAGAACCGCTCATATCGATATCCGCACCTGCAAGCTGGAAAGATGCGGCTATCTTCCATGCAGTGGCATCTTTGGCTGAATCAACGGAACTGCGTGTAAGGCTGAGTGCTTCAAAAGAACCATCGCCTATATTCACTACAGCCAGGTTATTTGATGTTTCCACAAGGCCTTCCATAGAGGTGCTCATTCTCTGCACACCATTGGGACATGAAAATATTGCCCTGATCAAACCATACTGCTCATCCTGTGGCAGCAAGCCTGATGGTTTATCAGTTTTCTCACAGGTAAAAGAAATCTCAGGCTCAGTATCACCGTATTCACCTTTCATGTTGCTGTCATATTCGCTGACAAGATCCTCAAAATCAGCTGCCTTATCTTCTTCAACCATAATTATAGCATATGCTTCACGTGGTATGGCATTCCTCAGGTCGCCACCTTTTGTTTCAGCCAACCTTACATCCAGCTCGGCCTCTGCCCGCACGAGGAACCGTGCCATCACCTGGTTGGCATTAGCCCTGCCCAGTGGTATATCAATACCTGAATGACCACCCTTCATGCCTTTGGCATCAAGCCTGTAAGCCGTCATACCATCGGGCACCGGATCCTCCTTATATTCCTTTTTAGCTGTGATATCTATCCCGCCGGCACAACCGACATACAGCTCACCCTCGTCTTCCGAGTCCATATTGATAAGGATCTCAGCATCCAGGTAACCGGGTTTAAGGTTAAAAGCGCCGGTCATGCCCGTTTCTTCATCAATGGTGAAAAGTGCCTCTACGGGTCCGTGCTTAAGGTCATCAGCCGAGAGCACAGCCATAGCAGCCGCTATTCCTATACCATTATCAGCTCCCAGTGTAGTTCCCCTGGCTGTAACCCATTCTCCATCAACAAAAGCCTCGATAGGATCTTTCTCAAAATCATGATCCTTATCACTGTTTTTCTGTGGTACCATGTCAAGATGTGACTGCAGAACAACCGTTTTCCTGTCTTCAAAGCCCTTGGTAGCAGGCTTTTTTATCACTACATTACCTGAGTCGTCAACCAGGGTCTCAAGCTTATTGCTTTCCCCGAAATTCTTTACATATTCAACCATTTTTTGCTCCATCTTTGAAGGATGTGGTATCTGGCATATCTCCGCAAAATATCCCCAGAGACTCCTGGGCTCCAAATTCTTAATGTCACTCATATTATTTAATTTATTTATTGTTTAAATATAAAAAATGCTTAATCGTATTTTCATGTTTCCGGCATTTTTAAACAACTGCCCCTCAAAAAAAATCAAAGACATGGGCCTTCCTGCCGCCTGTATAATATTTGTCAGCGGGCAAATTCCTCCTTCAGTTCCGCAACCCATGCTTCAAGCCGGCTGTCTGTCAGTTCCGGTTCAAAATCCTCATCCACGGGCAGTCCGGCAAACATATCACCCACCAAAGCTGCCGACTCATCAAAAGTATAATCAGCGGCGCTGACCTTGCCTATGGTATCCGTTCCGCCTTCCTTCAGTATCCGGTACAGCTCACCCATTGAATCGACAAATTGAGAGGGCCATCTTATATGGTCGCCAAGACCGAAAACAGCTATCTTCCTGCCCTTCAGGTCTGCTTTTTCCAGTTCAGTCTTAAAACGGAACCATCCACTCTCAACGGGTTCCGAATCCCAGGTCTCCTGACCTATGGTAGCAACACCAAAAATATTATTGTCATATTTTTCAATATCACCGGCACTTGCATTTTTCATTGATATCAGTTCATGGTTTTCCTGCCCCAGCAGGTGGCCTATCTTTTTTGTCGTGCTCTCTGTATTACCGCCCTCAGGGCCGTAGAAAATTCCAACTTTCTTCATTATGTTCA
>CAZGUR010000098.1:0-11025 GCA_964529295.1 uncultured Rikenellaceae bacterium | reverse complement strand
TCGTGATTGCGTCCGGTTAGTACATCACTCAAACTGATTTCAGGCACGGGTATCTTTCTTTTCCCTGACAGATAATCAGCAGTAAGTGTGCGGGCATTGCTGAGATCTGACAGTGTGCCCTGGAAAACAAGCTCACCTCCTGAGCGTCCCGCTTCCGGCCCTATATCTATCAGCTGGTCGGATGCTTTAATAATCTCTTCCTCATGCTCAACCACTATCACAGTATTGCCGATGTCCCGGAGATGCTTCAGTACCTTAACCAGCAGGTTGGTGTCGCGCGGATGCAGTCCGATGCTGGGTTCATCAAGTATGTAAAGTGAGCCTACAAGGCTGCTTCCAAGGGAGGTAGCCAGGTTGATCCTCTGCGATTCCCCTCCTGACAGTGTTGAGGACAGCCTGTTAAGTGTCAGGTAGGGAAGACCGACGTTAATAAGGAACTTGAGCCTGGACTTTATCTCAGAGAGTATCCTTCCGGCAATTTCTTCCTCAGAAGGTTTCAATCTGAGGGTATGAAAAAAATCATACAGCCCTGAAACAGGTAATGAAGTGAGGTCCTGTATTGTCCTGCCTTTTATCTTTACATATGAGCTTTCCCTGCGCAGTCTGTGTCCCTTACATTCCGGGCAGTTTGTTTTTCCCCTGTACCTGCTGAGCATTACCCTGTACTGTATCTTGTATTTCTTCTTTTCAAGGTAGCTGAAGAAACGGTTAAGCCCGTAAAAATACCTGTTTCCCTTCCATACCAGCTCCTTCTGCTCATCGCTGAGCTGGTGCCATGGCTTATGTATGGGGAAATCAAAGAGGGAGGAATTCCTTATCAGTCTCTCTTTCCACTTTTTCATTTTTTCGCCCTTCCAGCATATAATAGCATCATCGTATACTGAGAGTTCCTGGTTGGGAATGACAAGTTCCTCGTCAATCCCGATAATCTTACCGTAGCCTTCACATAAAGGGCAAGCGCCGAGTGGATTATTAAAGCTGAAGAGATGCTCGTTGGGTTCAATGAACTCCATACCGTCAGCTTCGAAATTATTTGAGAACTCCTCGTGCACGCTTTCATTGCCCACATCAGATTCAATAATGCACCTGCCTTTACCCGTGGTGAACGCTGTTTGTACTGAATCGGCTATCCTGCTCAGATTAGCGCTTTCCTGATCTGACACTATACGATCAATAATAATAGCTATTTCCTGACCAGCCTTTATATTTTCCGGAATACCATTCCTGTCATTTATCCTGTAAAAAGAATTATCTGTTTTTATCCTGTTAAATCCCTGCTTTTTCAGGAATGAAAGGTATTCCTCAAGGTCAATATTTTCAGGTATTTTGTTGGGAGACAAAATAAGCAGCCTTGTTCCATTTTCCTGTTTGGCTACAAAATCAACTACATCATCCACGCTGTGACGCCTGACCTCCCGTCCCGAAACAGGGGAATATGTCCGGCCTGTACGGGCGAATAATAACCTCATGTAGTCATAAACTTCAGTTGATGTTCCGACTGTTGAACGTGGGTTGCGGGTGTTTACCTTCTGCTCAATTGCTATAGCCGGAGGTATGCCACTGATAAAATCAACCTCAGGCTTGTTCATCCGGCCCAGGAATTGCCTGGCATAGGAAGACAGACTCTCTACATACCTGCGCTGACCTTCAGCATATACTGTGTCAAAGGCAAGGGATGATTTACCTGATCCCGAGACCCCGGTTACCACAACCAGGTTATTCTGAGGTATATCCACGCTTAAGTTTTTCAGGTTGTGAACCCTTGCTCCCTTGATCTTTATATGATCTGACCTGTTATTTGCCATCCAGAATGAAAGTGTTTTTTGAAAAAAGTGCCGGGCAACAAAAGTAATATTTTTAATTGTAATAATTTTTTCCTTAATTGCATGACACAATTCAATTATTACTATTAATAATAAAGGAGGGCTGCTTATAGAAAAATTCTACTCTTAAACCAATACGAGTTAGAATGGAAACAAATTTCACTGACCGTGAGTTAGTTAAGCAGTTTATTGATGGTAATCGCTCCGGTATCGAAAATCTTATACAGCGTCATAAGAACAGGCTCTTTACATATATTTCAATTTATGTAAGGGAGCAAAGCCTTGCAGAAGATATTTTCCAGGAAACATTCCTGAAGGTTATTCATTCGCTGAAAGCCGGGAAATATACTGATAACGGCAAGTTTCTGTCGTGGACAATGAGGATAGCCCATAATCTTATTATCGATCACTTTCGCAGGGAAAAACAGATGAGAATGCTCTCAAATGATGATTATGAGGCTGATATTTTCAATGAAAAGCGACTGGCAGAGGATAATATTGAGGATGATATTGTTAAAGAACAAATTATAAATGATGTGAGATTATTGCTGGATAAACTGCCGGAAGACCAGCGGGAAGTAGTGATTTTACGTCATTATGCAGGATTATCCTTCAAAGAGATAGCCGAGCAGACTGATGTGAGTATAAACACTGCCCTTGGAAGAATGAGGTATGCCCTTATCAATATGAGGAAGATGATAGAAGAGAAAAGCCTCAGCCTGACAATTAATTAAGCTGGCTGCAATAATTTTAAGGAGGCATCGTTTTTACTATATAATTAAGGATGATGCCTATGAAGAATTTCTCCACCCTCTTTATAGATTATAAAAATATTGATACCTCGACAATTGACCTGTATGCTGATGCCTGGGGATTTGAATACTCTTTTAGTGAACAGCTGTCAACAATCCTTATCACGGATATAAAACCTGGTGACAGGGTGATCAGTGATCTTTTAAAGGATATAGATAAAATGGCTGACAGTTATTGATTTACTCATTTGAAAGAAAAAAACACGGTTTTCCGTGTTTTTTTTTGCAAATATCCTTTCAAAATAATATCTTTATAATATCAATATAATATCATTTAACTAAAATATCATTAAATGAAAACAGAAAAAATATTCAAACCGGTATCGGGTTATCTGTTCCTCCTGGTGGAGCTGGTAATACTTGCAGGATCAATCCTGGGATTCTTTTACAACATAGTATGGCTTGGGATAGTTATGGCCGTATTATTTGCTTTCGTGGCTATTGGTTTTACAGTTATCAATCCGAATGAATCATGTGTAATGGTTTTATTCGGAGCGTACAGGGGGACAGTTAAAGCCAATGGATTTTTCTGGGTTAATCCTTTTTATGTACGCAGGAAAATATCCCTGAGGGCGCGTAATTTTGACAGCGATACTATTAAAGTTAACGATAAAATAGGAAATCCTATAAAAATCGGATGTGTCCTGGTATGGAAGGTTGAAGATACCTATAAGGCTGCTTTTGAGGTAGACGATTTTGAGCATTTTGTATATATTCAGAGTGATGCAGCCATAAGGAAGATGGCAGGGATATATCCTTATGATAATTTTGAGGATGAGGAGGCGGAAATAACACTCAGGAGCGGGGGAGAGGAAGTGAATCTTGAACTCGAGAAAGAAATCCGTGAAAGACTTGATATGGCAGGAATACATGTTATTGAAGCCAGGATTAACTATATAGCGTATTCAGAAGAAATTGCGGGAGCAATGCTGAGGCGCCAGCAGGCTACTGCCGTTGTAGCTGCAAGGTTCAAGATTGTAGAGGGAGCTGTATCAATGGTTCACATGGCTCTTGATCAGCTGAAAGAGGAGGGGATCGTTGATCTTGATGAAGAGAAGAAGGCTGCCATGGTGAGCAACCTGATGGTTGTGTTGTGTGGCGACAAGGATGCAACACCCGTGGTTAATGCCGGGACATTACACCAGTAATAAAATTATGAGTAAGAAAAAAGCATTTGCATTAAGATTGGATCCGGATAAAATGAAAGCCATTGAAAAATGGGCAGCTGATGAGTTTCGTAGTACAAATGCACAGATTGAATGGATTATTGACCAGGCACTAAAGAAATCAGGGCGCTGGAAATCCGGACCGGAAGGTCACTGATTTAAAAAATAAACCCAGCAGCAGGCCGCGAGGCCTGCTGTTTCGGTTCTTAACCTGCTGTTGCCGAGGCTGACGGGGAGAAAATGGTTTTCCACGGCTGCAGATATCTCTTCCACGCTGAAATCTCCTTCCGGTCCTATAAGGATGAGGGCACTGGTATTTCTCTTACAGGCTGTCTGAAGGCTGGTCGTGTTTCCGGCTTTGTCCAGATAAGCGATAATCTTATTACCATCGAACTCATTACCAATAAAATCACGGAAAGTGGCAGCCTTATTTATTTTTGTAAGATGTGCTTTGTATGATTGTTTCATCGCCGACAACATAACTTTCTGAAGCCTGTCAATCCTTACTCTTTTACGCTCAGAGTGCTCGCATATGACAGGTGTAATCTCATCAATACCCATCTCAACTGACTTTTCCACAAACCACTCCAGCCTGTCATGGTTCTTGGTTGGAGCTAGGGCTATATGCAGATAATAATTGTGCCTGTCAACAGAAACGGGGGTGCCTGTAACTGAAGCCCTGCATTTACGAGGATCATCACTGATAATGCATGCGCTGTACATTTTACCCTTGCCATCGGTAATATTGATCATATCGCCACTTTTATGCCTGAGCACCCTGATTATATGCTTCGACTCACTCTCATCGAGAGTGAAAATATTGCCTTCCTTAATATTTGAAAAGAATAATTGCATACTCATTATTCAGGCCGGTAATCCACCGGGTCATCATAAACAGCATCTTCCTGTTCTTCCTGCCTCATTCTCCGGAGAAAGCTATCAAGCCGGTCCTGCACTCCTATCATATATGTATAGGGTGTGCGTATGGAGTGATCGGGGTGCCTTCTGTCATTTGTTTTTTGTTCAGTAACGCTTTTATTAAAGCTGTTATTGCCTGACAGAGTCATCATGACCCCCCTGGTATAGCTGAACCAGTACCATGTGGCATCATCCAGCTTCAGGTATACATCAAGCATATCGCCGGAACGCCTCTTTTGTAATTCAACGAAGCCATCAACATAGACATTCAAAGCCTGGTTGCCGATAAAGCCAATACCTATTTTTCCTTCAGAGCGGTACGACTGGTATTCCTGGTTCCAGGTCATCTTTACATCGTTAAGCAATAACTCCGGCTCGAATCCTTCCGGCAGGCTGCGTGCTACACCGAAAAGGTTCATTTCCTCTTCCAGCGTGGCAGCTGCCTCTTCTCCCAGAAGGTTTTGCATGGCCCTGCTGTAGTCATTACCGCTTACATCAACAGGCTTGAGGGTAGGTATATACCTTATTTCGTCAGCCATAATTGTCATTGCTTCATCAAGGAAGTGAAAGTCGAGGGCAAGGATAAGGTTCAGTTCAACCCTGTTTGAATCGGTAATGTGGTTAACCTGACCGGCACAGCTAATGTCCAGAAGTCCATAGTCAAGTCCGGTATTAACAGGGCCCTCACTGTAAACTTCACAGTTATTCCTGTCAAAGCTTATCATATTGCCCGGGAGGGATATATTTGCAAGTTTTTCCCTGCTGGCAACCTTATATTTACCGTCTTCACTGTCATAGATAATATAACCATTGGCTTTTACCAGCGGTGTATCACTCCATGATTTTCCGGGTGAGAGGAAAGCCGAGTAGATATGTGTGGAATCAGTGGAGATATATGTTCCCACTGTTATGAGATTCCCGTTAATGTCACGGGGCTTTTCACTTATTGGTATCATCACATTTTCGGGGTCAATATGGCTCTCAAATTTCATTGGAGCCGACCCTATATAACCGCAGTCATGAACAATACCGGCGCTGCCCAGGAAGTGCAGCTGATCCCTGTCGGCGGTAAAGCTGACATCACCCATAAAGCTGAAATCCGGACTTAGCATAAAATCATTAATTTTTGGTATATAGCCTTTCCCTTCTGATCTCATGGAATCTACAATTATCTCATCAAACTTAATTAGCTGTATGGCCCCGGTCTCGTCAACATAATCATACACGCCGCTGGCTGTGTACCTTGTGCTTCTGATAATGTCAACGCTGGCATCGTGTATAATATGCCTGTTGTTAATGGCTATTATGGCATTATTCAGTGGATCGGGTCTGGCTCCCTTGTTTATTCCCAGTACTCCATCTTTGGGTTGTATAAGTGCGTCAGCCACAGGTATATAATTAACATTACGGGCAATAATCTTCTCTTCCTCAAGCAGGTATTCACCCGTACTGGCACTGAAGCTGATAGTGTCATTTACCATATGAGTGCTGAAAAAGCTTGGTTTTTCAGGATTATCCATATCCTGCTTTAACAGTTCCCCGGCATTCATCAGTTCTGATTCCTCTTTTCCTTTTTGTGTCATTGACAGTATCCTTTCCTGCATATCATATTCAAAATCTGTCATGGTGCATATATAATTCACCTCAGGAAATTTTACTGTTGATGAATCTGTATTGAGACTGAAAGTGGATAACTGTTTTTCAAAATCAATCACTGTTCTGGCATCTTCGGCAATAAAGGCGAAGCCGTCACCGGATATTGATTTAAGGTTATAGTCGGCAGAGTCGCCACGTATGGTTGACGGGGTAAAAGAGAGATGATCTCCCTTCAGGTAAGAATCTGTAAGGTTGATCTCTCCGCTTCCTGAGAGACCGCTGCTTTTCATCAGAAGCCGGCCGTCAAAGCTTGTACCGTTATCAAACATATTTAATTTTGAATCACCCAGGGGCTCAATATAAAACTCATCCTTATCCGGGTACCACCTGATATCTGTTGCATCGGTAACAAGCTCGGGGAATACCGTATTTCTGGATATGGTCATTGAGCTTGTGACTGCCAGCAATGAATCCGGAAAAAACAAAAACTCATCTGACTCTGCAGAGGCAGTGAGGTAATTCAGCCGTCCCCTCCCTTTCAGTCCGCGGTTACTCATCTCAATGCTGTTGAACAGTCTGCCTTTAGCCCCGTACACATCAAGTCCTTCCTCCGGGATACTGTAATAGAAACCCAGTGAATTATCATGCTGCAGTGTCAGTGTCTGATCCATAGGTTCCAGTATCTTACCCCCGAAGAATGTTCCCTTCAGATCAAGGTCATCCGGGTTAAGTCTGTCAGTATTTTCGAAAGTGAAGGGTTCAAGGCGGAAATAATAATCTGATTGCGGGTATATGTCTTCAAGTCCGGGTATCTTATCATAAAAAACATAAGATTCGCTGTAAGCATAGAATATTGGGTATTGTTCAAGGCTGGCGAGTCCTGATTTATTATCCGGGCGGTCTATAAGCAACTCGGCATTGGTCATCTGTATAAGGTCTTCCACCTGCCTTGCCAGGGCACGTCCCTGTTCATCCACCTGGCCTGTTTCCACAGACAGCATAATAGAGTCAACTTTTGACAGCTTGATTTTAAAGGTGTCATAATTGAATTTAAAATCGTGACCGAAGACAGTGATCATGCCTGCCTGCACCACACCGTCAAATTCAAAGGCCCTGTTCTTTTCAAGTACAATATTCCTGCCATACGGAAAGATCTGGACATTCTGTGAATCGCTGAGAGATACCCTGGGAACCCCTTCAATATTCATTTTATAATTACGCATATTCAGCTTTGCGTTATCTAGCGGGCTTCTTGTTTCACTGAATATGGTCATTACATCATAGTCTTTCTTTTTTGCATATGACTGGAGATAGTCATATAATTTTTGTTTGATTGTTACCTCTATATTCAACCTGTCAAAAAACAGAAAACCTTTATTAGCCAGGTCAATGCACATAGCCATAACATATTCGGGTTTCTGGTTCATCCATCTGGCCAGTATATCAATCGGGAAAGTGTCATTATAATACCATTCAGCAAATGCCTTTAGCCTGAACAGGGGATGGTAATCATCAATACCCATCAGCTTGATGAATTCCTGCTCGGAGAAATAGGAGTTTGACTCAAAATATGCCTGGCCTATACTTGCTCCCCTAGCTCTTGATAGCGTTATATGCGATTCATCCATATTCCAGCTCAGGTAATCAAAATACATATCCATCATATGGTATGAATTATAATAAGGGCTTCTTGATGTGGGGAACCTGGATTTAAATGTGTTGAGTTCCCTGTCAGGCACATTAAAACTGAATGCTATATCTGAATGGTAAACAGTATCATCACCCAGGTAGAGAGTGAACTCAGTGCTTTGTGTCTGTATATTTTCACTGTTGAAAAGGAAACTGGGAGCACTGGCTTTAACATACAGGGTGTCATTCCTGTACATTTTTATTGTGGCAGGATTAAACGGCTCACCTTTACCATTGACTATGGCCCCCTCAAATTCCAGTCCACCCGTAAAATCAATGTCTTCATAAATATCTTCCAGGAAGAATTCTTTCTGATAGGTTTCAAATTTAGGATAGCGTGCATTCTCTTGTTTGATTATATTGACCGTTCTGTTTTCAAGCTTTCCGTACACAGGCCGGTCAAAATACGTGTTATTTGTAAACAGTGCAGAGTCGATCTGGTAAGAAGATTTTGCTAGGTCTATTGAATAAGCGCCGGCCCCGGCATATACTTCGTCCGCTGGATACCCTGCCCTGGTCCATGTAATAAGACCGCCCTGTCCATGCCATATTTTTGTAACCGGACTGTATGATCCCTGTGTATTATATATTATTGTGCTGTCGCGCTGTGCATAGCAGCTTAAATCCGATTCCGGTATGTTGATAATAAATATACTGTCATTACTGAATGTAAACCTGTTGCTGCTTGTTTTCCACTTTACGCTGCTTGATTCATACAGAATATTATCACTTATAAGTTTGCTGACTGTGTTGATGAAGGAGCTTATCTCACTTACCCTTGTCCCCGGTTCAGCTAACAGTTTATTTAGCCCATCGAGCCAGGTATTGAACAGATCGCTGTCAATATCATAGTCAATAAACGTAATCAATGTGGCAATAAAACCTGTAAAATGAGGGTTGGGCCTCATTCTTCTATTTTCAAGGTTTATTGAGGCTGAGATAATAAGTCCCTTGCTCCTGGCATCAATCATTGTGCTGTCCCACCTGCTGATAAGTTTGTTCAGCAATCCTGCGTGTTCCTCGTTAAGATTGGGGCCCATAAAAGCGGATAATTCGCTGGTATAAGTGCCGGGCTCACCTGAAAAGGAAGAGTTAATCTGGGCATTAGCCGGGATAAGCGGTAAAAGCAGACAGGTCAGTAATGTAATAGCCAGTGTATGTCGCATCAGCGGGGGAATGATTCAATAATTCTGCAGAAGTCTTCTTCTTTGAGCGATGCGCCTCCGATAAGACCACCATCGACATCTTTCATAGAGAACAGTTCAGCTGCATTTCCCGGTTTGCAGCTTCCCCCGTACAGCACTGTAATTTCATCTGACTGTTTATTGCCATAGAGTTCACGGATAACAGACCTTATGTATGAATGCATTTCCTGTGCCTGCTCTGCGCTGGCTGTTACGCCGGTACCGATAGCCCAAACCGGTTCGTATGCAATAACAATACTTGTAAGCTCAGTGTCTGATATCCCGGAAAGTCCTTTTTCAAGCTGCTTTCTGACAATATTGAAATGATTGCCTTTTTCTCTTTCTTCCAGCACCTCACCGCAGCAGAATATCACACCTAGATTATTTTGCAGTGCCACACTTATCTTTGCGTTCAGCAGCTCATCGCCCTCCTTATGGTATTCCCTTCTTTCACTGTGGCCTATTATAACATACTTTGCACCTGTGGATTTTATCATGGAAGCTGATGTTTCACCGGTATATGCCCCTGCTTCCTTATCCGAACAGTCCTGGGCGCCGCAGCTCAGCTTCTCAGCCTGCAGTGTTTCTGAGATATGTGCAAGATGGATGAAAGGAGTGCATAGTATAACCTCAACACCCGGAATATCACTGTCCTGCATAAAAGAGTCCACTTCCCCGGCCAGTGCAATACCCTCATCCAGGTTTTTATTCATTTTCCAGTTACCTGCTACTATTCTTCTTCTCATGCTTTCTTAACTTTTAATTGTTTAATCAGTATAAAATTAATCATAAATGATATAAATATTACACCGGCAAGCAATAAGATGAGTACCAATGTGCCATTCTGCTGACTGACCGGGTATGATTTTCGTATGGTTCCGGCTATCTCATCTTTACCCGGAAGGTCTCTGCCTGCCCATTTGGCTGTTATAACACCTTCCCTGACCGACATAAAGCCAGGGTTAGAGCGTATAATGGTTTTCATTGTCGTTTCATCAACCAGGAGCATGTTGAAATCACCGGAATTTTCAATAAAGGAAGGCACTGAGGAACCAAGGATATAAAATCCCATTCCATGATTCTGGCATTCCATTCCGGCTTCAAGACCTTTAGCTATAAGGTCAGGGTCGGCTTCTGAAAATTTTGTGCTCAGCATAAGCAGGCTGAAGCCTTCTTCTCCAAGGATAATATCCGTCATATCCTGCCCGTCGGGTGTCATTAAACTGAAATCATGTATGGGTGGAGTGTAACCTTTCTTTATAAGCCTGGTTTTTGAGTCGACAAAAACCCATGAACTGTCATCTGAAGGGTAGTTCTCAAGTGTAAATTCTTTCTGCTTGCCTTCTTTCTCATATATAAGCGTAGTCTCATATTCATCCACAGGAGCTCCCTCAGGTACAGCCATGGCTGCAGGTATGTCTGTACCGGTACTGTAAGGCCTGAAGTCGACAAGGGGCAGGTGCCTTTTGTTATATTCCGTGAACAGAATAAAGGCAGCCGCCGCTGCCAGCAGTATCAGCCACTCATTAAGGGGTTTTGAAAGGGTGCTGTAGCTCTTACGCTTGATGAATACTATTATAACAAACAGGGAGATAATGATATTCTTATAGAAGGTCTGCCAGTTGGTGAGATGTATGGCATCACCAAAGCAGCCACAATCATCAACAGGGTTTGATATGGCAAGGTAAAGGGTAAGGGGAGTGAAAACTGCCATGAATAACAATAATCCCCATGATGCAATTTTCATCCTGATTCCGGTTAAAATCGCAAAACCAATGATAAATTCAGCCGTACATAGTATTATTCCCAGTACATATGCCAGTGGTTGCAGTGCGTC
>CAZGUR010000097.1:0-11112 GCA_964529295.1 uncultured Rikenellaceae bacterium | reverse complement strand
AAACAGGTCACAACGGTCAACGGAGACTCATATCCTGATGCAACAGAAGCAATTAACAACCGGGTTAACAACGGGTGCTTAATAATAAACTACGCCGGTCATGGAAGTGAGAACGGGCTTGCTCATGAAAGGGTGGTCAGTATTGAAAATATCAACTCATGGTCCAATAAGGGGAAATATCCCGTTTTTATAACTGCCACCTGCGAATTTTCCCGTTTTGAGAATATAGACATTGATCAGGGTACCGGCGAGATAAGCCAGAAGTCCTCAGCAGGTGAACTGGCATTGCTCAATCCAGTTGGCGGAGCCATTGCCCTTATGACAACAACACGTATAGTTTTTGCATCACATAACTATAATCTGGCCGTACACCTTTATAAAAATGCTTTCAGCAAGGATGAAGATGGAAGAGGACTGACCTTGGGGGAAATAATGAGACAGGCAAAAATAAATACAGGTGGAGAGAATAAAAGGAACTTTACCCTACTGGGAGATCCGGCACTGAGACTGGCATACCCATGGCACGGCAAAGTGCTTACAGACTCAATAAACGGGATCAGTATAAGCGAGAACAGTGATACCATAAAGGCTCTATCCAAGCTTACAGTATCAGGTCATATAAGGGATAACTCGGGAAAACTGATGGATTCATTTAACGGATATATATACCCCATTCTATATGATAAGGAATATGAAATGACTACCCTTGCCAATGACGGAGGGCTTCCCTTTGAATATATGGCACAGGACAGGGTCCTGTTCAGGGGTAAAGCAGAGGTCATAAACGGGAAGTTCCGCATCTCAATGCTCATTCCAAGGGATATTGATTATACTTTCGGTAATGGGAAACTGAGCTATTTCGCAGCTGATGACAGTGCTGATTATACAGGTTTCTACAACGACCTTGTAATCGGGGGTTTTAGTAATACAACGATAAGCGACACCACCGGTCCGCTGATAAAGATATACCTTAACGACACCCTGTTCAGGGATGGGGGGATGACAGGACCCAACCCCATATTGCTGGCTCATCTTAGCGATCCCGGCAGTATAAACACTACCGGCACAGGCATCGGCCATGATATTGTGGCAGTTATTGATGAAGATAAAAACAATTCAATAATACTGAATAATTATTATGAAAATGACCTTGGAACTTACCAGTCAGGAAAAATATATTACCCTCTGAATGACTTAAGCAGGGGTACACACAGTATAACCCTCAAGGCCTGGGATAATTATAATAATTCATCATCTTCTTCCCTTATGTTTTTTGTCAGAGATGAAGACGGGCTGGTCCTTAACAGGCTGATAAATTATCCTAACCCCTTTGTTAACAGTACAAAAATCAGCCTTGAGCATAACAGACCGGATGCCACTGTAGAAATAATAATCAATATCTACAGTCAAAACGGCAGGCTTATAAAAACGATTAAAACAACTGAAATGACAGGAGGTTACAGATTAAAGCCCATTACCTGGGATGCAAGGGATAATAACGGGAGCAGGGTGGCGGCAGGATCATATATCTATACCGTTTTATTTAAAACAGATAAAAAGGAAGCAGCCCGTATATCAGGCCGCATGATCATTTTATAGGTAAAACACAATAAAGAGTGCATTAAAATGTTTATATATTTGCGAGCTTAATACAGAAATTAATGAGATTAAAACTAATAGTCAGCTGTATCATTATCAGCATATCATCATCATGGACTTTGAAAGCCCAGGATACAGGGGAGCTCAACGCCATACAGTATGTTGTACCCTTCTTGCTAATAGCCCCGGATTCAAGAGCCGGCGCCATGGGTGATGCAGGTGTGGCTACCTCACCCGACCTGTACAGCATGCACTGGAACCCCGCAAAGTATGCCTTTATTGATGGTGAAGGTGGTATTGGCATCTCCTATTCACCATGGCTCAGAACACTGGTGCCGGACATCAACATAGCTTACCTGGCAGGCTACTATCGTATTGATGATAACCAGGTTATTAGCTCCAGTCTTCTTTATTCAAGCCTGGGGGATATTCCTTTCACAGATGATTTTGGCAATATTGAAAGGAACTTCAGACCAAATGAATTCAGCATTGATGCTGCATATTCAAGGAAATTATCAGATAATATATCCGGAAGCATTGCCTTCAGGTTCATTTATTCAAACCTGACGGGGGGATTCCCGGCCGGGGGTACCGAAACAAAACCGGGCATCTCGGTTGCATCAGACATATCCTTCTATTACAGAAAAGACATCTCATTATCTTCAAAGGATGCCACCCTGTCAATTGGTTCGAATATATCAAATATCGGGAATAAGATGTCCTATACAGACGAGAATGATCCTGATTTTATACCTATGAACCTGAGACTTGGCCCTGCCCTTAATATTGAGCTGGACTCCTATAATGATATCAGTATTGCTGTTGATATGAATAAGCTTCTTGTACCAACACCTCCTGAATATGACATCCTTACTGGTGAAATAATCGCAGGCAGGGATCCAAATGTGGCTGTACCGGTGGCTATCTTTCAATCTTTTGCAGATGCCCCGGGAGGTATAAGGGAGGAATTGAATGAGATTAGCTATTCATTGGGTGTGGAATACTGGTATAATAAGCAGTTTGCCATCAGGGGAGGCTACTTCCACGAACATGCAAGTAAGGGGAACAGAAAGTATTTCACGGCCGGGGCAGGGTTCAGGATGAACGTATTTTCACTTGATTTTTCATACCTGATGCCACTGGTCAATAATCACCCACTGGCACGCACGCTGAGGTTCTCCCTTTCATTTGATTTTGATGCATTCAGAAATATCATGTAAACTATAATGATGGATATAAGGACAGGACAGGGTATCGATTTTCACAGGCTTGTCAAAGGCAGGTTGCTTCGGCTGGGAGGTGTTGATATACCATCGGCAAAAGGATGCCTTGCATATTCAGACGGTGACGTACTTATCCATGCCATTTGTGATGCCTTTCTTGGGGCAGCCGGACTGGGTGATATTGGCATGCACTTCCCTGATACAGACGAAAAATACAGGCTTATAGACAGCATGGTGCTGCTAAAGGAGACAGTGGAGATGATATCAGAAAAAGGCTTCCGGATAATTAATATTGACAGCACTGTGTGCCTTGAAGAGCCTAAGATATCAGAATATGTCATGGATATGCGTGAAGAACTCTCTTCCGTATGCAAAATCAATAAGGAACTCATATCTGTTAAGGCAACGACCAGTGAAAAGATGGGCTTTACCGGGAGGGGAGAAGGGATAATGGCACTTGCTTCTGTTCTTATTTCCAGATGACAATACAATTTTGCAAAAATTATAGATTTCCCTGTTATTTTTATATTTTTATATTTTTATATTTTTATAAAAAAAACGTATGGAAAAACCCACCCTGGTACTTGGAGCCAGCCCAAAACCCGACAGGTTCGCGTATAAAGCGGTAAGGAGCCTTCAAAGAAGAAATATCCCGGTAATAGCAATAGGCAGGAAAGATGCCGATCTTGACGGTATTAGAATAAGGAAAGGTAAACCGACTGACATAGGACCGGTACATACTGTGACCATGT
Organism: uncultured Rikenellaceae bacterium; assembly: GCA_964529295.1. GTDB lineage: Bacteria > Bacteroidota > Bacteroidia > Bacteroidales > VadinHA17 > UBA9300. The sequence continues at coordinate 7,538 of CAZGUR010000097.1, read as the reverse complement.
ATCTCAATCCGAAAAACCAGCAGGAATACTACGATTATGTCCTGTCACTTGAACCAAAACGTATCATATTCAATCCAGGCACAAGGAACCCCGTTTTTGCCGAAAAAGCCCGGGAAAGGGGTATTGAAGTGGTGGATGACTGTATGCTGATTATGCTTAACAGCAGCAGGTTTTAATCAGGGAAGAGGCTGCATATAAGTTTATCATCAGCTATCTGAGGTAGTGTTATCTTCAGTTCAGGGGTCCGTTCCATCTCGCGCACAGCTGCAAATCGAGCCTCATCACTTCTTCCCCAGCTTCGCCTGGCTATGCCGTTATTTACATCCCAGTGCAACATCATCTCCAGTCGCCTGTCTGCATCCTCCGTTCCGTCAAGCAATAAGCCGAATCCACCGTTTATCACTTCACCCCATCCCACTCCGCCACCATTGTGAATACTCACCCAGCTGGCCCCACGGAAGGAATCCCCTATCACATTCTGTATTGACATGTCAGCTGTGAAGCTTGATCCATCGTAAACATTGGATGTTTCCCTGAAGGGTGAATCTGTACCTGATACATCATGATGATCGCGTCCAAGCACTACCGGAGCACTGATCAGACCATTTCTTATAGCCTCATTAAAAGCCTTCGCAATTTTTATCCTTCCTTCTGCATCGGCATAAAGAATCCTTGCCTGCGAACCCACAACCAGATCATTCCTGCCGGCTTCCTTTATCCATTTTATATTATCAAGCATCTGTTGTTTTATCTGTCCGGGTGAGTGTTCTGCTATTTTTTCCAGTAGCTCACAGGCAATATTATCACTGGCTTCAAGGTCATCCGCCTTATTTGAACAACAGACCCACCTGAACGGACCGAATCCATAGTCAAAACATACAGGCCCCATAATGTCCTGCACATAGCTGGGGTACCTGAACCGGCCGTCGGTAGTTTTTATATCTGCCTGTGCTCTTGATGCCTCAAGGAGAAAAGCATTACCATAATCAAAGAAATAGGTGCCGTTTGAAGCATGCCGGTTAATGGCATTAACCTGCCTGCGTAATGACTCCTGCACTCTCTTCCTGAACTCAGCCGGATCTTCAGCCATCAACCTGTTGGATTCTTCAAAACTCAATCCTGCAGGGTAATACCCCCCGGACCAGGGATTATGCAACGATGTCTGGTCAGTACCAATATCAATTTTTATATTCTTCTCTGCGAATTCCTCCCATACGTCAACTATATTACCATGATAAGCCAGGGACACCGTTTCACCACCGTCCTTTGCACTCTTTACCCTGGATATCAGCTTATCCATATTATCGATAATTTCATCTACCCAGCCCTGTTCATGCCTTTTCCTGATTGCAGCAGGATTTACTTCGGCTATAACAGATATCACACCTGCAATGCTTGCTGCCTTTGGCTGTGCCCCTGACATACCACCCAGTCCGGATGAAACAAATAGCTTTCCTTTCAGGTCAGCCTCTTTCCCGGATATTCGACGTCCGGCATTAAGGATAGTAATAGTTGTACCATGCACTATGCCCTGGGGACCTATATACATGTAAGACCCGGCAGTCATCTGCCCGTACTGGCTAACTCCCAGTGCATTAAAGCGCTCCCAGTCATCCCGGGCCGAATAATTGGGAATTACCATACCATTGCTTACCACCACCCGCGGAGCATCTTTATGAGAAGGAAAAAGTCCCAGGGGATGGCCGGAGTATACAACAAGGGTCTGCCTGTCTGTCATCTGTGCCAGGTATTTCATTACCAGCCTGTACTGAGCCCAGTTCTGGAACACGGCCCCATTGCCTCCATATGTTATAAGCTCATGCGGATGCTGTGCCACATCATGATCAAGATTATTACTTATCATCAGCATTATAGCAGCCGCCTGTTTTGACTTATGCGGAAAGTCGTCTATATGCCTTGCCATAATTTCATAATCAGGTCTGAACCTGTACATATATATCCTCCCGTACCTCTTCAGCTCATCAGCAAATTCCGGAGCCAGCACCCCATGAAATCTTTCAGGAAAATACCTGAGTGCATTTCTGACAGCCAGGCGCTTTTCAGCGGCAGTCAGGATATCTTTTCGCTTTGGAGCATGACTTACAGTGTTATCATATTCCTTTCTGCCGGGCAGTTCATCCGGTATGCCTTCCATTATTTGCCTGTGAAATTCTTTCATTGACTAAAATTTTACAGTTTGTTTTGTTGACAGAGCTAAGTTATAAAAAAATAAAAAGCCCGTCTCTTTACGAGGCAGGCTTTTACTATCCTTACTTATTACGGCTGTTCCTACTCGCCGAGTATATCATCATCGACAAGAATACGGCCACAGTACTCACATACAATAATCTTTTTCCTTGACTTAATATCAAGCTGGCGCTGTGGGGGTATCTGGTTAAAACAACCTCCACAGGCATCTCTCTGTACGGGAACCACTGCCAGTCCGTTCCGTGCATTCTGACGTATCCGCTTATAGGCCATCAGCAATCTTTCTTCTATACTGTCACTTATCTTCTCTGATTCTTTGATAAGTGTCTCCTCTTCTTTCTTTGTGTCAGCAATAATGGAATCAAGCTCCGATTTCTTATTATCAAGGTCACCTTTAAGGTCTTCCAGATTCTTCTTTGACTCATCTATAACCAGTGCCTTTTCATCCTTCAACCCTGTAAACTCTTTTATCTTCTTATTGCAAAGTTCAATTTCCAGGGTCTGGTACTCAATCTCCTTTGACAAGGAATCATACTCCCTGTTATTTCTTACATTATTCTGTTGCTCCTCATACTTTTTTATCAGGTTCTGGGCATCAACAATCTCATTTTGCTTCGTTTTAATAGCCTTCTCCAGCTCACTGAGCTCATCATTCAGCTTTCCTATCCTTGTCTCAAGACCTTCCACTTCATCTTCAAGGTCCTGGACTTCCAGCGGAAGCTCACCCCTTAATGTTCTGATTTTATCAATGTCTGAATCAACGACCTGCAACCTGTACAATGCCTGCAGTTTTTCCTCAACTGTCATTTCCTTATCGGCTGTCTTCACTTTTTCCATACCTGTAAATAATTTACTGGATTTGTATTTGTTTCTGAAAATCGGACTGCAAATTTAGGGAATTTTTTTGTAATTAACTCATGTAAAATTTCCAGGGCCGGTTTTTCACTCTCATAATGACCTATATCGGCCAGTAAAACATCCCCGGCTTCAAGGAATGAATGATATTTAATATCAGCTGTTACAAAAGCATCAGCCCCTGCATTCACAGCTTTTTTAATATAATCACTCCCGGATCCGCCCATAACAGCCACTTTATTAATCATTCTTCCCTTTAAAACAGTATGCCTGACACCTTTAGCTCCGAACAAATCACTCAGCATATTTAAAAAATCTATATCCTTCATTTCATGTTCCAGTTCTCCGGTGCATCCCAGACCGGCACCTGGTACTGTATTTTCAATCCGGTATATATCATAGGCCACCTCTTCATAAGGATGAACCTCTGTCATGGCTTTCAGCACACTTTTACCGGCATATTCAGGCATTACAGTTTCTATTCTCACCTCCTGTTCTATATGGTCCTTACCGGTATCACCTGCATAAGGATCAGTACCTTCTCCCGGGCGGTAAGTGCCCTCACCAATGATATTATAACTGCAATGGTCATAATCGCCTATAAACCCTGCACCAGCATTAAAAATTGCATCCCTTACTTTTTCTGCATGAGAGGCGGGCACAAAAACCACAAGTTTGAGAAGCCTGCCGTCAAGGGGAGCCAGCACGCTTATATTTTGCAGTTTCAACATTTCAGCCATACGGTAACTGACTCCCCCTTTTATAATATCCAGGTTAGTATGCATGCTGTAGATCGAAATACCTTTTTCTATAGCCTTATATACCATTCTTCCTTCACCTGTCTTTCTGCTTATTCTGCTGAGAGCTTTAAAAATAAGCGGATGATGTGTTATGATCAATCCGCATCCCTTATCCTCTGCCTCACTGATAACATCATCAGTGATATCGAGGCTGAGTAAAACAGAGTTGACCGGGCTTTCAGTATCACCTACCTGCAGGCCGGAATTGTCCCAGGACTCCTGCCAGTCAGAAGGCACAAGGGATTCAAGATAAATAATCAGGTCTTTTATTTTCATATGTGATTTAATGATTAATAAAAATCATGTACGTATATTCACAGTAAAACTGTTCTTTAGCTCGCTGCGCAAGGTTCATTCATGCAAATTAAATACCATCTCTTATTTTAACAAGCATTTCCTTTATCCCCTCAAGTGATTTAATAACTTCATGGTTCTTCCTTACATCATCCGGATTCTCAGACATTTTTTTCTTTGCCCCGGCAATGGTCATCCCTTTTTCCTTCAGCAGGTAGTGTATTAATTTCATATTTTCCAGGTCCTGCGGGCTGAACATCCTGTTGCCTTTCTTATTCTTCCGGGGTTTTATTATGTCAAACTCCTTTTCCCAGTATCTTACAGCTGAAGTCTGTTCACCGAGCATATCCGCAAGCTCTCCTATTGAGTAAAATAATTTCTCCTTTTTACTGATTTTGTCTTCCATGACCAGCCTTTAAATTAATATTACCATCATTATCAATAATAATTCCCGATTCAGGAAAATCTGTTTCTGTCAGTTCCCTGATCTTAAAAATAGCTCTTTTCCGGGGATCCTGTTTAACATGGCCATAATTATCCTGATATACGGGTATTATACTTCCGCCCCTGAATGTACCATCCTTACCCAGTTGTGCAATCAGGATCGGAGAATAGCCATTCGGTCCCTCCAGGTTAAATCGCCTGTAGGTACAGAAATTACCCAGGCTGTAAGCTATCAGGCGTCCCCGGTAAATCTCCACTGCCCTGCTGACGTGCGGACCGTGTCCAAGTACAATATCCGCCCCCCGGTCAATAAGCTTATGAGCAAACTCATACATATTCCCCCTGTTTTCGCCGTAATAGAACTCCTCTTTCCTGGTAACATTCTGATATTCGGCCCCTTCCCCACCTCCGTGGACTGATACAATGATTATATCACAGCTGTCTGACAGAATACACATTATTTCATCTACACGCTTATCATCATGCAGATTTACTGTGCCTTTATTAGGGGCAAAAGCGCAAAACCCAACCAGTATGCTGTCATCTGTCATTTTTACCGACCATGGATATTCTTCCGTTCCGGCATATATTATACCAAGGGAATCGAGGATACCCGCAGTTGTTCTTTTTGCCTCCCATCCAAAATCACCAATATGATTATTGGCAATACTAATAAGATCAAAGCCTGCACTATCAAGCACACCGGAATACTTTTCAGGCATCCTGAAAGCATAGCATGTGGTTGTATCCCTGCATTTCTTCTCAAGCCCTGCACTGTCAGAAAAAGGTCCCTCAAGGTTTCCAAAAGTAAGATCGGCATCGGACAGTATATCAAAAACTGATGACATAAGAGGGTATGGGTTATCCCATGGCGGCAGGTAGCTCCTGTCAGGAAACGATGTACCCAACATTATATCTCCCACCGCAGCAAGTGTAATAATATCTTTACCATTATTGTCCTGGGAAAAAAGTGAGGCTGCGTGGAGGAATAATAAAACAAATCCAATTGTCCGCCACAGATATTGTCTGGACATAAACTGTAATTTTACTCTTAAATGATTAGTCAAAAGATTGCCCACTTCGCATTGCCAGTTCAATCATCCTTTCATATTCTTCCGGACTGAGATCATTAAAGTAGTAATTTGCCGGATCAACCTTCTTGCCGTTAAGATGCACCTCATAATGAAGGTGAGGCGCAGTGGAAAGTCCGGTGCTGCCAACATAGCCTATCACATCACCCCTTTTTACAGTTTGGCCTACACGCAGGTTGTTGAACCTGCTCAGATGGGCATATAATGTCTGGTATCCGAAGCCATGATCTATAATTATATGGTTCCCGTAGCCTCGCTTGGAACTCCTGATCCTTGCCACCTTTCCATCACCTGTTGAATATATCTCTGTGCCCGTGGAAGCTGTAAAGTCCATCCCCTCATGAAATATCCTTATCTTGTATATGGGATGTATCCTGTAACCCCAGCCTGAGGCCGTGCGTTTCAGATCCCTGTTGGAAATAGGCATAATTGCCGGTATGCTTCTCAGCATCTCCTCTTTCTCTCCTGCCAGTTCTTTGAGTTCATCAAATGACCTGGACTGCACATAGGTTTTCTTCTTGATACGGTCGAGCCTCACTGCCGTTTCAATAACTATACGTGAATTATCATAGCCCTCAAGCTCTTCATACCTGTTAACACCTCCGATACCGCCTTCACGCAATGATGTTGGTATAGGCTCGGCCTCAAAAACAGTACGGTAGAGGTTATCATCTGTTTCCTGCAAATGAGCCAGTACCTTTTCAACCTTTTCCAGGTCCCTGCTTAAAATCTCATACTGCAGCCTCATCTGGGCATTTTCTCTTTTCAGGACCTTTTCTTTTGGGGAGTCAAAAAGATAGGTAAACAAAGCACCATAGAGTACAGCAAGGATAAGTGATCCTGTAAAATATGCCATAAACCTCAGGAACCTCTCGCCAGATGTCCTTTTCACCTTTTCAAAGGATAGTGATTCCGGATTATATTTATATTTTGTTTTTGCCATATTCAAAAATATTGTGCAAAGATAGCATAAATATATTAAAAATAATTTCTTATAAAAGCCGGCTGTGATATAATTATCAACAATTTAACAAATAATAAGGGGCGTTTTCTCAGTTAACAGAGCTCTCATGAAAAGTGTCTATCATCCTATTATACTCTTCCATAGTAAGGTCATCATCGAAGAAGTAAAGGGGATTCTGCACCCTTCCGTTATAATGTATCTCATAATGAAGATGCGGTCCTGAAGAAATACCTGTGCTGCCTGACAGACCGAGCAGTTCCCCGCGTTTGATTTCCTGTCCCCTGCCTACCTTTACGGCACTCAGGTGACCATAAATAGTTTTAAAGCCGTAACCATGATCTACCTCCACCATATTACCGAAGCCATATGGACTCCATCCTGCCCTTCTGACCACCCCGTCGCCGGTAGCAAACACCTCTGTTCCCGAGGGAGCAGTAAAATCCTGGCCATAATGCCATTGCGGGCTTCCCAGTACGGGATGTTTTTCCCTGTATTTCAGACCATCACCCAGTGGAATATTAACATTTACAGGGCGTACAAAAGGGATATGAGCAATACTGTCTTTCCATACAGAGGCAACAGGAATAATCTCATCGAATGATCTTGACTGTATATATATTTTACGCAAAAGTTCATCAACATTCCTTGTGGCGTATACCATAATACCCGAGTTTTCATATCCTTCAAGCTCTGTATATTTGCGTGTACCACCAAAACCAGACTGCCTGAATGAAGGAGATATCTTTTCCATATTAAAAACAGGCCTGTAAACATTGTCCTCCACAGAAACAACTTCAGCCAGTTCTTTGCCTATGCGGTCAAAATCCTTATCCAGCAAGCTATACTTATACTTTATTTCATCCAGTTCTGATTGCAGCTTTT
>CAZGUR010000096.1:1600-11128 GCA_964529295.1 uncultured Rikenellaceae bacterium | reverse complement strand
TATTGTGGAACACGAGGCCACTACCTCAAAGATAGGTGAGGACCAGATTTTTTATTGTAACCAGAGGGGTATCAGTACGGAGGACGCCATAGGTTTGATAGTGAATGGTTATGCCAAGGAAGTGCTGAATAAACTGCCAATGGAGTTTGCGGTGGAAGCACAGAAATTATTACAGATAAGTCTTGAAGGAAGTGTTGGCTGACATATATATATATGGCCGGTGAAGGTCTCAGATAAAAAGAGACCGGCACGGCTGATAAATGACTCTCTGCGGCAGGCAGGCGTATCACTGCCGGCAGAACGACAGAAAAAAATTGAACAATACAATATAATCAGATATGTTAAAAATAGAAAACCTGAAGGTTGAGATAGAAGGAAAAGAGATACTGAAAGGTATTACCCTGGATGTTAATAAAGGAGAGATACATGCCATTATGGGACCTAACGGGTCCGGTAAGAGCACCCTTGCGGCTGTGCTGGCAGGTAAGGATTTCGGAGAGGTGACTGATGGAAAAGTTACATATATGGGTAAGGACCTGCTGGAGATGGAGGCTGAAGAAAGAGCTAAGGAAGGTATATTCCTGGGTTTCCAGTACCCTATAGAGATACCGGGGGTAAGCATGGTTAATTTTATGAAGACAGCCCTTAATGAGCACAGGAAACACAGGGGTCTGGAACCCCTCCCTTCTTCAGATTTTCTTAAATTGATGAGGGAGAAGAAGGAACTGGTAAAAATTGAGTCGGCTCTTACAAACAGGTCAGTCAATGAGGGCTTCTCAGGAGGTGAGAAGAAGAGAAATGAGATATTCCAGATGGCTATGCTCGAGCCAAGGCTGGCAATTCTGGATGAGACGGATTCGGGACTCGACATAGATGCGCTGAGGGTGGTGGCAAACGGAATAAATGAGCTGAAGACACCCGAAAATGCTGCCATCGTCATTACCCATTACCAGCGCCTTCTGGACTATATAATACCGGATGTTGTACATGTTTTATATGATGGTAAAATAGTTAAGACAGGTGGTAAGGAACTGGCCCTTGAGCTTGAAAAGCAGGGTTATGACTGGATAAAAAAGGATGTAGATATAGAAAATTATGGATAGAAGAGAGGAGACGACAAAAAGATTCTCGGACCTGTACAGGGCAAACAGCCGGCGTATAGAGGAGAACTCGGCCGGCATAATAAACAGTTTCCGGGAAGATGCCATGAAACAGTTTGTTGAGCTGGGTGTTCCGGGCCGCAAAAATGAGGCCTATAAGTATACCAACCTTGATCCCTGGATCAATAAGGATTATAATTCATATTTTGTTCCCAGGCAGGAGGACTTTAAGGCTGCAGAGGATTTTGAGTGTGAGGTGGTGGATCTTGACAGTTTTAACCTGGTGCTGCTGAACGGCTTTCCTCCAAGGTATAACGGGATGCCTGCCGGATTACCTGAAGGTGTGTGGGTTGGCAGCCTGACCGAGGCAGCGGAGAAATATCCTGAAATAGTTAAAAAGCATTACGGTAAATATGCCCGTAACGGCAGTGATGGACTAATTCCACTGAATACGGCACTGGCCTCGGATGGTATATTTGTTTATGTGCCTGAAGGAGTGAGCTTTACAAAACCTGTACAGATTATCAATCTTGTTCATTCGGATAAGGATACTTTTGTGCAGCATCGTAACCTGATAGTGGTGGAAGCCGGTGCACATTTTCCTATGATAGTTTGCGATCATGCACTGTCGCCTCTTAAATTCCTGACCAATGCCGTGACAGAAGTATTTGTAGGGGAGAATGCACATTTTGATATCCTGAGGGTTCAGAATGAACATAATAATGCTGCCAAGCTGACCCATACTTTTATACATCAGGAAAGGAACAGTTTTGCTGTATCAAATAATATAACCCTGCATGGAGGCATGGTACGAAACAGCACATATCACAGGCTTAACGGGGAAGGAGCTGAATGTAATGCACTTGGACTGTACCTGAGTGACAAATGGCAGCATGTGGATAATTTTGTAAGCATAGAACATGCTTTTCCCAACTGTATAAGCAACCAGCTTTTCAAGGGTGTTCTGGATGACTCTGCCACCGGCACTTTTAACGGCCGTATACTGGTTAATGAAGGGGCGCAGAAGACGCTGGCATACCAGAAGAATAACAGTATACTTCTTACGGATGATGCACGGATGGAAAGTAAACCACAGCTTGAGATATATGCCGATGATGTAAAATGCAGTCACGGTGCCACCGTTGGGCAGCTCGATGAAGAGGCAATGTTTTACCTGCGGTCAAGGGGAATACCAAAAGAGGAAGCCAGACTGATGCTTATGTTCGGCTTTGCTCATGAGATTATTAAGCATATAAGTACAGAGGTGTTGCGCGACAGGATTGATGAGCTGGTGCTGCAGAGGTTGAGGGGTGAACTGAGCAGGTGTGCAAGCTGTACGGTTAATTGTGACAAATAATTATTATTGTGATTGATTTAAACAAGATAAGATCGGATTTTCCTGTTCTGGCTGAAGAAGTGTACGGGAAGCCGCTGGTGTATTTTGACAATGCTGCTACAACTCAGAAGCCGGAAACTGTAATTAAGGCTGTGAGTGAGGCCTACAGCGTTTATTACAGCAATATACACCGGGGTGTTCATGCCCTCAGTGATAAATCCTCAGAAAAGTATGAAGCTGCCCGTGAAAAAGTTAAGAGTTTTATTAATGCAGCTTCAAAAGAGGAGATAATCTTTACCGCCGGAACAACATCCTCGATAAACCTTGTTGCCTTCTCTTTCGGTGAGAAATATATATCCGCGGGTGATGAGGTCCTTATATCGGAGATGGAACACCATGCCAATATTGTTCCCTGGCAGATGATGTGTGAGCGCAAGAATGCCCGCCTGAGGATAATACCCCTTAATGATGACGGGTCACTGCGTATAACTGAACTGGATGGGCTGATAAACACGAAAACCAGGATAATTGCCATTACGCAGGTGTCAAATGCAACAGGTGTAATGGTACCGGTTAAAGAGGTAATAAGAAAGGCCCATCAGCATAATATACCGGTACTGGTTGACGGTGCCCAGGGCATACAGCACGGACATGTTGATGTGCAGGAGCTGGATTGTGATTTTTATGCTTTTTCAGGACATAAGGTCTATGGCCCTACCGGTATCGGGGTGCTGTATGGAAAAGAAAAATGGCTTGAAGAGATGCCCCCCTGGCAGGGCGGGGGCGATATGGTTGATCGTGTCACTTTCGACAAAACCACATATAATCAGCTCCCTTTTAAGTTTGAGGCCGGAACCACTAACTTTGTGGGTGCAATAGGCCTGGCCGAAGCCCTTGATTATATTGAGACCCTTGGCATGGAGGATATAATCAGGCAGGAGACAGAACTGACAGCTTACGCCAATAAAAGAATCAGAGAGGTGGAAGGGATAAGCCTGTATGGAAATACCAGGGATAAGATATCAATACTGTCGTTCCTGATAGATAATGTGCACCAGTATGATGCCGGTATGATACTGGACAAGATGGGGGTGGCAGTAAGGACAGGATCACACTGCGCGCAGCCCCTGATGAACAGGTTTGATATAGACGGCACAATACGTGCGTCAATGTGCTTTTATAACACCACAGAGGAAGTGGATATTCTTATTGAAGGCATAAAAAAAGTTAAGACAATGATGTTATGATGAACAATGTTATGACCATAGAACAGGTGCAGGAGTCCATCATAGATGAGTTTTCATTATTTGATGACTGGATGGATAAGTATGATAACCTTATCGAAGAGGGTAAGGGATTGCCCCTGCTTGATGAAAAACTTAAGCATAATGATTACCTTATTGAAGGGTGCCAGTCAAAAGTATGGCTCTACCCTGAGTTTATTGATGGTAAGATATATTTTAAGGCCGACAGCGATGCGATCATAACAAAGGGAATAGCAGCATTGCTGATCAGGGTGCTGTCGGGACGCACCCCGGATGAGATAATTAATGCAGACCTGTACTTTATTGACAGGGTGGGTCTCAGTCAGAATCTTTCGCCTACCAGGTCAAACGGCCTGCTTTCAATGGTTAAGCAGATGAAACTGTATGCTATAGCCCTTAAGTCAAAACAGAAAAAATAGGGAAGTATGGAAAATAATGAATACATGGAAACAGAATCAAGGATCATATCCGTGCTGAAATCAGTTTATGATCCTGAGATCCCCGTTAATATATATGACCTTGGTCTTATATATGAGATAAGCCTGGATGATGAACAGGTGGCTAATATTACCATGACACTTACGGCCCCCAACTGCCCCATGGCAGACATGATAGTGGAGGAGGTTAAGTATAAGGTGGCAGGCACCAAAGGGGTGAAAGACTGTAATCTCGAGCTTACCTTTGATCCGCCCTGGGACCGGGACATGATGACCGACGAGGCAAAGCTTGAACTGGGATTCCTCTAGTGATATGCATAATGCAATTAAGAAAAAGGCAAAGGATCTTGGCTTTGATCTATGTGGTATAGCTCCGGTCCGCTCGCTTGATGATCACGGCAAGAGGTTAAAGGAATGGATTGAGTGTGGTCATCATGGAGAGATGGCATATATGAACCGCAATGTCGAAAAAAGGATTGACCCCAGCCTGCTGGTTGATAATGCACGCTCTGTTATCGTTACCGGGATGAATTATTACAGCAGTTATGAGCCGGAAAAGAATCAGCCTGTCTTTTCCAGGTATGCCCTGGGATGGGATTATCATAAGGTTCTCAAAGACAGCCTGTATGAGTTACTGGCTTATATTAAGGAGAGCCGTCCTGATACAAGAGGAAGGGTATTTGTTGATACGGCACCGGTACTGGAGAGGGCCTGGGCTGTTGAGGCAGGACTGGGATGGGCCGGCAAAAACAGTATGCTGATAAATAAAAAGCTGGGTTCATATTTTTTCCTCGGGTTGATAATAAGCGATGCAGAGCTGGATTATGACAGTGCTGAAAATAAGGATTATTGCGGAAGCTGTCGCAAGTGTATTGATGCCTGTCCTATGTCTGCAATTAAGGATGACAGGACCATTGATTCAAATAAATGCATTTCCTACCTTAGCATAGAATATAAGGGCGATATGCCGCCTGGTTACGGGGAGAAGGCCGGCAGAAGGGTTTTTGGCTGTGATATATGCCAGGAGGTGTGCCCGTGGAACAGGAAAGCACCCGAAACAAAGATAAAGGAATTTGAGCCCCTGCCGGGAATAAAGAGCTATACAAGCGAACAGTGGAAAAGCATCAGCAGGGATGAGTTCTATTCAGTTTTTGAAGACAGTGCAGTACTGAGAACAGGCTATAAGGGTTTTATGCGCAACCTTCGTCATAGCTAAGCCTGGCTCTGCCTTATTCTCCTTACTGTCCTGAACAAAAAGGCAAAAGCCATTATCCCGACTGCCAGGTTAGCAGTGAATCCTGCCCAGAAGACACCATCTATACCAAATATCTTTGATCCTGCCCATGCCAGTGGTACATACAGTACAAGCATCCTTATAATGGAAAATATTGCTGCCGGATAGGGTCTGTTTATACCATTAAAGCTTGCAGTGCTAAGCATTACAAGCCCCTGGAACCCATAACTGGCCCCCACAATATAGAAGTATTTTTGGGCAATGGTCACCACCTCCATATCATTCGTGAAGACAGATGCTATATCCCGGGCGAAAAACAAAAAAACGATAAATACTATTACACCCCATATCATTGAAAAGGCAAGGGCATAGTTCAGTGATTTGAATATACGTGAAAACATATGTTTACTGATATTCTGCCCTATGAAGATGACCATTACTGAACCCAGTGAGGCAATAACCATAAGGGCAAACATCTCAACCCTGGAGGCAACGCCGAAAGCGGCTACGGCTTCTTCACCGAAAGAAGCAATTATCCTTGTTATCACGCCGATCGAGATTGGTGTGATAAGCATTCCAAGGGCTGCAGGGCCAGCAATATATATTACCTTCTTCCAGGTTATAAGGATATCCCTGACCCTCCCGAAATTAAGGGTAAGAAGCTTCTCCCTGCGGATCAGGACTATCAGTATAAAGAACAGTCCTGTGCTCCTGGCTATCACGGTGGCAAGGGCAGCCCCCTTAATCCCCATTTCAGGGAAGGGGCCGTAACCGAAAATAAGGAGAGGATCAAGAATGATATTCACTATGGCCGAAGATACCATCAGCATACCCGGCAGGAAGGTGTCTCCTGTTGCCCTTACAATGTTATTGCCTATGGTTGGTATAACAACAAAAGCTACCCCATAATACCATATGCTCATATAATCATGTATATATCCCATTATCTCTTCCCTGGCACCCAGGGCATGAAAAAGTGGCCGTATTGTTAATATACCCGCCAGGACGAAAAGAAGCACCACAATGACGCCCAGCAATATTGACCTGCTGGCCATTATCTTTACCTCACTTCGATTTTTTGTGATAATGTTCCTCGATATAAGGGAACTTGTCCCTATACCTATTCCACGCGATAAGCTGTTGATAAACATGATCACCGGGAAGCTGAAGCCTATGGCCGCAAGCTGTTTTACTCCCAGCTTCCCTATAAAATATGTGTCCACAAGGTTAAAGATCACCATTCCCATCATCCCGAATAGCATGGGCCAGGTAAGTGTGATAAGCTGTTTCTTTATGTTTCCCCCGGTAAGGTCCTTATTTATCTTTCTGGGCATTCCCTGTTTTATGGTTTTAGCTAGGGAAGGAAGTGATTATTTTCGTAAGTTAAAAAATTACTTTGTCCGGCTATGGAAGCAGATATGTCTTATCTTGCTGTAAGCCTGTAAAAAGGGAGAAGCTTTTTCTATTCGGAGGTAAGGATATTTTAGGTATATTTATACCTGCTGAGCTTATGAGGGTAAGAATCAAAAGATACCCTGTCAGATAAATTTTTATATTTCTCCGGAATGATTTTTTTTCACTTACACCGGTGTTTGTATTATTAAAAGATAAGGAATGAGACCATATATTTTAGCTGAAACAAACTGGGAAGTGCTTAAGGATGCCTGCATTGATCTGGCGGTGCTGCCCTGGGGAGCAACTGAGGCTCATAATTACCATTTACCGTACTCCACCGATAATATTGAATCAGACAGTATAGCTGCAGGGTCTGCTGCCATAGCCTGGGATAAAGGTGCCAGGGTAATGGTTCTTCCGACAATCCCTTTTGGGGTAAACACCGGACAGAAGGATGTTTTTCTTACTATCAATCTGAATCCGGGAACACAATACGCCATACTGAATGATATTATTGAGGGCCTTAACAGGCAGGGTGTGGATAAATTTCTGATAATGAACAGTCACGGCGGTAATGATTTCAAGCCCATTGTAAGAGAACTTGGGCTCAGGTATCCTGAGATGCTCATTGGCATAGCCGAATGGTTCCGTATGCCGGATGTTGAAAATTATTTTAAGAATCCGGGCGATCATGCCGGAGAAATGGAAACAAGCCTGCTTTTATATCTCAGACCTGAGCTTGTCCTGCCTATGGAAAAATGGGGCAAAGGGAATGAGAAAACAAACAGGATCTCAGCTTTTTCCGGTGGATGGGCCTGGACAGAAAGGAGATGGTCTCAGGTGAGTGAGGATACCGGTATAGGTGATCCCGCAGGTGCAAGCAGTGAAAAGGGTGAAGGTTTCTACCGGGCAGTATGCAAAAGGATGGCTGAGCTCTTTATTGAAATATCCAATACGGATATTGATGACATGTATGAATAATTCTCTGCTATTATGGCGAAAAAACTTTAACTTTAGTAAGAAGTTAAGGAAGCGAAAGTAGTTGTGGTCGCGAGTATTGAATAAAAATAAAGGCCTTATGAGCAATGACAGGCATGATGATCCGGAAAAACTTAAGAAGGCAGAAGACCGACTGTCTCATTTCCATGATCTTTTGCGCTATATAATAGAGCATACCAACAGCGCGGTGGCTGTGCATGATACAGACCTTCGCTATATTTATGTAAGTCAGCGATACCTTGAGCAATACGGCATAAGGGACATGGATATAATTGGGAAGCATCATTATGACGTTTTCCCTGACCTGCCTCAGAAATGGAGGGATGTGCATCAGAGGGTATTGAAGGGGGAGGTGGTGAGTGCTGACCGCGATGATTATAAAAGGGATGATGGATCGGTGCATTGGACACGATGGGAATGCAGACCCTGGTATAAGAGGGATGGATCTATAGGAGGTATTATTGTTTATACAGAAGTTATTACAGAGCAGGTAGAAGCCGAGGAAGAGCTGCGTAAGCTGAAAGACAACCTTGAGGCTGAGGTGGAAGAAAAAACCAGGGAGATGAAGGACCAGCTTGTGAAGCTTGAGCGCTTTCATGATGCAACAGTGGAAAGGGAGTTCAGGATCAAGGAACTGAGAGATGAAATAGAAAGCCTGAAAAATGAAATCAAAAGACTGAAAAATCACTAGATTCCAAAGAAGAAGCTATGTTAGAGAAATTTCTTGCAATTCTTAAGAAGCGGTATCCCCGGCATTACATAATGAAGAAACCACTTGCAGGAATGGTTGTTCTGGCACTCACCAACTTTGGATTCCTGGAACTCTACAGACCTGTTATGGTCCACCAGGCAGGTGATTTGAGTTACAGTTTTACTATGGCCATTTATAGTTTCTTTTCTGCCCTGTTTGTTTACCTGCTTGTAAAGTTGCTTAATCTCTTCCGGTTTTTCACGGATAATGAAAAGTGGACAGTCATTAAAGAAGTACTGGCAATTGTGATAATACTTCTTGGAATGGGTGTTGCAATATATCTGACGGGTTTCCTTATTGAATCTCCGGCTCAGAGATGGAACATGCACACATTCTTAGACTCCTGCAAAAATTCTTTTTTGATCGGTATAATACCATTATTACTGATCAGTCTTCTGAATTTCAGGTATCTCTTGCCTCGTGGCGACTGGATCGAGCAGGATATTAATACTGTCATTCCCCGGCAGGAGTCTTCAGAGGAATTGATTCGTATTAAGTCAAAACTAAAGAAAGAAGAACTTAGCTTTTTGCCCGGACAGTTAATTTATATTTCATCTGACGGTAATTACACAGATTTTTACCTTGATCTGGATAAGGGAATAACAAAAATGACAATCCGTAATTCGATAAGTAATATAGAAGATCAACTGGCGGAGATCAGTTTTTTTATAAGAACACACCGTGCTTTTATCGTGAATCTTAAGAGAGTAAGCAAAAAACAGGGTAATGCTCTGGGCTATAAATTGACTATGGAAGGGACAAATCAAAAGGTCCCTGTTTCACGGCAGAAGATCAGGGAATTTGATCAACAGCTCAGAAGATTCCTGGGTTAAGCACTTTGCCTCCCATAACAGAAAATTGGATTTCGTAACACATTACAGGGGCTTGTATGCCTGCGCTTTACAGGTGACAACAAATTCTTGCTATATATCCCTGTTTCTTGTATGCTGTATTCATAATCCTTCACTTTGAAGAGTAATTAAATAAAAATAATTAAAAAAAAAACAGGAT
>CAZGUR010000096.1:0-1590 GCA_964529295.1 uncultured Rikenellaceae bacterium | reverse complement strand
GAAACGAATTCACTGGCTGAGCAAAAGCTCAAAAAAGGTATTAACAATGTTATTATTATTGCCCGGTATTATATCAATGTATGGACAGGAAAAAATGTTTATTGAAGGAATTGTAGCTGATGGTGAAACTGCAAACCCCATACCCTATGCTAATATTGTTTTATATGCTGAAAGCGACTCATCACTTATTGGCGGTGTCAACACTACTGAGAAGGGTGTATTTGAGATTGATGTGGAAAGACCGGGTATATACAGGTTAATCATAAGTTACGTGGGATATGGTGAGAAGAGTAAAGTATTATCCATAGCAAGGTCGCAGGGAGTGAAACTTGACACTGTATTTCTGGAGCAAAAAGCCATTGGTGTTGGAGAAGCGAAAGTAGTCTATGAAAGGGTTAAAGCTCAGAAGAGTAATGGTAAGCTGGTGTATTTTGTAAATAATAAGTTACTGGAATTATCAGATACCGGTATGGATATCATTAAACACCTGCCCGGTGTGCAGGTTGACCTTATGCAGAATATATCTTTTGAAGGGAATAAGGATATAACTCTTATGGTAAACGGGCATGAGAGGGATAAGGATTTTTTAAACCAGCTTGACAGCAGGCAGATAGACAAGGTTGAGCTTCTTGCCAGTCCAGGTGCAGAGTACGATGCAGATAGCAGGGGGCTTATCAATATAATATTAAAAAAAGACAGGAACAGCGGATTCAGCGGTCACGTTTTTGCAGAAATACCAGGCTCTGAATCAAATATTTATGTAAGCCCCTCGGCAAGCCTTAACTATAACCATAAAGGATTAAATATATATTCTTCTTATAACAGTGACTTGAGCTACTTCGATATTAATGAGAGTATTCATCGTGAAATATTTGTTGATGGAAGGGATGAAGAGATTTTTTCCGACCAGTATGTAAGGCAGAAAAGCTGGTCTCATCGTTTTCAGCTGGGAATGGATTTATTGGCCGGGGAGAAAGACAGGCTGGGCATCTTTTTCTATTACCAGCCCTTCTCCACTGAGTTTGACGGAGATTATGAAGTGCTTACAGGAAATGCTGAAGCGGAGGAGAGTAAATGGTTAGCTTTAAAAGAAGAAACAGACAAAAATCATACTGCATTTTATTCCTTATACTATAAGCATAACTTCGGTGATCATGAACATAAAATAGTAATTGATGCCAGTTTTATGGATTACAGGGGGATAAACAGGACGAGTTATACAGGAATTGATCCGGATGGTATGTTGTTTGATCATCTTACTGAAGTCAGACCGGCGCAGTATTCCGGAAGCATAAAAGCAGATTATTCAAATCCTGTTTCAGAAGATATTTCATTCTACACCGGTTTCAAGTCAGAGTTCAGACTGTTGAGTGACAGGATGACCGACCGGTATTCCTATAAAGAGAACCTGTTTGCCGCATATGGTTCATTCAGGATGTACTTCCGGGATTTTGAAATCAAAGCAGGGCTCCGTTTGGATTATTCAAAATCAGCCCGTGAAACTGATATGAATCCGTTTGAGTTTTCATTTCTGCCAGGTGCTGAGATTGCTTATAAATTAAATGAAAAACAGGATCTCTCATTTTCTTA
>CAZGUR010000095.1:9577-11131 GCA_964529295.1 uncultured Rikenellaceae bacterium | reverse complement strand
TGATTTTAGTTTAAAAAATATTAATGATGTTCTTCTACGGCCAGGCCAATAAACAGGGCCGATAATAATGTGAATACATATGCCTGTATAAATGCAACCAGTATTTCAAGGCAATCCATAAATAAACCCATCAACAGTGATATCGGGGCCATTGTCAGCGACCTGAAGATAAATATCAGGGCAACAAGGCTCAGCACTATGATATGCCCTGCCGTTATATTGGCAAAAAGACGAATCATAAGTGCAAAGGGTTTTACAATAATTCCTATCAGTTCAATGACAGGCATTATAGGTACCGGCACCTTAAGCCACCAGGGCACTCCCGGCGTGTTAAAAATATGTTGCCAGTAAGCTTTGCTTCCGCTTACATTTGTTATTACCATAGTAAAAGCAGCCAGGGTAAATGTAACAGCTATGTTACCAGTAACATTAGCTCCTCCCGGGATAATGGGCACCAGGCCCAGAAGATTATTTATCAGTATGAAAAAAAACACTGTCAATAAATAAGGTAAAAAACGTGTATGCTTACCCTGACCAATATTGGGTTTGGCTATATCATCCCTGATAAAAAGCACCAGCGGCTCAAGAAATCCCTGCTTCCTCGTAGGGGCGCTTATTCCCGTTTTCCTGTATGATCTTGCAAGGGATATAAAAATCCATAACAGGATAAGGGAGGCCATAAACATGGCGGCAACATTTTTTGTCACGGACAGGTCCAGGGGCAGGTATTCCCTATTCACCACGCCTTCCTCATCTGTTTCCACTATTCTTCCCTCCATCTCCCCTTCATCCATTATCTTAAAGCCCTTGTAGCTGTGACCATGAGAAAAGTGCCTGGAAGAAAAGATATTGAGTCCTTTTGTTTTGCTGTACACTATAACCGGAAGATAGAGGCTCACATGGTGTCCATCCGGGGTTGTCAATATATGCCACTCATGGGAGTCGCTTATGTGGTCAAAGATAAATTCCCGTGCATTAAAGTCCTTTTCATTATCTCCGCCTTCATCAGGCATTGATGCAGACGGGGCTACTGTATTATCATCAGCTATAATCCCCTCACCGGCAATCCAGGCATAAGAATTTACTGTAAAACCATAAAAGATTAATAATATCAGAAAAATGCTCCTTATTCTCAATCTTTGCTCATTTTAAAGATTTAACTTTCAAGACCTTAAGTATAACCTTAAGGAGATAAACAGTGAATGCTAAATATAGCAAAAAAAACAATATTATATACTCCGAACCGGTTCTTTTCAGGATTATAAAATAGGTAAGGGCAAACACGCTTGATAGAACGAACTTGGTTCCTACTGCCGCCATTGTGAATACCGGTTGTCTTTCAGTCGTTTTCTTCCTCCCTGCAATAAAAACAATGAAAGATACTGCAATAATTACGGGGAAAATAAAACCGGGTAGCAAAAGGTCTCTGAAAGCCAGGCCAGTCTTAAAAACATGTATGGCTGCAAGCGATAAGACAAAGACAAGTAAAGAATAGAACAAAAGGTAAATAAATATTCGTACAGAACTTTTCATACGTCTTGTTAATGCTTGTAC
>CAZGUR010000095.1:0-9567 GCA_964529295.1 uncultured Rikenellaceae bacterium | reverse complement strand
CCATCAGCCTATTTTTTCCCGATAAAATCTTTCAGTGTTGTATACAGTGCAGCAAATACACCAAGCAGGGAAAGTATAATAGTAAATACAGGCGTTTCGCCTCCTCTGCGCTCATCAAGTTTAACACCGGCAAACGTCATCACCCCTATAATAATGATCATCTGAAAAGCTATGCCTGAATACCTTGCATATGACTTCAGATCACTATCCTTCTTTGGCGGCTTCCCTGTTTGCGGCTTCCCTGTTTGCGGCTTCCGGTTTTCCTCCGCTTCCTGGTGTTTCCTGCCCATCATCACTCATATTACAGTTACCGGTAAATCTGGCCCCGGGTTCGATTGATAATTTTTCGGTAATAATATCACCATTTATACGGGATGATATTTTGAGAGTAAGCAGCTGACTTACATTGATCTTGCCATGCACCTCTCCCGACACTTCGGAATTTTTGCACAAGACTTCTCCTTTTACCTTACCTGTGTTGCCAATCACCACCTTACCCTTGGTCGAAAGGTTCCCGATCAGCACACCATCTACCCTTATATCACCCTGTGATTTAATATCACCTGTTATTTCTGTTCCGTTGCTTATCAGGTTGATGTTTGAATTCTCCGTTTCATTAGCCTTTGCCATGACTCAAATAATTAGTTTAAAAAGATAACTTACAAAGTTAATAAGTATTGTGTCAAAACTAATACTAATCCTTCTTTTTAGTATCATATGCCCATTTAACATATACTGAGCCCCATGTAAAGCCACCGCCAAAAGCAGCCAGTATAATATTATCTCCCTTTTTCATCCTGTCTTCATATTCCCAGAGGCATAAGGGTATGGTAGCAGCGGTTGTGTTGCCGAATTTTTCGATATTTATCATTATCTGCGAGGGATCGAGCCCCATTCTTCTTCCCGTGGCATCAATAATCCTCATATTGGCCTGGTGTGGCACCAGCCATGCAATATCTTCCGAGCTGAGCCCATTCCTTTTCATCACTTCCACTGATACATCGGCCATCTTCGAGACAGCAAACTTAAACACTGTCTGTCCTTCCTGGAACACATAATGTTCTTTTGCATCAACAGTCTCATGACTTGCAGGTTTTTCCGATCCTCCGGCTTTCATATGCAGGTAATGCCTTCCCGAGCCGTCGCTGCGTAAAATATGGTCAATAATACCTGTATCGCCGGTGGTGGGTTCAAGAAGCACTGCGCCAGCGGCATCACCGAAAAGGGGGCATGTTGTACGATCAGTATAATCGGTTATGGAGGACATTTTATCTGCACCTACCAGCACAACCTTTTTATAGCGTCCTGACTCCACGTATGAGGCTGCCGTCTGCAGCGCAAAAATAAAACCTGAGCAGGCAGCATTAAGGTCAAAGCCGAAGGCATTCTTAATCCCTACCTTATCAGATATTATATTTGCTGTAGCCGGGAATATCATGTCCGGTGTTACTGTTGCACATATTATCAGGTCCACATCTGCCGGGTCAGTGCCTGTCTTTTCCAGCAAGCCTCTCACGGCCTCGGCACCCATCACAGATGTACCCTGCTTTTTCCCTTTGAGTATCCTTCTCTCTTTGATCCCCACTCTCTGCATAATCCATTCATCAGAGGTATCAACCATTGTTGCCAGCTCATCGTTTGTGAGCCTGTACTCCGGGAACCATGCGTGGACCCCGGTTATTGCAGCTCTAATTTTTTCCATATTAAATTTCTTCAGTGATTTTGTTTGCAAGATCAGCGTTTACCACATCTCTTGTTTGCAGGATCATGTTCATAACAGCTTTTCTGCGTGATATGCCATGACCAATTACAACATTGGCATTGATGCCGACAACCGGCGTGCCACCGAAATTCTCAAAATTCAGCCTTTCAAAAAACTCGTCTTTTTCAATATTTCTCTCCTTGTATATTGAATAAAAAGCTTCACCCTGCTTAATAATAACATTACCCACAAAGCCATCACAAACAATAACATCAGTCATATCATCGGTAAAAAGCCTGTTGCCTTCTATATTACCTTTAAAATTAACCATAGGGTTATCTTTCAGCAGCTCATAGGCCCCTCTTACAGCCACTGTCCCCTTCGTTTCTTCCTCGCCAATATTGAGCAAACCAACCGTGGGATTGGCGATATCCAGCACATACCTGGCATAGAGGCTGCCAAGCTTGGCGTATTGCAGCAATACATCGGGTTTGCAATCGGGATTAAGACCCACATCCAGCAATACCGATCGTTTGCCTCCTGCTGCCGGCAGTGCTATTGCCAGGGCCGGACGGAACACGCCCGGGATAACATTCACGGTATAACTGGCGCCAACCAGCATGGCCCCTGTATTACCGGCACTGGCAAAACCGTCAATATCACCTGCTTTCAACAACCTGTACCCGACGGCTATACTTGAATTACTTTTCTGTGAAAAAGATCTGGCGGGGTGTTCGCCCATCTCAATAACCTCTTCAGAGGGCACTATATCAAAATCAGAGAGATCAATATTTTCTTTACCGGACCTTTCCCGTATTACCTTCTCATCACCAATCAATACTATTCTTTCTCCCGGCAGAAGGTGCCTTAAAGCATCAAATGCACCTTCAAGGATTGCCCCGGGTGCATAATCTCCGCCCATTACATCGAGCCCGATCTTCATGGATGTATTTATTTAGCCGATACTTCTTTCTCTACAGCCAGCTTACCACGGTAATGTCCGCACTCCGGACATACCCTGTGCAACTTTACCGAAGCGCCGCAGTTTGAGCATGTTGACAGTGTTGGTGCCGTGGCTTTATAATGTGTTCTGCGCTTATCCCTTCTTGTCTTTGAAGTCTTTCTTTTAGGATGTGCCATTTCTATCTGTTTTTCAAGTTATTATTATTTTTCAGTTTCTCCAGTTCTACCCAGCGTGGATCTGTCTTTTTGTCATCATTTATAATATGCTGATCCAGCATGTCAAGCATATCCGGATCGCATGTGCTGTCGCCGTTCTCATCATCAGGGTGTATTTTTTTCAGAGGAAGACCCAGGTGGGCAAACTCATAAAAAAGATGGTCCAGTTCAAAAGCATTTTCCCCATATGGTACCATTATCACCTCGTCATCAACCTCTTCCCACTGCTCTCCAAACTTTATCAGTATACGGTCATCAGTATGCATCTCCTGGGTATACATCTCCAGACACCTGTCGCAGATAAGCTCTACCGTACCAAGCAGCTTAATGCGCATCTCCATATGCGCAGAGCGCCTGACAAGGTCAATAACAGCTTTCAATGCTGCTTCCTGTATTACCGACTCTTCATGTGAATTAAAAAAATCGCTCCCGATTTTAAAATCAAATGAATGACTCCCCTCCTTCAGTCCCGTCAATGGTATACTGTAAAAACCCCGCATGATGATCTAAAATTGGTGTGCAAAAATAAAAAAGCTTATCCAATAATTAAAGCTAATCGGCAAAAAAGTAGGAAAATAAGCAATTTAGCGCCATTTACCGGCAAAAAAATACCATTTGCCGATTGTATTTAGAACCAAACTGTTATTCCAGGTATTTTTGATTTGCAAAATTATCATAATCGATATGCGGAGCAGCCAGGAATTAAGCAAAGCTGTCTCCGGTAAAAAGATAATACTGAGCAATGAGAAAGCAGGCAGAACTGGTTCACGAACAAAATGATAAACTAAAAAGCCATGAACAACAAAAAGCATAATCACGGACGGAGCATAGGGGTATTCCTGGTAATACTGGGAGTCTTCCTTGGACTGGTAATGATGGATGTACTCAGTCTGGGCAGCACCCACGATTATTTTGTGTGGCCCGTGCTGGTTATTTTTATAGGCGTGGTATCCTTTTTTAACGGTGATGCTACGGCCGGTATAATAATAGTTGCAGTGGGAGGATACTTCCTGTTCCCCCGCATTGATTATGAGTTGCCGGAACTGGTGGAAAAGCTATACTGGCCTGCAGCAATCATCCTGGCCGGAATGGTGATGATCATATCAGGTATTATCAGACGATATCGTTAATAATAAATCAATATATTAGTAAAACCAAGAAAACAAAAGACATGAAAGAGAATTTTAATAAAGACGACAGACCCTACCACAGCCATTCAGCAACAAGCAAGATAGCTGTTGGCGTGGTGCTTATACTCATTGGATTTGTCCTTGTGATAAGGAACACAGGCTTTCTGCCCCACTATTTCGAAAGCATCATATTCAGCTGGCAGATGCTGCTTATTGCAATAGGCTTTGTGATGACACTGAGTACCGGCAATAAGACACCGGGTCTCATTGTTATGGCTGTCGGGGGATTTTTTATCCTCCCCGAACTATTTCACGTGCCATTCAGAACCTACAGGTTATTCTGGCCGGCTGTCTTTATAATCATAGGGATCATTGTCCTGACCAACGCCAGATGGCTGAAAAGGGACAGCTGGACAAGCGGCCGGGAGGCTTCCAATGATATCATTGATATGGTAAATATATTCGGAGGGGGTGAAAGGCGCCTTTTAAGCCAGAACTTCAAGGGCGGAAAGATAACATGCGTATTCGGCGGCGGCGAGATTGACCTTACCAGGGCCGCGCTGGCCTCAGGCACCAGCGAGCTGGAGATATCATGCGTCTTTGGCGGGGTGTCACTGATAGTGCCCCCGGACTGGAATGTTATCATAGATGTGACTCCCGTGCTGGGCGGATTCTCCGATCAGCGTAAGGCACCGGCCTCAACTATTGAGATGTCCAAAACACTGGTGATAAAAGGAGCGGTGGTCTTTGGTGGTGGTGAAATAAAAAGCTACTGACAATAATGATCCATCCCATAATCAGCAAACGCGACAGGTTTATTGTCTACTGGCTGATCTGGCTTATCATAGGGCTGGGTCAGTCATTGCTGATATATTTTTCATCAGGTACAGGAATCACGGCATCATTAAGTGACGGCTTTTTTTCAGCTGTGATATTCGCACTGCTGGCCATGGCCTTATGGTTTCCCGTCAACTTTTTCAATGCGGGAGGCAGCAGCCTGCGTATGTCTTTTTTCAATCACCTCGGCATAGCGATTATAGTCCTGGCATTATGGATCGTTATCACCAGGTACCTGGTGATTATGGTATTGCAGGACGAAACTGAATACCTGTTGTTCTGGAGTAAGTCATTATACTACCGTATCGGGTCCGGTGCTTTCATGTACGCCCTGATAATACTGACCTATTACCTTTTGATAAGCATGGATAATATTGCAAAAAGGAATATCAGGGAGGCAAAGCTGGAGAATATGCTGAAAGAAACGGAGCTGATGATGCTTCGCTCACAAATAAATCCTCATTTCCTTTTTAACAGTCTGAACTCAATAAGCTCACTTACGGTATCGGATGCCGGGCGGGCCAGGGAGATGGTGATCAAATTATCCGAATTTATTAGGTATGCCCTCTCACAAAAAGAGGACAGCACCGTAAGCCTTGAAACGGAGCTGGGACACCTGAGGCTTTACCTTGACATAGAAAAGGTGCGCTTCGGGGAAAGGCTGATCCTTGAGGAAAATGTCAGCCCGGAATGCCTTAAGTTCCCCATACCAAACATGATACTTCAGCCCCTGTATGAGAATGCCATTAAGCACGGTGTATATGAAAGCACGGATACGGTCAGCATAAAGCTAAGCGCAGAAGCCCTCAACGGTGGAATAAGGATAAGCATAAGCAATGACTACGATCCTGCAAGCATTCCGGCGGGCGGTACGGGTACAGGATTGGAAAACATAAGGCGAAGGCTTCAGCTGTATTATGGCAGGCATTCATGGCTGAAAACAAAGAAAGAAAAAAGTATATTTACAGCTGAATTATTTTTACCCGGAGAAACAGAAACCGAAAAATGAACG
This sequence comes from uncultured Rikenellaceae bacterium, assembly GCA_964529295.1. Lineage (GTDB taxonomy): Bacteria > Bacteroidota > Bacteroidia > Bacteroidales > VadinHA17 > UBA9300. The sequence goes on along the minus strand of CAZGUR010000095.1, from coordinate 3,707 downwards.
AGAAAAACCGGATAAAAGCACTTATAATAGATGATGAGGAACCGGCAAGGAGCCTTATAAGGTATTACCTTGATAAACATGACTCGGTAGAGGTGGCAGGAGAATGTCCCGACGGCTATTGCGGACTGCTGTCCATAAGGGAACTGAAGCCCGATCTCCTTTTCCTCGATATCCAGATGCCCAGGATAACGGGATTTGAGCTCCTGGAGGTGCTTGAAGAAAAACCCGAGATTATCTTTACTACCGCCTATGATGAATATGCCATTAAGGCCTTTGATCTCAATGCCGTGGATTATCTTCTTAAACCCTTCCCTGAGAAGCGTTTTTACGAAGCCCTTGATAAGGCCATACAGAGGATAAGAAAAGGTAATAAGACAGGCGGTGGTGGTATCAGTGGTCTCACCACCGGCACCGTGGAAGGATCTGCCCCTCTGCGCAGGATCATTATCAGAAAAGGGTCAGCCATCAGCTTTATATCAGTGAGTGATATAAAGTATATACAGGCGGAGGATGATTATGTAATGATATACCATGCCGGCGGTAAAGCCCTTAAACAGCAGACGATGAAATATTATGAAAAGCAGCTGCCCTCAAAGGAATTTGTACGTATACACCGCTCTTATATTGTGGCAATTGAGCAGATCAGCCGTGTTGAGCCATATGGCAAAGACACTCATATTGCCATTATGAAAGACGATAAACGCCTGCCGGTAAGCCGTTCCGGCTATAAGAGATTAATGCTTTAACCTGTTGTCCCGGGGCCACCTGCCCGTGTATGTTTTCCATGGCCTGTACCTTTTAACCCATATACCCGGAACGGGATCGTAACCATGCGTGCCACCGGGCCTGCAGCGGCTGAAGCGGTTACCGGCCATCATAAATCCTTTCAGCGGACCATGTTTTTTAAGTGCATCCACAGCATATTGTGAACAGGTGGGAGTATGCCTGCATGAAGGACCTGTAAGGGGCGATATAAACCACTTATAAATGTATAAGGGTATGAGCAGGATAAAAACTATTATCTTCCTGATTACTTTCTTCATCGCTCTCATTTCTTCCACTCGTACAAAAGCCTAATATCTTTTTCAATCAAGGATTTAACCTGAGCTGTCAATATCCGAAACCGGTATTTGGGCACCCAGACAATGTGATAATCACATTTATAAATAACAGGCGAAAGCTTCTTATACTTACTCATACTACAAATATAGGCAAAGCCGGAAGAACATTACCACCTTCAGAGACAGTGCGTTTTTAGATTAAACCAGATTCACCCTGCCTGGCACCATCAGGTCCTGTTCTTTTCAATGTTACGCTTTTCAATAAATTCCATAATAATTGCAACAATCAAAGCTATCAATCCAAGCAACAAAGCAATATCCTGCGCTAAAACTATCAATATTGCAAATAAGCTGACCAATATACCAATCACAGCTGTTGCAGTTTTTGAAAAAATCTCAGATTTGAACAGATTCCTGAAAGCATGAAAATACTCAATAATCTTCTTCCGATATACTAATATAATTGCAAACATCAATACCGGCAATACAAAATCAGCAATGCCACGCACCGGAAAATTAATCAGGGCATGTGCCACAACAGGAGATATAAGTGATTTAGTCCGGTAAAAAACATAAGCCCAGACAAATGATGAGAACAATAAAGCTATTGACGTACTCACTGTCCATGCAGAAACTGTCAGATAATACTGTCCATGAACAAATGAGAAGAACAGTGTTGCAATAATAATGGCTGTGGGCGCATCAAAATCTTCAGCAAGCCGTGTCTGAACATAGCCCCTGAAAAAAATCTCCTCAACAATAGGGATAAGCAAAAAGCTTCCGACAGCCATAAACACCCAGAACCCGAAACTACTCCAATCAAGTGAGTATACTAATTCCTGAGTTGTTGCTTTGGCTCCCAGCGGAATAACCTGGTCAATCAAGGTTAGAAATCTGAATGGCAGGGCGGCAACTGCAAAAAGCACAATTCCAATCCATAGATGATGCATAAAAGGCTTATTTGCCAGGGTAAATCCATAAGCTGATAACTTTCTCCTTCTATGCCACCAACCGATAACAAAGGCTATAAGCATAATGCCTCCATATTGAAATAATAAAAGCAAAGCCATATTAACAGACATCTTTAACATATCTGCATCCGGATTTTCTGCCAAAACCTCTAAGGGATTAGAAATCTCAATTCCCGATAGCCGGATGAGAATATATGCAATCAGCAATCCTGCCATATAAACCCCGCAAATTTCGAGAACTGCTGAAATACGATCCTTTCTTGTTGTAAACTTTTTTACATTTTCTTCTCTTAATTTATTTGTCGCCATAATGTTGTGTATTTAACAGTTGAATAAATCAAGACAAAAATATATTCATGCATAAGCAGAATCGCCCATTTTTATAAAGAGTGACAAAAAATATGGAACTGAAAAAGAATGACTTGTAAGATTAGAAACGACTAAGGTAGTTTTGTTGATTGCACAGGAAATTATTTCTGTTGCCTGCTCCTGAATTCATAAGGTGTTATACCTGTAGTTTCCTTGAATGCTTTATTGAAAGAGTTCTTGTTATTAAAACCCGAATCGAAAGCTACCTGCAATATTGTATACTTATTATTATATTCTTTGTTGGAAAGCAGACGCATGGCTTCATCAATACGATACTTGTTTATAAACCTGAAAAAGTTCTTGTTCTCTGCTGTATTTATTAGTTTTGATAACTGGTGTGGAGTGATGCCTACAGCATCCGACAGTTTTGCAAGGGTTAAATCATTATCAAGATATAGTTTATCCCTTCTCATTACATCTTTTAGTTTTTTATGAAGTTCTATGTCATGTCCCTCTAAAGGGAATACATTATTCTTTGATTCTTCAACAGGTTCAACCCATTTATGAACTACATTGCCTGTAAAGATCTCCGGTTGAATAAGTCCGGCATATCCCGCAAACAGAATAAAGAAAGCCATAAAATATGCAAAAACAACATCACTCTTTTTCCAGATCTCATAAGCACCAGGTTCTTTAAGAATAAACGGTAAAAAAAAGCTTACTATCTGCATACAAATAAAAATCCCCACAAAGTAGCGCAACCAGCGTAAATTAATCTGGTCAAGATTGGAAAAGTTGCTTTTGATACGACTGGAGTGCTTTCTTAAAATATTCAGCATTAACATTGTATAGACAATTAAATGCAACAGCTTTAAAGATGGCAGCAGGCCAAATCTTGCACCTTCAAGAACAGCAGCATCCATTTCTTTCAAAAAGCCGGCCAAGGTATCAGTGTCTGATGAACTTATCAAGATGAGAAGCAGTATTAAATACAATAAAAAAGGGATGAAATGTAAAGCATCCGTCCATCGGGATTTTCTATGAATAGACGTTAAAAACAAAACATAGAAATACAAGGCTGGCCCTAATAAGAAAACGGCAACGGTTGAAATGATAAAGATATGAGGAAATGACAGATGATATTTGGCATATTGAATATAAACACTTAAAACACTTAACATACATGCCACTAAAAACAAAGCCAGCCATCTGTTGGCTGTAATAATCCCTTTTCTTCGCAATGATAATATGAATGCCAGTATAGCACCATGAATAACTGTAAAAATAGTTGTTGCGAAAAAAATCATAGAACTAATTAAGGTATTTGCTGTTTGAACTTTAAATTCCGGTCTGCCCGGGTAAGCCC
>CAZGUR010000094.1:0-11341 GCA_964529295.1 uncultured Rikenellaceae bacterium | reverse complement strand
CACCGGCAAAAGGACCAAAAGGAGGTTTTGCCATTGGAGGCTTTGACGCTACAAAGGGACTGAAACAACCTTATCTCAGTATAGACCCCGACAGTACAAGGCTCTATTTTAATGAAGATCCTGCTAAAGGCCCTAAAGGCGGATTTGCTATCGGAGGCTTCAATACTACCAAAGGATCACTCGACAAATATGTAGAAGTAAGAGGCGACCGCTCTGGTGCAGGTAATAGTGTTTTCCTCGGGCAGTATGCAGGCGGAGAAGACGGATATGCAAGTACCAGTAATGTTGCAATAGGCAATAACGCAGGTTTAAATCTCGGTACTGGTTCTGCAAATAATGTATTTATCGGAGAAGAAGCAGGAATGACTGCAACAGTTTTCCAGAATGTGTTTATTGGTACGGGAGCAGGCAGGAATAATACTGCGGGATACAATAATATCTATATTGGATATGAAAGTGGATCTGAAGGACATGGCCAGTATAATATTTTTATCGGTGATGAGGCAGGACGCTACAGTTCAAATGGTTTCTCAAATGTAACAGTGGGAAACAAGGCAGGCCAAAACCTTTCTGACGGTGATCAGAACACAGTAGTCGGATCCTTTGCCGGGTTACTGCTCGGATCAGCAAATCAAAATGTTATTATCGGCTCAAGTGCCGGATCCAATACTACTGCTGATGGCAATGTTTTTATTGGCAAATCTGCCGGTTCAGCAAATACTACCGGTAGTGAAAACGTATACATAGGAAATGAAACAGGAATGGTAACATCAGGGTCAAATAACATTATTATCGGAAAAAACCATGGGCCCAATTCAGGTTCCGATAACATCTTCCTTGGAAACAGTCCTTCAACTCTTGGAACAGCTGATGGACAACTGATAATTGATAACCAGATCAACTGGCCAATTACCAATTCATTCATACATGGAGATATGGGACTAAATGAATTCAGAATCAATGCACGCACTGGTATTAATACTGCACCTGAAGCCGGAATAGACCTAAATGTGGCAGGTAATATCCAGGCTGCCAATGTTATAACAAAATCAGATGTCAGACTTAAGAAAAATATTGTAACGATTAGTAATCCTCTTATGAAAGTTCTTCAACTGAGGGGAGTAAAATTTGACTGGAATGATGGTGAAATAAACAGGGGGAAAAGCAGTCTGGGCCTGATAGCCCAGGAAGCACTGGAGGTAATACCAGAACTTGTCACAAAAGGAGGTGATTATTATTCAATCAGTTATGCCCCGATAACTGCCCTTCTGGTTGAAGCCATGAAGGAACTGAAGAAAGAAAATGATAATCTGAAAGCCGAGCTTTCCAGGATTTATGAGCTTGAAAAACGCATCGAAGAATTGAGTGCTCAAATAGAGAATAAATAGATAATCCCATATAGCAGAAATCATATCTGAACAATCAGCCGCTTTAACTGGTTTAAGAATATAAACAATTCATCAAACCAAATATGACATCTGTCAATTAAATGGTGGTTTTATACTCTGATTATTTTTACTTGTGGAACTTTTTTCTTATTTTTTAAAACCTAAGCTTAAGAATCACTTGAGAATTATTAAACCCTTAATACAATGAAACAACTGTATTTTAAACCAAAAACAATAGTTGCAGTATTTTTTGTGACTCTTTCTTTAACTCTGCCGGCACAATCACCACAGCTGGTATCTTACCAGGCTATCGTAAGGGATGTAAGCAATAATCCAATAGTTGATACAGAAGTCAGCATTATAATAACTGTTAACCAGGGCAGTGCATCGGGCACACAGGTTTACAGTGAGACACACAGCGTTACCACCAATGCTTTCGGACTGATCAATGTATTTCTCGGTAATGGATCGACCACGGATGACTTTTCCGCTATTGACTGGTCAAATTCACCCTACTACCTTAATATCAATATCGACGGTAAGGATATGGATCCCGTGCAGCTTGTGAGCGTACCCTACGCCATCTATGCCGACCAGGCAGGTAATGTGTTCAGTGGTAACTATAACGATCTTACGAATAAACCTGCTCTGAACATCTCCAACTGGAACACAGCCTACAGCTGGGGCGATCATGCCACCCAAGGTTACTATGACTCGAAATGGGATCAGTCAGGCAATATCGTAAATGTAGCTGAGGACATACAGGTAGGCATAGGAACATCCGAGGTTGAAAAACAAATGCTTACCGTTGTTGCAAACAGGGAACTGGCTCTCACCGATCCGGTATTCAGGGTAATAAATAATGAGGGGGTACCTGTATTTACCATTTTTAATGATGGCTCTATTGATGTTAAAGTGCTGGATGACCAGGGAAAAGGACCAAAGGGCGGCTTTGCAATTGGCGGTTTTGACCTCAACAAAGCCCCTACCCAGCCCTACCTCAGTATAAGTCCTGACAGCATGCGCCTGTACTTCAATGAGACAATTGAGAAAGGCCCTAAAGGAGGTTTTGCAATAGGCGGTTTTGACCGCTCAAAGGGTATTAACGACAAATATGTTGAGATAAGGGGATCCAGGGGAGAAGGTTTAGCAGGTAATAATATCTTCCTTGGCTTTATGGCAGGCGGTGAAGAAGGATATGAATCGGCCAATAACATAGCTATCGGTACCTTTGCAGGTATGAACCTGGTGCCCGGAACCGACAATAATATATTTATAGGCAACGCCACAGGCGACCTGGTAAGGGGATCAAATAATATTTTCATAGGTAACGGTGCCGGGACAAAAATAGAGTCGGCTGACTACCGGCTGCTTATAGATGCCGTACCACAGGAAGATCCCAACCTGTCATATATAAGCGGATTAATGGATGATAAAGGGACTCGTACACTGAGGCTAAATGCCCAAACGGGAATAAATAAGGAAGCGGATCCATTATACGACCTTGACGTAGCCGGAATAGTCAGGGCAGAAAATATATCTACCAAATCTGATATCAGGCTAAAGTCTGATATTCATACCATTAGCAATCCTCTTAATAAAGTGCTTAGCCTCAGGGGTGTTTCTTTCAACTGGAAAAGAGACGGCATGCCATCAGATGACATGAGCATGGGACTGATTGCCCAGGAGGCAGAAGAAATAATACCTGAACTAGTTACTAAAGGAACTGATTACTATTCAATCAATTATGCCCCTATAACTGCCCTTCTTGTTGAAGCAATAAAAGAGCTCAAGAAAGAAAATGACGTACTCAGAGGAGAGCTTATAAAGGTGGAAGATCTGGAGAGACAAATACAGGAATTGCGGGCAATAATAAGCAAATAAGCCCTGACGGCTGCTGCAATGATAAGCAAATGCTGACAGAAGCTGTATTGGCAGGCAAACAGGGAGTGATGTAGGCTTCACAGGAATAAACACTTATATTCCCTTTTTTTTTCATGACATGCATCATGTAAGGATTATTTAGGTCTTTAGCATAAACAAATCAAATATTAAAACGTGTCAACAATGAAAAACCTTAGATTATTTTTAATAGCATTATTATGTGTGGCCACTGTAACAGCTGCCGATGCACAGTTCACAAAGAGGGTGAGCGGTAACGGTGATGTCCGGAAAGAAGAAAGAAAAGCCACTCCTTTCACAGGTATCAGAACCAGCTCAGGCATTGATGTATTCTTAAGCCAGGGCAATGGACACAGCATAGTTGTTGAAGCCGATGAAAACCTGATCGAGTACATTGTCACAGAAATAGATAATGGTATACTCAGAGTATATCCTGATAATATAAATGTCAGGGGCAGAAGGACAATGAAGGTATACGTCACAATGGAAGAGGTTGAGTACCTGCATACGTCCAGCGCCGGTGACATAATCGGTGAGACACCTGTCAGAGCTGAAAGCCTGAAAATATCCACCAGCAGCTCAGGTGATGTCAAGCTTGAAGTCTATGCCACTGAGCTACTGCTTAAAACAAGCAGTGCAGGTGATATAACTCTCAAGGGAACGGCTGATTATGTTGATGCCTCAACCAGCAGCGCCGGCGATATAAAAGCCTATGACATGGAGGTCAGGGAAGCTGATCTCAGGGCTTCGAGCGCGGGAGACATTAAAATAACCGTCACAGAGCGTATGAAAGCAAGGGCCAGCAGTGCAGGTGATATACATTACCGGGGCAATCCGCAATATGTAGATGCAAAATCGTCGAGCGGTGGTGATGTGACAAGAAAATAGCCGCGTGTATCAATACGCATAAGCTATACTATATATATTCACTTTAATTTACTGGTAGCAGGGACACATAATTCAGTGTCCCTGCTACTTGTTTTGTATGCATTGATTACCTTTGATGCAAATTTTTAAAGATGGCCAAGAAAAAAGCAGACCTTGCAGTGCTGGGCTCAGGAAGCTGGGCCACAGCCCTGGTTAAGATGTTCAGCACAAATGCTGAAAGCATAGCCTGGTATATACGCGAAAAGGATGTGATAGAGCATATAAGGGCATATAAGCGTAATCCCAGGTATCTCAGTACGGTCAACCTGGATACAGACCGGCTGATACTTACACAGGATATTAACGAAGCTGTTAATATGGCCGGTATATTGGTCTTTGTCATCCCTTCCGCCTTTCTCAAAGAGAGCGTATCCGGACTAACAACTGATATCTCCGGAAAACTGGTATGCTCTGCCATCAAAGGCATTGTACCGGAACATAATTATATTGCCGGCGACTTCTTCCATAAACAGCTGGCAGTGCCATTGAATAACCTGGTCATTCTGACAGGCCCCACCCACGCGGAAGAGATAGCCATGGAGAAACTGACATACCTTACCGTGGCCTCACTGGAAAGAGAAAAAGCGCTGAGGGTATCCGGACTGCTGCAGAACCATTACCTCAAAACAATAATATCGGATGATATTAAAGGCACCGAATATGCTGCTGTGATAAAAAATATTTACGCCATTGCAGCAGGCATAGCTCACGGTCTCGGCTTTGGTGATAATTTCCAGGCTGTATTGCTTGCCAACGCTGCTACCGAGATGAAAAGATTTATCAGATCAGTATTTAAAAATGATCGTGATATAAACAGCTCCCCCTATCTTGGCGACCTGCTTGTAACGGCTTACTCAAAGTTCAGCCGCAACAGGATGTTCGGCAATATGATAGGAAAAGGATACTCGGTAAGGTTTACACGCATGGAGATGGACATGATAGCTGAAGGGTATTATGCCTCTGATTGTATTAACGATATAAATAAGGACTTAAAGATAGAAATGCCCATCGCAGACACTGTATACAGGATACTATATCATAAGGCAAATCCTGCTATCGAGTTTGAGAAACTGACAGGCTTATTAAAATAGAAGTAATCAAGCAGTCCGCTTCAGGAAAAAAAGTCAAATACTATATAGAAAAAATATGAGCTTAAAGATAGATTATACCGGCTGTCTCGAATTGTTAAGCAGGGAAGAGATCAATATGCAGTCAGAAGAAGCTCTCGATCATCTCAAAACGCTGATGGAGGGCTCTGGCAAGGGCAGTGACTACACAGGGTGGATTGACCTGCCTAAAAAATCAAAAACCCTGTCAGTGAAAATAAAGGAGGTAGCCGGCAGCTTAAGATCGCAATCAGGCATAACGGTAATTATTGGGATAGGTGGATCCTACCTTGGTGCCAGGTCAGTGATAGAAGCCCTGGATGCCTGCAGTCCGCGGATGAAAGACGGGAAAAAGCATAAAGTGCTTTTTGCCGGTCAGAATATCTCTGAAGATTACATGAGCCGGCTTGCTGCAGATCTTGCCGGTAAACCTTTTAATATTATCGTAATATCGAAGTCAGGCACCACAACCGAGCCTGCCATTGCCTTCAGGATACTGAAAAAGCAGCTTGAAGAAACAATACCTGCCGATAAGGTCAAAAAGCATATAGTAGCTGTCACCGACGCCAATAAAGGGGCACTCAGGAAGCTGGCCAACCGTGAAGGCTACGATTCCTTTATTATACCTGATGATGTGGGAGGAAGGTATTCGGTGCTTACCCCGGTGGGACTGCTTCCCATAGCAGTTGCCGGCTATGATATTGACATCCTGTTGGCGGGAGCGGCAGGGATGGCCGCAAGAACGAGGGATAATAATAATGCCAATCCTGCTATAGTGTATGCCTCTGTGCGGAACCTCCTGTATCAAAAAGGTAAATACATTGAGATGCTGGTTAATTATGAACCCGGACTGCACTACATAGCTGAGTGGTGGAAGCAGCTTTTCGGTGAAAGTGAAGGCAAGGAAGGAAAAGGGCTGTTCCCGGCTGCGGCCGACCTCACAACCGACCTGCATTCACTGGGACAGTACATACAGGAAGGTGAAAGAATACTTATTGAAACAGTGCTGTCGGTGGCATCACCCGGATCTGAGATGACAATACCGCATGATGCCGATAACCTGGACGGACTTAATTATATTGCCGGGATGAGGCTGTCAGAGGTTAACGCAAAGGCGGAAGAAGGAACAATAATGGCACATATCAAAGGTGAAGTACCCGTTATTAAAATAAATATACCCCGGGTAAACGAGGCTTACCTGGGACAGCTACTGTATTTCTTCGAGATATCCTGTGCCATCAGTGGATATATGCTTGGCATCAACCCTTTTGACCAGCCCGGTGTGGAAGCATACAAAAACAATATGTTCAGGCTGCTGGGCAAGCCCTCATAACAAGCACGCATTAAATGATACAGTAAGGCCCGGATCATACGCAAGGGCGCACTGCATCCGGGCCTGTAAGCCTATTAGCCTTTAAGCTGCTTAGAGATTATGCTTCTTTACAAAATCTTCGATAACACCGGTAAGATCGGGGTATCCTATCTCCTGCAGATCATAATAAACCCTTGTATTGGGCTTTTTGATATTTATTATCCTGTTAAGATCTATGGGCGTTCCGATAACAACTGAATCACAATCGGTATTATTGATGGTTGCCTCCAGGTCTTTCAGTTGCTGATCACCATAACCCATGGCAGGCAAAAGTGTGCCAATATTGGGATATATCTCAAATGTCTCTGATAACTTCCCTACAACAAAAGGCCTTGGATCAACAAGCGAGGCTGCACCGAATTTCTGTGCTGCCACCGTGCCGGCTCCTATCTTCATCTCACCATGTGTCAGTGTGGGTCCATCTTCAATAACCAGCACCTTCTTTCCCTTTATAACCGAGGGATCATCCACCTTAATGGGCGAAGCAGCGTCAACGACAACAGCGTCGGGAGCCACCTTCTGTATGCTTTCCCGTACCGTGTTGATATCACCGGGCGCAGAGCTGTCCATCTTATTAATAACAACTACATCAGCCAGCCTGAGCGTTACCTCACCCGGGTAATACCTCAGCTCATGGCCTGCCCTGTGCGGGTCAACAACCGTTATGGTCAGATCAGGTAAATAAAACGGGAAGTCATTATTTCCGCCATCCCAGAGTATAACATCACAACCCTTGGGATCCTTCTCTGCCTTCCTGAGTATTGCTTCATAATCCACCCCGGCATATATCACATTGCCACGCACTACATGTGGCTCATATTCCTCCATCTCTTCTATGGTGCACTTGTGTTTTTCCAGGTCGCTTACCTCGGCAAACCTCTGCACTTTCTGTGCGTTAAGATCACCGTAAGGCATGGGATGCCTTACAGCCACCACCTTCAGACCCTTCTCCATCAGCAGCTCAATAACCCTCCTTGATGTCTGGCTTTTACCACAACCCGTACGTATTGCACCAACAGCAACCACCGGCTTTGTACTCTTCACCATGGTGTCTTTCGGTCCAAGCAGAACAAAGTTTGCACCTGCAGCATTGACAATGGCACTTACGGACATAACTTTATTATAAGTAACATCACTGTAGGAAAATGCACAATCATCAACCTTCAACTCTTTAATAAGTGACGGAAGCTTGTCTTCAGAATATATGGGTATGCCATCCGGATAAAGCTTGCCGGCCAGCTCCTTTGGATATTTCCTTCCGTCAATATCCGGGATCTGGGCTGCCGTAAAAGCAACAACATTGTAATCGTCATTATCGCGGTAGTAAGTATTGAAATTATGAAAATCCCTTCCCGCAGCACCAATTATTATTACATTTTTGCTCATAATATTATTTTAATTTAATTGATTTAATTGTTCAGGTTCAACTGAAAAAATAGAACTAACAAATTTATAATTTAACTGGTTAATTTCCTTATATTTGAGTAAATTTTTATCAGTGCCGGGAATCTGGCTCAATTACCTGAATTGCTGAGCTTTGGTATGTTTATTGTACTATGCTGTCAATATGTTAAAGAAAATATTGTAATAAGCATTTACAAAAAATTATTTTCAAACAAATAATGAACTAACTATCTATACAAGCAGATGAATGTCCTTGCCCATATATATCTTTCAGGTGACTCTGATGAGATCATTATAGGCAATTATATCGGGGATTATGTTAAGGGCAGGGATTATCTCAAATATCCCGAGTTGATAAAAAAAGGCATCATCCTGCACAGGCATATTGATGATTTTACGGATAAACATCCGGTAGTGCACCGCAGCAAGATGCATTTCACCCGCAAGTATCACAAATATGCAGGCGTTGTCATTGACATCCTCTACGATCATTACCTCACCAAGGAATGGGATACTTTCTCAAGGCGGCCCCTGGAGAGCATGACATACCAGTTTTACCGGGCCATGGTAAATAATTACGAGATATTGCCGCCAAAGGTCAAGGACCGGTTTCCGTTTTTTATTATCAATAACTGGATAGAGTCATATAAGACGAGCAAGGGTCTCAGAAAAGTGCTTAGCACACTCAGCAAAAGAACCAGCCTCCCCCCTGAATCAAAATATGCTATCAAAACTTTCAATAAGAATTATTACAGCCTGGAGGAAGACTTTATGGAGTTCTTTCCCCAGCTAATAGAATATGTGGAGAAAGATTTTGGTATCCCACTTTCACACCGTATAACCCTTCCCTTCTGAAATTTTTTTTAAGCAGGGTATCAGAGCATATGCTCATTGCGACTGGCATCAAGACGCAGAAAAATAAACAGCAATATGGTGAATCCCCACAGGGACGAACCTCCATAACTAAAAAAGGGCAACGGGATGCCTATGACAGGCATCAGCCCGATAGTCATGCCCGTATTAATAAGGAAGTGAAAAAGAAGGATTGAAACCACCCCGTATCCATATATCCTCGAGAAGGCTGAACGCTGCCTCTCTGCAAGAATCAGCAGCCTTATAAGCAGGAAGGAGAACAGTATTATCACCAGCCCGGTACCTATAAAACCCCATTCCTCACCCACTGTGCAGAAGATAAAATCAGTGCTTTGCTCGGGTACAAACTTAAACTTTGTCTGTGTGCCCTGCAGGAATCCCTTACCAGTGAAACCTCCTGAACCTATTGATATTTTTGACTGGTTGAGGTTATAGCCTGCATCCGATGGATCGGACTCTATACCAAGCACTACGTTTATACGTGTTTGCTGATGAGGAAGCAGAACATTATTAAACACATAATCAACCGAATAGCTAAACACCATACTGCCCATCAGGAAGGCCATGATGATGAGCACATATTTGGCTTTATGCCTGAAAATATAATATGAATAAATCAGTCCGGATACAAGCAGTGCCCCTATAAAAACCAGGTCGAACTGAACCTCAGCCCTCAGCCAGTATATCATACCGTAAAGTCCGGCAGCTGTAAGCAGGTATATTACCAGGCCCTTAACACTTATCCCGGCTCCCCTTCCGGTAATCAGATGAAAGATAAAGGCTGCCAGTATCAAAGCGGAATATATATATATACTGTCAGCCAGCATCACTGCTATAAACAGTATTGCAGCCAGTATGCCTATAACAAAGTAATAGATTGACAGTCCTTCCCTGAACAATACAAGCACGAGTGAAAAGAAGACAAGTGTTGACCCCAGGTCTGGTTGCAGGGCTATAAACAGTGCCGGGGCAAATATTATCAGCAGGGAAACAAAAAGCACCTTAAAGGAGGAGACCGTTCTGCCCTCCTTTGAAAGATATCTTGCCAGTGCCAGTACTGTGACAAATTTGGCAAATTCAGCTGGCTGCAGACTGAAGCCGCCTATTTCAAACCACGATCTGGCTCCGTGGACCTCCTTACCTGTAAACAGTACCAGGACAAGCAATAATAAAACAGCAATATAAAGGGCCCATGAGAAGAAAACATAAAAACGGCTGTCCATCACCAGGATAATAAAAGCAATGAACAGGGCGGCCAGTATCCATATCATCTGCTTGCCGTATCTCTGGCTGGTATCAAAAATACTCGCATGCTCCTCGTTATAAACGGCTGAATAAATATTTATCCAGCCGAATAAAATAAATATGAGGTAGATAATTACCACTATCCAGTCAAGATTGGCCAGTATATTAACTCTTCTCTTCACTTTCCTCCTCTCCTGTATTTTCTGGTTCTTCTATATTCTCATCATTCCCAGTCTTCTCCTCTTCAACGTCTTCTGTTTTTTCCTCCTCTTCTTCTACGCGCTCTTCTTCTGCATTCTTACCAGGCGCAGGCGGATTAAGTATATAATCCTCAAGCCAGCTATTCTCATTTTCTCCTTTCAGGTATCTCTCCACCATCAGGCTGGCCACAGGTGCTGCATATGTTGACCCGAAGCCCGTATTCTCAACGTATACGGCTATTGCTATCTGTGGATTTTCCTCGGGCGCAAAGGCAATAAATACAGAATGGTCGGGACCATGAGGGTTTTCTGCCGTACCCGTTTTGCCGCACATCACTATATCCCTGATAGCCACCCAGCTGGCTGTTGCCCCCTTACCCCCGTTGACCACACCGCGCATACCTTCAACGATTACTTCAAAATGTGAAGAATCAATACTCAGCTCATTTTTCTGCCTGTAGCCCGCATCTAGGGCAAGGCTATCACTATCAATGGCTTTAACGATATGTGGTGTTATATAATAACCCCTGTTAGCAATGGCAGCTGCCATATTGGCCATCTGCAGTGGTGTTGTTCCCAGCTCACCCTGGCCAATGCCCATGGATAATATCGTCAGGGCACTCCACCGGTTCTCGCCGTATATATTATCATAGAATGTTGTCTTTGGCACAAAGCCGCTCAGCTCATTGGGGAAATCAATCCCCAGCTTTGAGCCGAAACCAAACTCTGTAAGGTATGTGCGCCACCTGTTCAGGCCTTCTGCTGATGAGCCGTAGGCCGGGTTATCAATAAGACGCCTGAAGGCATTACAGAAATATGCATTGCATGATGCTGTGATAGCTCCCGGCAGGTTAAACCAGTCAAAATGATGACATGCAACACTTACTCCTGGGGCCCTATAGCCATGGTCACAGAAGTATTCAT
>CAZGUR010000093.1:0-11425 GCA_964529295.1 uncultured Rikenellaceae bacterium | reverse complement strand
TATAAACATTTCATATATGGAATCAGGAGAAAGAGAATATAAAAATGAAGAGATAACGGTATACTGGAAGCCCTCATCATGTATTCATGCTTCGGCATGTACCAATGAACTGCCGGAGGTTTTTAACACTGAGCGCAGGCCATGGGTGAAAATGGAAGCCTCGGAAACTGAAAAAATCATTGAGGTTGTTGATAAATGCCCGGTTGATGCACTCACATGGAAGTATAACGATGATGAAAGGAACAAGGATGTGGGTATTGAACATCCCAACCATATAAAAAACATGAGACGGTCCCTGCTGAAAAAACGTAGCGCTGAAGCAGAACAGCAGGTAACAATAAATATCATGGAGAACGGACCTTTTGTTATTAATGGAGGTTTCCTTCTTGAAAGGGAGAATTCTGCACGCTCAAAATTCAGCGGTACGGTATCGCTTTGCCGCTGCGGTGAAAGTAAACTTAAACCCTTTTGTGACGGTACCCACAGAAGCATTAAATTCAAATCTTAATAAAAAAATGATGCAGGATAAATCAAAAACACCAGTTATTACAATAATCAGGAACGGTCCCCTTAAAGTTTCCGGCAGCTTTACCTTACTGAAAGAAAATAATTTTCCTGTTGAAGCAGGCTCAGAAGTCTATCTTTGCAGATGCGGAAAATCATCAAAAAAACCTTTCTGCGACGGATCACACAGAAAAGACGGATAGCTTTTAGGCCACACATCCACTCTGTGAATATCCAATAATAAACAGCATAACTGAAGAAGCACATGAAGCTAAAAATAAATTCGGAGATAGGCGTTCTTGACGCTGTCATCATACATACACCCGGCCCCGAGGTTGAAAACATGACTCCCAAGAATGCCGAACGTGCCCTCTACAGTGATATATTGAACCTGTCAGTTGCAGGTGAAGAGTACAGCCAGTTCAGTGGCGTGCTTAAAAAAGTATCCCGCACATATGAGGTGAAAGATCTCCTCAGGGAAAGCATTTCTGAGGCAAAAGCGCGCGACAGCCTGGTAAGGAAAGTATCGCGCGGAGATAATCAATTACTTTCAAGACTCGACTCACTGGACAACAATAATCTGGCTTCTGCCCTTATTGAAGGATTGCCGATTGAAAGAAATAATCTCACCAAATTCCTCAGCAAGGACAGGTTTGAGCTGAGGCCTTTGCATAATTTCTTTTTTACCCGGGATGCATCAGTGGTTATAGGTGAGTCTGTGCTTATAGGACGTATGGCCAGTAAGGTAAGGCAGAGGGAGGCTGATATAATGAACACCATTTTCAGCTATCATAAAGACTTTAAGACCAGAATCCTGAACCCTGAATACCTGTCCGGCAACTGTTCAGCATGCACTTTTGAAGGCGGCGATATACTTATTGCCAGGGATGATATCATGCTGGTGGGCAATGGTATCAGGACAAGCACAGGAGGCATCGACAGCTTAATTGAGGAATCGACCAGGTTCACCGATGGCAGGTTCAACATTATTGTTCAGGAGCTCCCTGAATCACCGGAATCGTTCATTCATCTTGATATGGTCTTTACCATGCTGGACAGGGATCTGTATATGGCTTTCGATCCCATAATCCACAAAAGCAATAAATACCAGACGGTAAAAATCACCATCGAGAATAAGAAAGTGGTATCAATCAGCGAGGTTGATAATATACCATCAGCACTGAGGGACCTCGGAATGGATCTCAATCCCGCTATCTGCGGCAGCAGTAATGATATATGGGTACAGGAGCGTGAACAATGGCACAGCGGTGCCAATTTCTTTGCCCTGGCCCCCGGTAAGCTGATAGGTTATATAAGAAACAGTCACACCCTCGATGAACTGTCGGCCCGAGGATTTGAGATAATCAGAGCCAGGGAGGTCATTGAAAACAAGGTTAATATCAATGATTATGACAGGTGCGTAATTGGCATTGAGGGATCAGAGCTGGCCCGCGGAGGCGGAGGAGCCCGGTGCATGACTATGCCCCTTGTCCGGCAGGCAGTAAACTGGTAATATCAGGCTATCAGTTCCTTAACCCTTACAGCGGCATCCCCGAATGATATTGCAGAGAACACCTCCAGCCCGGAATTATCGATTATATCTTTAGCCTCTTCGGCATTTGTCCCCTGCAGTCTCACTATAACAGGAACAGGCAATGATCCTATTGATTTGCAGGCTTCAACAACACCGTTCGCCACCCTGTCGCACCTTACAATGCCTCCGAAGATATTTATAAGTATTGCCTTTACATTGGGGTCCTTGAGTATTATCCTGAATCCTGCCTCCACCGTTTCAGCACTGGCCGTGCCCCCTACATCAAGGAAGTTGGCCGGATTGCCACCCGACAGCTTTATAAGGTCCATGGTAGCCATGGCAAGACCGGCGCCGTTAACCATACATCCAACGTTACCGTCGAGCTTAACAAAATTAAGATTATATTCACCGGCCTCAAGTTCCGTCGGGTCTTCTTCGGACAGGTCCCGCATAGCCATAATATCCTTATGCCTGAACAGGGCACTGTCGTCAATGCTGGTTTTGCAGTCAACCGCAAGAATCTTATTATCACTTGTCTTAAGTACCGGGTTAATCTCAAGAAGCTGGGCATCACTGTTTATAAAGGCATCATAGAGTCCGGGAACGAATTTCAGCATATCCTTATATGCATCACCCTTCAGTCCCAGCTTAAATGCTATCCTTCTTACCTGGTATGCCTGTAAACCCACACATGGATCAATATACTCCCTGAAGATCAGCTGCGGTGTTTTTTCTGCCACCGACTCAATATCCACGCCGCCTTCCGGTGAATACATAATTACATACCTGCCTGTGTCGCGGTCCAGCAGCACCCCCATATAATACTCTTCCGGTTCGGACTCTCCAGGATAATAAACATTCTGGGATATTAATACCTTATTTACTTTCTTGCCTTCAGGTCCGGTCTGGGGTGTTACAAGCTGCATTCCCAGAATTTTTGCTGCGACTTCTTCCACCTCACCAGGAGATTTGGCTATAACGACACCACCTCCTTTACCTCTTCCTCCCGCATGTATCTGTGCTTTAACAACAAACTTATCCGATCCGAATCCGGATTTAAGCTGCTCTGCAATCATCACGGCCTGTTCGGGTGTCTCGGCAACAAAGCCTTCTGCTATACGGACATTATTGTTTTTCAGGATTGATATTCCCTGGTACTCGTGAATATTCATAGCTTTAAAAATATTTTATTTGGTTACTCACTTCTTTCATGGGACCACTGCGCCCGTTTAATGTTAGGCCCGGGCATCCCGGCTCATTAAACGACAGCCAAATTACATTTTTTTTCTCTATTTTAGTAAAAAATGCTGATGTTATGCGCAAGCTTAAAATGTCGGAGCTGGATAGAAAGACAGCCGGGGAATTCCGGCGATCTGAAAAGAGTCCGTTCACCCTTATACTCGATAATGTAAGAAGCCTTAATAATATCGGCTCGGTCTTCAGAACAGCTGACTGCCTCAAAGCCGAAGCTGTTTATTTATGCGGCATCACGGCAACACCGCCCCACCGCGACATCCACAAGACGGCTCTTGGTGCCACCGAATCGGTAAAGTGGCATTACTATAAGGACACGGCAGAGGCGGTGAATGAGCTTAAATCATCGGGATATAAAATAATATCCCTGGAACAGGCTGAAGGATCGGTATATCTCCAGGATTTCATTCCTGGCAAAAAGGACAAATACGGTCTTGTCTTCGGCCATGAAGTAAGGGGTGTACAGCAGGATATTATCGACATGTCAGATCTTTGCCTTGAGATACCCCAGTTCGGAACCAAACATTCTTTTAACATATCGGTAAGTGCCGGGATTGTGCTATGGGATCTCTTCTCAAAAGTTTATTACGGCAGCCGGTAATAAAAAAATGGTGTCCCGCCGGGGGACACCATTGAATTATTTACAAATATTATTATTTACTGTATCAATGATGTGAATTCACTGTCATTGAAAAATTTGGCAAACTCAATATCATCGGCAGCATATGCTTTCCAGTTAGCATCATATTCAATAGCTTCACGCAGACCGTTAAGCATATAGTCTTTGTTATCCATTCTTGCACCAATTACTGCTTTCAGGTATGAACCTACAGGACATTCCTTATCCATATTATCCAGCATGTTCTTGGCCTTACTGAGATCATCCTTGAGTACGTGTGCCAGTGCATTATTTAATGAAGGTTCATTTGCAAAGTAATTAACTGCTTTGTCATACTCTCCGTTTATAATAGCAATGGTTCCAAGTCCGAACTTAGACTCATCGGTAGAGCTGGTCATTGATGTAAAATATTCCTCAGCTTCCTCAATATTTCCTTCTTTCAATGCAACAAATCCGAGGTTATTCTTAACAACATCAATATTCTTCATTGCTTTGGCTTTTTCAAAAGCAGCTTTGGCATCGCTTACATTGCCAAGCTTAAGTGAAACAGCACCAACATTATTGTGTGCTCTCAGACATTCGGGCACCTGCTTTGCAGCAATCTGGTAATACTTCAGCTGCTCCTCAAGATCGTCCGTAAGGGTGGCTGCATACAGCAGTTCCTCAAGGTCGAGCACTGTAGGATCAGAATTGATCTGCTCGAGTATTTCCTGGTCTGTGCGTCCAATCTTATTTACGTTAACAATAAGCTTTGACCTTCTTAACTGGGGAAGAATATCATCCTTAAGGACCTCGAAGGTGGTTGCCATATTCTTTATCTCCTGCTCACGAACCTCGGGATCAGAGTACATTGAAAGCACTCTCAGGATCATGTCCTTATTTTCAATATTTGAGTTTTCTACTTTCTCCTTGAAGCCTTCCCAGTCTTCCGCTGTAGTCTCAGTCTTAAAGAAACTCTCCTTATTGATATCTTCTATCCCGGCTTTTTCAAATTCACGCATTATATATTTTCTTGCTGACTCCAGCCTCTTTCCTGAGAGATCTTCGTTAAAGTCAAGCGGACCGTCAGGTGAAGCATAGGCGCTTACAAGCATATCTACAAATTCAAGATCTTCTGATCCTTTAACAGTTTCAAGATACTCTTTCATAGCTGCAATATCCTCTGCCTTCAGCTCTTCATTCCTGATAAAGGCCCTGTTAATAAGATAATGAATATCGGCCATCTTATCCTCTGCAATAATACGCTTGAAGTTATCAGGCATAATTATTGGCATGGCAGCTTTTTGAACAAGTGTTGATGTAGCTATTACACCATCAGCAAGTTTTGTCGGGTCAAAATCCAGTGTTGTACCTTTCCTGTTGGCTGTAATTCTCAGCATCAGTTCTGCTTTTCGCATCGCCTCATCAAAAGGAATTGAGCTATTATAACTGAAATTACCGCCTGAACTGGTGATTACTTCATTATTTTCCTGAACATTTTCTCCCTGCAGTATAACATTCTCAAATTGTGTTTCCCCGCCGTCATAAACAAGTACCGGAGTTGCTTCCAGTATAGTGTTCTTATCGAAATAATTTTCAGGGAAAGTGCCTTTTATGGTCAGGTCGACAGTCCCTGCGTGTGTTTCAAGCACCTCGGGAATAACTTCGTATCTTACCTGGTCGGCATTGTCTTTCATCTTATTCAAACCACTGCAGCCGGAAAGAACAGCCGCGGCAATAATGAGAATAAAATAGCTTCTGATTTTTTTCATGGTAACAAATATTAATTTATTTAATTGTTGATCAAGTATTAACAAGCACAATATTGCAAATCTAATAAAAAAAATACAGAATATGTATCTGTTTGGCTCTAAAATTATCTTAAAATAGTCCTGTTTATGCCTTTATCGTGCTTTTTTTCAAATATTGCCTTAAGTATTTCAGAATAATCCTCACTATTATTCACAAAATCAATATTGTTAATATCCAGAATAAGGTAAGTGTGCTGCGGATTTTGCCTGAACCAGCTGAAATAGCTTTTTTGAATTTTAAGCAGGTACTTTTCATCTATTGTCGATTCATATTCCCTTCCCCTGCGGGCAATATTATTTATAAGCCGCGGAGTATCAACATGCAGATATATATATAGATCGGGTTTTGGCAGCGACTGGTATATTATCTGGAATAAGTTACGGTAAAGCCTGAATTCATCCTCCTCAAGTGTAGCCGATGCAAACACTATTGATTTCATAAAATAAAAGTCGGCCACTGTAAAAGGGCTGAAGAATTCAAAGTTGCCTGTCTCGTTCTTCAGCTGCATATATCTCTCAGCCAGAAAAGACAGTTCAAGGGGGAATGAATACCTGCCGGGCTCTTTATAAAACTTTGGCAGGAAAGGGTTATCTGCAAAGCGCTCCAGTATAAGCCTGGCACCGAAAGTGTCGGATATCATCCTGGCCAGGCTGGTCTTCCCTGCTCCTATATTGCCCTCTATAACAATATACCGGTATTCATTTTCGCTTTCTGCCATCATAGTTTATAAAAATAAACAATTTAATGCCCGGAAAGATAAAAGTTTCTACACTTAAAAACCAAAGAAATACGGGCAATGCCTGTAATAAAGCATTGCCCGTATTATTCTTTCCGGCCTTTACCTGCAGTTATCTGCGGGAGCCTCTTCCACGGTCGCCTCCCGGACGCCTGTCCTGGCGGCGGTCGCCATCCTTATGCCTTCTGTCATCACCCCGGCCATGAGCTCTGTCACCACCTCTGTCACCACCTCTGTCCTGACTGTCATCATTAGGATCTTTTGGCGGCCTTGGCAGCAGTGCCTTGCGTGATAATTTCAGCTTGCCTGACCTCGGGTCAATATCCAGCAGCTTAACCTCAACCTCGTCACCTTCTTTCAGGACATCCTCAACTGTATCGATCTTATGCCATTCTATCTCGGAAATATGCAGGAGCCCTTCCTTGCCAGGTATTATCTCAACAAAAGCCCCAAAGCTGACAACGGATACTACCCTTCCCTTATAGGTTTTGCCTATCTCGGGAACTTCTATTATCCTGTTTATACGGTTAAGGGCTTCGGTTATACCCTCCAGGTTATCACCAAAAATATCAACCACACCCATCTGATCAACTTCTTCCACGACTATGGTTGTCTCCGTCTCTCTCTGTATCTCCTGTATTACTTTTCCACCCGGACCAATAATCGCCCCGATCATATCTTTCGGAATAATTATCTTCTCTATCCTGGGGGCATGCGGCTTAAGGTCGGCTCGCGGCTCCTTAAGTGTCTCATCCATCTTATCCAGTATATGCAACCTTCCTTTGCGTGCCTGCTCAAGTGCTTCGGCCAGCACTTCATAGGACAGTCCGTCAACCTTGATATCCATCTGCGTTGCTGTTATACCGTCCCTGGTACCGGTCACTTTAAAATCCATATCACCCAGGTGGTCTTCATCGCCCAGTATATCAGAAAGAACGGCATATTTTCCGCTTTCAGGATCTGTTATCAGTCCCATCGCTATCCCCGACACTGCCTTACGCATTTTTATACCTGCATCCATAAGTGCCAGTGAACCTGCGCACACTGTGGCCATGCTGGAAGAGCCGTTTGACTCCAGTATATCCGAAACCACCCGTATTGCATAGGGATTATCATCATCATGGGGCATCATATTCTTAAGAGCCCTGTGAGCCAGGTTACCGTGTCCCACCTCCCTGCGACTGGTTCCCCTTGCCGGACGCGCATCGCCGGTTGAGAAAGGCGGGAAATTATAATGGAGAACAAATTTTTCCGTTCCCCTGAACAGGACCTCGTCTATCATTTTCTCATCCAGCTTGGTACCCAGAGTAACCGTTGTAAGCGACTGTGTCTCGCCCCTGGTAAAAAGGGCTGAGCCATGGGCTGCAGGCAGGGTCTCCACCTCGCACTCTATCTGTCTTATCTCGTCTGTCTTTCTGCCGTCAAGCCTTACTTTCTTATCAAGCACCATTTTGCGTGCTGCCTCCTTATGCACATCATGAAAATATTTACCAATAAGCTTCTCATCCACCTCATCCTCTTCAGTGAATTGTGACATAAACTCCTCAAGCACCTTATCCACCTCTTCGGATCTACGATGCTTATCAGCTATCTTCTGTGAGACAACATCATATACCTTCTCAAAAGTCTCATCCCATACTTTCTTCTTCAGCTCCTCATCATTCTCCTCCTGTCCGTACTCACGTGTCCCGGTACCGCCAACCATCTCAGCCAGCTCCAGCTGTACCCTGCAATGCTTCTTTATCTCTTCATGGGCAAATTTTATTGCCTCCAGCATTACATCCTCGGATACCTCTTTCATCTCCCCTTCCACCATAAGTATATTATCATGCGTTGCAGCAACAATAATATCGAGGTCGGCCTTTTCTTTCTGGCTGATCAGGGGGTTTATATAGAACTCTCCGTCTATGCGGGCCACCCTCACTTCAGAGATAGGTCCTCCAAAAGGTATATCAGATACTGTCAGTGCTGCTGAAGCTGCCAGTCCAGCCAGTGCATCCGGCATTACTTCCTCATCAGCAGATACCAGGTTAATGGTAACAAAAGTATCGGCATGATAATCCTCCGGGAAGAGTGGACGCAGGGCGCGGTCTACCATCCTTGCTATAAGCACTTCGTAATCCGAAGGTCTGGCCTCACGCTTCAGGAACCCGCCGGGGAATCTCCCGAGTGAGGCATATTTTTCTTTATAATCAACCGACAGGGGCATAAAGTCAACATCCTCCCTGGCCTCCCTGGCAGATACAACCGTTGCAAGCAACATTGTGTTGCCCATTTTTAAAAGTACAGAACCATCGGCCTGCCTGGCCATTTTGCCTGTTTCAAGTGTTATCGTCCTGCCATCGCTGAGGTCGATAGTTTTTTCAAATTTTTTAAACATAGTTTTATTATCCTTATATTAAGGTCACGAAATTACGCAAATAAAATAAAAAAAGGCAATCTGAAATTGCCTTTTTGAATTATTGCTTATTTACGCAGCTTCAATGCTTTAATGATTTCACGGTATCGTTCGATATCCTTTCCTTTAAGGTAGTCCAGTAACCTGCGGCGTTTGCCGACAAGACTGACAAGGGCCCTCTGTGTAGAGAAGTCCTTCTTGTTTTTCTTAAGATGTTCGGTAAGATGGCTGATCCTGTAGGAGAATAAGGCTATCTGGCCTTCGGCACTACCGGTATCCATTTCTGAATCGCCATAATTTTTGAATATTTCCTGCTTCTTATCCGTTGTTAAGTACATATCCGTCAAATAAATATTATTAATATTCAGAATTACCTGTCTGAATTTGGATTGCAAAGATATAATTTTTTTATCAATAAAATCAAACATAATACGAAAAAAGAATATTGTTTATAGCTCATCTCCAACGGGAAATACAGAAGTGGGGTTCAAGCAGTTTAAATTACTGTACGGCACCACTTAGAACAACACACCGTTTTATATTAAAGACGCATAAATCATGCCGGCAGTTGCGTAAAAAGAAAAGTTTTTGCGACCGTTCGTCAAATATTTTCAGTGTTTGGTCAAACAGATATAATAAAACCAGGCTGCCGGAGAGAAAATGCCGGTAATGGCAGACCTTATCATGGGGGCTGTCTTATGTTTGTGATAAAGTTTCGGCACCTTAATATTATTTATTGCCGGAATCTTCCAGCATATAGTTATTACCGGGATCGATATTACCTCCCAGACATATTAATTTACTTCCAAACGGGCAATTTAAACATTGCCTGTTTTTACAGTATTTCTCCCGTATATGTATCAGTCCCTGCGATTCAAGGGCAGAATAGGGTCTTATCCCTGCCTCTGACCATTCCCTCAGCACCCTGTTATCCTCCGCTTCTATATCATCAAGCATGTTAACAGCCCTGTTGCAATATTCATCCATGCCTGTTTCCCGTCCATAGAGAAACAGCATTGGTATTATTGTATTTATCATCAGCACATTGATCATTGTGCTGCCTGTTCTTTTCTCCTTTCCTTTTTTGTAGCTGCCGAAAGTATAATGATTATCCCAGTAGGACGATGCTGCTGAGCTAAGCACCTTTCTCAACCCGCCCGTATCCCTGCATTTTTTCAATATGCCGAATAATGAGCTGCCCGTATTTATGAGCCCGGCAAACTGGGATATCCTTACAGTGGGAAAATTAAGCGGTCTCAACCGGTGGAATTTCCACATCGATGGCTCTGCCGGCTTAAGGCTGTACTTCTGTCTGAGCAGCCTGTATTCAGCCAGCAGTGAGCAATAATATTCATCATATATCTCCCAGTTAAAAGCACCGGGCTCCAGCATCCCTGCCTGCCCGTACATCAGGGCTTCCACCTGCAGGCGCTTATCTGCATGTTTCCTGATAATTCTTAAGGGAAGGTTAAGGGCAAGGACAGTGAAAGGGCCGGCATTTACCTTCATCCCGAAATATTTTGCCAGCAGGCGGTAGAGTGTTTCATCCCAGTCATTATTTGTTGACCTCAGCACCACTTTAATCCTTTTGATCTTTGTCTGAAGTCTCTCCTCCGCCATCATAGATATACAGTGCCTCCGGGTATAGCCCGGTATCTTATCAAGGTCATTACGGCAGGCTATTATATCCGGCTTATCCATGTACTCATTATACTTATCCTCCACCTCTGCCTGCCAGCTTATAATAAAGGTATCCGGAACCGTTCCGCCGGCTGATTCCACCACTGCGTCATAATTGGCCACCACGTGCAGTATAACATTGTCATAGGCATGGTCCAGATGATGCCGGTGACTGTACCAGTCTGAGGCATTAATATGTAGCTCCACATTGCCGGCCCATTCGGTCTCTCCCACCCTGATGCGTGAATTAAAAAAGTCAGGTCCCGCATCCCTGTTATACTCGCCGGGATCAATTACCACCAGCTGGCGGCCATCCCTGGTATAGAGATGGTCGGTGCCGAATAAACGGTTCTTCCATATAAAATGAAGAAATTCCTCTCTCATATTATCTTCCTGTACAGCGACAATAAAGGTAGGAAAAAATAAGAAATTAAGATTATAATAATCCCGCTGCTTCCAGGTGAGCCTCCATTTGCTCCTGCAGTTCAGCTGCCTTAGCCGCTGCCGTCTCTGCATATTTTTCAGTATTGTCAGCAAAGATTATTCCCCTTGAAGAGTTAACCAGCAGGCCGCACCTCTCGTTCATACCATGTTCAACGACCTCATCGAGACTCCCTCCCTGTGCGCCTACGCCGGGTATCAGCAGGAAATGACCGGGAACGGTCTTTCTTATCTCTGAAAGCATCTCAGCCCTTGTTGCTCCCACCACGTACATCATATTATTATGGTCTGCCCATGACTGCGACTTACTGAGGACAAGCTTATACAAACTGTTATCAGAGTCAGGATGATACTGGAAGTTATCGGCACCCTTATTTGATGTAAGGGCCAGCAATACAACCCATTTGTCCTTATAACCCAGGAAAGGGCTTACCGAATCTTCTCCCATATAGGGAGCAACGGTTACCG
>CAZGUR010000092.1:0-11452 GCA_964529295.1 uncultured Rikenellaceae bacterium | reverse complement strand
CTAGTTCGATTACCTTTGATCTTTAATCGTTGCGCTTACTAATTGAATTTTCGAATTATTCACTGGTATATTATCTGCTTCAGGTCACATCCGAACATAGTCAGGCAGCTGATTGTTTAAACCTTATAATACAAGAAAAGAAATCCTATGAGGACAATGATACTTATTGTAATAGCCGGTATATCTGCCCTCCTGCTGATATCAGCCTCCTGCACAAAACCTGGGAATGATAATGATGATTTAAGTCTGGCTTATGACAGTGGCCGTGTAGTACTGGAAGGCCACCTTCTGGCTCACTGGCTGTATAATGAGCTTGATACAATTGCCGGCGATAAATCAGGAAACGGGTTTAACGGGTTAATACATGGCAGTCCTGCTCATTATGAAGGATTCTCTCCCGGGTTTAATTTTGACGGTAAAGACGATTATCTGAGCATTCCCGGTGATCAGAGTCCGCCCCCGGCCGAAATCTCAAACCTTGAAACAGGATCAATATCTGTATGGTTTAAAGTTGACAGTATACCGCTGGTTGACGGCATAATGCCAATCTTCTTTTTCGGAAGCAGGGATAATTGCCTGAATATGTTTGATGCCTCAAACCAGGGACTGATAATTGAAGTGGGGCACAGTCCGGTGCACAGGCGCTCGAAAAGATTGTATTTTACACTATTTATGAACGGCTGCAGCCTTCCCTCATTATGCTATGATACTGATTTTAATCTTGATGAAGGCAGCTGGTACCATTTTGTCGCAGTGGTTGGTGAAAACTACAATACAGGGTATTTAAACGGTCAGGAATTACACAGAAGACATTACAATTTCGGCAATCCCTCAACATCCGAATTCTTTGCCGACGCCCCGGCAAAGGAAGCTCTATATATAGGCAAAGGCTACTGGGACCAGAGAACCGTTTTCTTCAAAGGGCAAATTGATGATATACGTATCTACGATAAGGATCTGAACAGTGATGAAGTAAGCTATTTATTCAGCCAGAGAGCTTCAGGCCCTGATAAGCTGTGAGCTTTGCTTCTGCCAGAGGGCCCCAGGCCCTGATAGCCCGTGAGCTTTGCTTCTGCCAGAGGGCCCCAGGCCCTGATAAGCTGTAAGTTTTTCATCTTCCGGAATTTTTCAATTTTACCGGGTACAGGGTCATATTTTTTTCTTATCTTTTTTTTCCAATCAATATACCAGAAAAATGGATCCAAAAATTAAAGATCTCTATGGTAAATACAGGAAAGGAAGTATAGACAGGCGTAATTTCCTCAAAAAACTGGCAATGCTGGCAGGAGGGACTGCAGCAGCCTATTCATTACTGCCGGTACTGGAAGGAAACCCGGTGCACCCATCCGGAGGCGGTGTATGGCAGGCAGAGCTGCATACCGAAATGATCAGATACCCCGGAGGCACCGGAGAAGTTATGGCTTATATGGCAAGGCCTGCGGGTAAGAAAAACATGCCGGCTGTTATTGTCATTCACGAGAACAAGGGACTGGTAAGCCATATAAAGGATGTTGCACGCCGGATGGCTGCTGAAGGCTTTCTTGTTATAGCACCCGATGCCAACTCACCGCTGGGAGGCACTCCCGAAGATGACCCCGATAAAGGGCGGACAATGATGCGTGAACTGGACAGTAAAAAAACCGCTGAAGACTTTATTGCAGCAGTTAAGTACCTCGACACCCACCCGCTGACAAATGGCAAAGTAGGCTGTACCGGCTTCTGCTGGGGCGGGGCAATGACTAATACAGTTGCTGTTAATGCTCCCGCACTGGATGCCGCCGTTCCTTATTATGGCAGTCAGCCCGACCCTGAGGATGTTCCAAAAATAAAAGCAGCGGTAATGGCCCATTATGCCGGCAATGATGACCGGATAAATGCAGGCATAGAGAAATTTGAGAAAGCCCTTAAGGAAGCCGGGATTGAATACAGCATCTATATTTATGAAGGGGCATCACATGCTTTCAATAATGATTCAAATCCGGGCAGGTACCATGAGGAGGCAGCTAAGAAAGCCTGGACAAGGACAATAAAATTCTTCAGGGATAAGCTGTCAACATAAAAAGCAGCACGGTCTTTCCCTGACAGCTCTGAATGTCAATTGCAGGATTTGTCGGCCGGCGATTAGTCACATACCCTGCTTCCATACCTTTTCAACTGCTGCGGCAAATAATTTTATATGCCCGAAGATAATTTTATATCCCGTACACAGATAATTCAGTCCGGGCTCACCACCGGGCGAAGAGATAAACCTGTTTTTAGGGCATCCGCCGTTACACATATCCCTTACCTCGCATTCGAGACAATAAGAGGGCAGTGTACTCAGCTTCTGTCTGCCAAAATCTCTCTGCCTGTCGCTGTCAAGCAGATCAGCCAGGCTGCTGTCATTGATATTACCTGTCAGATGGTGACTGTCAACAAAATGATCACATGAATAAAGATCGCCGTTCATCTCCAGAACAGGAACCCCTCCGCAGGTCTTTTTAAAAATGCATAAGGTATGATCCTGCCTGAACGCTGTCCGCAGGGCCTCTTCAAAGATCTGCACCCTGATATGGCCTATATCATGAGCCTTCCACCGGTCAAAAATAGTAAGCAGGAAAGCACCATACTCTTCAGCTGGCACCGAAAAAGCTGCCGGGCTCCCATCATCCTCCCTTTCAACCAGGGGAATAAAAGTGATATATTCCACCCCCAGGGCCCTGAAGAAATCATAAAGCTGCAAAGGATACATCACGTTCTCCGCATTGACAACACATAGTATCTCTGTGTGTATACCATATTCCTTCAGCAAGAGATATGCCTCCTTGACCCTGTGGAAAGTCAATCCTCCCCCGGCCGTTGTTCGGTACACATTATGAAGGAATGAGGGACCGTCCATGCTTAAGCCAACAGAGAAATTATTATCGGAAAAAAACCTGCACCAGTCATCATCAATCAATATGCCATTGGTCTGCAATCCGTTAATCAGCTTTTTATCAGCAGGCATGTATATGCCCTGTAATTCTGTTATCTTCCTGAAAAAATCAAGGCCGGCAAGCAGTGGCTCGCCCCCGTGCCATGAGAACTGAACAGTGTCACCCGTGGTGGCTTCAATATGCTGTCTGATATATTTCTCAAGAAGCTGCAGCGGCATGTGTCTTTGCTTAGGGCTGACTGCAAGCTCATTTTTATCCAGGTAATAACAATAAGTACATGCAAGGTTGCATAGTGCCCCAACCGGCTTAACCAGTACCTGGAATTCTCTTGAAACATCTTTCATATATCCAAGATACACCGCTTAATGCAAAAATAAAAATAAAGATTCCCTGAGCTATGCAAGAGTCAAAATGGCTGTAGAACATAATAGAAAATATTTGCAAACGTTTTTGTTTTAATATATTAGCGATCCATAGCTTAGAAACATTATGAAATATATTGTAAATATTAAACTTAAAATTCTTTTATTATTACTGGCAACTTCCACACTCTCTGCACAGGAAGATACAGACAGCCTGAGAAATAGTGCAGTAAATATTTTTCTTGACTGCTGGCGATGTGATATGGATTATATAAGACGGGAGATTCCTTATGTCAACTACGTGAGGGACGTACGGGAAGCCGATGTTTATATCCTGCAGACCTCCCAGTCCTCGGGTAGCGGCGGACAGGAATATACATTCACCTTTAACGGGCAAAAGGATTTTAATGGGATGAATGACACACTGGTTTACCACAGTAATCCCGATGATACCAGGGACCAGACCAGGGAGGGAACCACCAAAATACTAAGCATGGGCCTGATGAGATATGTAGCCAAATCGCCCCTTTTCAATGAGGTTGAGATAAATCACCTGGGTGTTTCCGAGGAGAATGAGGTAGAGGACAACTGGAATTACTGGGTCTTTGAGATAGAGATGGATCCTGATTTCGAACTGGAAGAATCACGTAAATCGATAAACTGGGACAACTCCCTGGAAGCATCACGTATAACCCATGCCATGAAATATGAATTCAGGGCAGATATGCGCTTCAGGGAAACAAAATACGCCTATGAAGACACCACATACGTGAGTAACAGGAATTCATGGTCGGTGGATAACCTTATAGTTTTCAGCCTGTCGGAGCACTGGTCTGCCGGAGCGCGTATAGACCTGTCATCATCAACATACCGCAACATGCGTTCAAGCTTTGACGCCATACCCTCAATAGAATATAATATTTTTCCCTATTCTGAATCAACAAGGAGACAGCTCAGAATGCTCTATGGTATGGGTTACACATATAATAATTATTTAGACACAACCATTTATAATAAAACCACCGAGCATCTCCTTGAACAAACCCTCGATATAGCATACCAGGTACAGCAAAAATGGGGATCGGTGAATATCTCACTGGAAGCATCATCCTACCTGCATGACCTGTCAAAGAATATGATAGAGCTGGATGGCCGTATTAATATAAGGATACTGAAAGGGCTGTCATTTTCCATGCGTGGGGGTGTGGCCAGAATCAACAACCAGATAACACTGCCCAAAGGAGACCTGGATGAAGCCGAAATACTTCTGGAGTTACAGGAGCGGCAAACAGCTTACAGAATAGACGGCGGGATTGGCTTTACCTATACCTTCGGTTCAATATATAATAATATAGTGAACCCCAGATTCGGCAGCAGGCGGCGCTTCTAAACAGTCCACAGTAAAAAAAACGAAAAAATGAATGCCTGTAAATAAATTTTTACTATATTTGACCATTTGGTTTAACTACTTGGTTTATCCTGATTATTTAACTAACATGTTAATTTCATGACACAAGCAGACAAGCAGACTGAAGCCAGAATCTTTGATGCGGCAACAGAAGTATTCGAGGAAAAAGGTATGGCAGCAGCCCGTATGCAGGATATAGCTGACAGGGCAGATATTAACAAGGCCCTTCTTCACTATTATTTCAGAACGAAAGAAAAACTGTTTATGGCCGTTTTTGATGTGCTGGCGGAGAAAATGTTCAGAAAATTTGCTGCCATATTCGAGAAAGACATGCCCTTTGAAGAAAAGATTAAATACTTTTTTTCCGAACATATAAGCTTCCTTCAGAAGAATCCTAAATTGCCGATGTTCATCCTCAATGAGATAAACCATAATCCCAGACTTCTCGATAAATTTATAAACAAGATAAATTTCTCAGCTATCAGGTCCAGAATGTCAGCTGACAAAAGCCTTGGAATACCTGAAGAAGCAGTGCCTCACCTGATGGTGACAATAGTCTCGCTCTCCGTGTTCCCCATTGCCGCCCAACCCCTGCTGCAAACCCTGCTCTCAAAAGCCGGTGTCAATTATAAACAGTTTATAAATGAAAGGAAGCATGTAGCACCTGAATTTATTATTAGCGCAGTCAAACACTATAATTTTGAATCAAAAAACAATACTGAGCCATGAAAAAATATTTCATGATCATATTTATCAGCCTGTTGCCAGGCACCTTTATCAGTAAATGCCAGCAGCTGATAAGCCTGGAAAGCTGCTATGAAAAAGCCTCGATAAACCACCCCCTGGCAGGTGGAAAAGAGATGCACAATAAGATCTGGCAGCTCAGACAGGACAACCTGTCCTCATCGTGGTATCCCGAGATAAATACAGGGGCAAACTTTTTATATAATTCCAGTGTTACGGACCTCAGCGGTGTCTTTGAATCAATACCCCTGCCCGGCACAAACGTGGAAATCCCGGTTATGCCCCATGACCAGTACAAGCTAACACTGGATATCAACCAGCTGATATACGACGGGGGAGCAATAAAAGGTAACAGGGAACTGGAGAAGGCAAAACTGGAGCTAAACAGGAAAGAAGTGGATGTAGAGCTATACAAAATAAGGGAACAGGTAAATAAATACTACTTCTCCTTCATCCTCCTGAAAAAACAAAAAAACCTGCTGTATACTTACCTGAATACAATTAATGAACAGATAAGCAGCCTGGAATCAGGTATACGGAACGGGGTGCTGCTTCCCTCCGACCGGCAGATCATGAAGGCAGAAAAAATAATGCTGGAACAGCAGCTTAATGAAACAGATATAAGGATCAGCACCACAGCATCAATACTGGCGGGTCTCACAGGAATGGAAATAAGCAGTGATACAGAAGCAAGGCTGCCCGAGCCTGTCATTGATCACAGCAGCGGCCTGGGCCGGCCCGAACTTTTTGTCCTCGACCTGAAAAGACAGGAGATTGATGCAGGCAAATCAATCCTGAAAAGCCAGCGCAAACCCAAAGCCTTCGCTTTTGCCTCGCTGGGATACGGCCGCCCGCCGGGAAATGATTTCTTTTCCGACTCATTCGGTCCGTTCTATATAGTGGGTGCAGGTGTTAAGTGGAAGATAATCGACTGGAATAAAAATCACAGGCAGCAACAGGTGATAGATCTTAATATGTCCCTTATCAGCTCGCACAAGAAAACCATGGAAGAGAACATAAACAGGGCTCTGGAAATGAAATATGCCGAGATCAGAAGCCTTGCATCGACCCTGGAAAGTGACAGGGAACTTATAGCAACACTGAAAACGGTAAGCAGCACTGCACGGTCCCAATACCAGAACGGAACCATTACGGCATCTGAATACCTGGCTGAATGGAACAAGGAGAAAAAGGCAGTGATAAACCATGAGATACACAGTGTCAGCCTGGCAAAGGCAAAGGTTGAGTATCTTAATATAGCAGGAACAGATATCAAATAAATATAAGCAGTGATATGAAAAACACAGTATACCTCATAGTAAGTATGTTAATGATAAGCTCCTGTATAAGGAATAATGAAGAGCCCGATGCATGGGGCAATTTCAATTCCAGAGAGCTTATGGTATCAGCTGAAAATAACGGCAGGATCACTCATCTGCCTGTCAGGCAGGGTGATGTCATCCGGAAGAACGATCTTATTGCTATAACTGATACAGGCCTTTTTCGCCTGCAACTGGAAGAACTGGCTGCAGGCAGGGGCAGCATCAGCACCAGGCTAAGATCCATAGATGCCCAGAACGGTATTATTGATCAGCAGATAAAAAACCTGGAGGTTGACATCAGAAGGGTTGAAAAAATGCTGACTGACAGTGCAGCAACACCGAAGCAGCTGGATGACCTTAAGGGCCGCCTGGAAGTACTGAAGAAACAGAAAAAAGCCAATGACACACAGAAAAATACGGTAAGAAGTGAACTGGATGTTTTTGATTCAAAGGAAGCAATGCTGAGGGAGCAGCTTGACAGGTGCTATATAAAAAGTCCGGAGGCGGGTACAATACTCGAGAAATATAGCGAGGAAGGTGAAATAACCGCAGCAGGCAGGCCGGTGGTTAAAATTGCTGATCTGACAGATATGGAGCTGAAAGTTTACATCAGCGGTTCACAGCTTGGAAGGGTTAAGATTGGCCAGCAGTGCAGGATAAGGACAGACAGTGGCGAAAAAGGATACAGTGAATTCACTGGCAGGGTAGTTCATATTTCTGACAGGGCGGAATTCACCCCAAAGATCATCCAGACAAAGGAGGAAAGAGTGCATCTGGTCTATGCGGTAAAGATTATGGTGGAAAATGACGGCTCACTGAAAACAGGTATGCCTGCCGAAGCTTTCTTTGATCTCCCTGAATAATAATTATTATGATCAAGCTTGAAAACATATCCAAAAAATTCGGTGAAATTACCGCACTTGATGATATTAATCTTATTATACAAAGTTCAGAGCTCTTTGGTTTTATAGGCCCTGACGGCTCAGGAAAAACAACTCTGTTCAGGCTGATAACAAGCCTGCTGCTTCCTGACAGGGGCAGTATAAGAGTTATGGGATATGATACTGTAAAAGACTACCGCAGCATCAGGAGCAATATTGGTTATATGCCAGGCAGGTTCAGCCTTTACCATGATCTTACCGTAGAGGAAAACCTGTCTTTTTATGCTACCATATTCGGGACTACGGTAAAAGCAAACTACCATCTTATAAAGGATATATATTCCCACATAGAGCCCTTTAAAAAAAGAAGGGCCGGAAAGCTGTCGGGCGGCATGAAGCAGAAGCTTGCTCTATGTTGTGCACTTATCCATGCTCCTCAGCTGATTGTCCTGGATGAGCCCACTACAGGTGTTGATGCCGTCTCACGTACAGAATTCTGGGAGATGCTGAAAAAGCTGCAGGCTGAGGGTATAACAATTATTGTATCGACTCCCTATATGGATGAGGCAATGCTCTGCGACAGGGTGGCGCTGATACAAAAAGGACGCATCCTTGAGGCTAACAGGCCCGATGATATAATATCCTCCTTTGAGAAAAAAATATTTGCCGTAAGCGGAGCTGAAAAATTCAGGCTGATACAGGATATACGGTCTTTCAGTACAGTTGACACTGTCTGGCCCTTCGGGGATGCCATGCATATAAGTTTTAAAGACAACAGCTATGACTGTGATATAGAAGCTTACCTGGAAAAGAAAGGGCACGGAAAGCTGAAACCAGGACCTGTTGATGCTGGTATAGAAGATGTTTTTCTTGAATTAATGAGAAGGGACAGTAATGACTGAAGAAAAAGTAATAGAAGTAAGGAGGCTAGTGAAAAAGTTTGGCTCCTTTGTCGCCAATGACCACCTTGACTTCAATGTTTACAAAGGAGAGATATTCGGCTTCCTGGGGGCTAACGGTGCCGGCAAGACAACGGCTATACGAATACTGTCAGGTCTGTCAAAGCCCAGCTCAGGAGATGTAAGGGTGGCCGGTTATGATATTTACAGGCAGGCCGAGAAAGTAAAAAAACATATTGGCTATATGAGCCAGAGATTTTCGCTTTATGAAGATTTAACCGTTGCTGAAAACATTATGCTATATGGTGGGATATACGGAATCCCACGAAAAACAATTGAGGAAAGAACCACCGGAATGCTGGAATCGCTGAACTTCACTGATTACAGGAAAAGAATTATTGGTGACCTGCCTCTGGGTATGAGACAGAAACTGGCCTTTTCGGTTGCTATATTCCATAATCCTGATATTGTATTTCTTGATGAACCAACCGGTGGAGTGGATCCAATTACCCGAAGGCAATTCTGGGAACTGATATACAAAGCTTCCGATGCAGGTATTACTGTTTTTGTAACAACCCATTATATGGATGAAGCGGAATATTGTGACCGTGTAAGTATTATGAACGAAGGTCGTATTGTAGCCCTGGATAGTCCTGCTGAATTAAAAAAGAAATACAGTGCAGATTCCGTTCAGGATGTATTTGTTAAGATAGCCAGGCCTGTGGAAAATAATTAAGCTATGAACAGATTAATAGGTTTTATAAAGAAAGAGTTCATACATATTTTCAGGGATTTCAGGACACTGATATTCCTTTTCGGAATCCCTGCAGCGCAAATACTAATATTTGGGTTCGCTGTCAGGACAGATATTAAAAATGCGGGTATTGCAGTTCTGGACAAAGCGAAGGACGAAATAAGCACAGGATTGATATCAAAACTTGAATCATCTGACTTTTTTATCCTGAAAGAGAACCTGATGACAGATACCCGTATCGATGAAGTATTTAAAACAGGTGAGATAAAAGCAGTATTTATATTTGAATCTGAGTTTGGAGAGACATTGATAAATGAAGGTTCTGCAAATATTCAAATAATAGCTGACGGATCAGAGCCCAATGTGGCTAACCTTGTAACCAGTTATTCCAGGGCTATCATTTCTGATTATACCATGGAATTGAACAGGGCTGAAGAAACTTCTGCAATACCGGTTGAGCCCGAAGTAAAAATGTATTATAACCCAAACCTTGAAAGCCAGTATATGTTTGTGCCTGGAGTGATAGCAATAGTCCTGTTACTTACCTGTGCCATGATGACCTCTGTAACGATAACCCGTGAGGAAGAATTCGGGACAATGGAGGTCCTTCTGGTAAGCCCCCTGAAACCAATACAGGTAATACTGGGAAAGGTTATGCCATATTTTTTATTGTCATTGATTGATGTAGTCTTTATTCTTTTCCTGTCATGGTTGGTTTTTGATATCCCGATCCGGGGAAGCCTGATCCTGCTGATGCTTGAAAGCATGCTGTATATTATGCTGGGTCTGTCACTCGGGATAATGATATCCACACTTGCAAGAACCATGCAGCAGGCTATGTTCACTTCACTGCTCGGACTTATGCTGCCTGCCATAGTACTTTCAGGATTTGTTTTTCCTGTGGAATCAATGCCGGAGATTTACAACTGGCTTAGCTTCATTATACCCCCGAGATGGTTTGTGACTATTGTAAAGAATATCATGGTCAAGGGCACTGATTTCAGTTTTGTTATAAAAGAAACATTTATACTACTGGCAATGACCTTGCTTTTTATTACTCTTAGCATAACCAGGTTTAAAAAAAGACTGGAATAAAGATGAGGACTATTTTATACTTAATAAGAAAAGAATTTATACAGATTTTCAGGAGTAAATTCCTGTCAAAAGCAGTTTTTGGCATTCCCATTGTTCAAATGGTAATACTTGTACCGGCATTTACTCTCGAATTAAAGAATATTGAGGTATGTGTGGTTGACCGTGATATGTCAGCAGAGTCAAGACAGCTTATCTCAAAACTGCAGGGTTCTGATTTCTTCATCCTGAAGCATACCACTTTTAGCGATAATGAAGCGGATGCTATGCTCCACAACAATCAGTGCGACCTGGTTCTGCACATACCAGAAAATTTTGGAAGGAAAATAATAAAGGAAGGAGGTGAAAAGGTTATGGTCCTGGCCAATGCTATAAATGCAAGCTCTGCTCAGCTGGCATGGAACTACATGCGGGGAGTGATACAGGATTATAATTCAGACCTGCTGATTGAAAACCTGCAATATAAGCCGGCCAGCCGGTTTTTGACAATCAATACCTCCAACCGGTTCTGGTATAACCCGACACTTAATTATAAGTACTACATGCTACCGGGGATACTGGTGATCCTTGTTACAGCAATAGGTCTGCTTCTGGCAGGACTTAATGTTGTCCGTGAGAAAGAAACAGGCACCATAGAGCAGCTGAATGTAACACCCATAAAAAAATACCAGTTTATTATTGCCAAGCTGGTGCCCTTCCTCTTAATCGGGCTCGTCGATCTTGCTTTCGGGCTGGTACTCGGTAAAATACTTTTTAATATACCCTTTAACGGGAGCCTGGCATTGCTTTTCCTTTATTCTTCTTTTTATCTTGTCGCTGTACTCGGTCTTGCCCTGTTCCTTTCAACAATGTCATCCACTCAGCCACAATACCTTTTTCTGGTATTCTTTGTCGTTATGATATTTGTAATGATGAGTGGTATCTTCACCCCTACCGAAAGTATGCCACGCTGGGCCCAGCAATTCAACATCATAAACCCCGCCGCCTATTTCATGAGGGTTATACGGATGGTCATGCTCAAGGGATCAACTTTTACCGATGTCTTTACTGATTTCAGGGGTATAGTACTCATAGG
>CAZGUR010000091.1:0-11481 GCA_964529295.1 uncultured Rikenellaceae bacterium | reverse complement strand
GCGCAAAGCATTTGATCTTGGCATTACTCATTTTGACCTTGCCAATAATTACGGTCCGCCTTTCGGCTCAGCCGAGGAAACATTCGGTATGATACTTAAGAAAGACCTGTACCCGTACCGCCGCGAGCTCTTTATCTCCACAAAGGCAGGGTATGATATGTGGGACGGTCCCTATGGCAATTTCGGTTCACGCAAATACCTTATCACCAGCCTTGACGAAAGCCTTGAGAGGATGGGAGTTGATTATGTGGACCTGTTTTACCACCACAGGCCCGATCCGCACACACCACTGGAAGAAACGATGCTCGCACTTGACCATATTGTAAGATCAGGCAGGGCGCTGTATGCCGGCATCAGCAATTATGATGCGGACATGACCGCTGAAGCCACCCGGATACTGAGCGAGCTGAAAACGCCCTTTATCATACACCAGGCCAGGTATTCAATGTTCGACAGGTGGGTGGAAAAAGACCTGCTGGACACACTGGACAATAATGGAAAGGGAATGATAGCCTTCTCTCCCCTGGAACAGGGTATACTATCAGAAAGGTATCTCAACGGCATACCTGAAGGATCGAGGGCCGCCAGGGATATGACATACCTCGATAAAAAACAGGTGCTGGCTAAGACAGAAAAGGTGAAAGCCCTGAACGGGATAGCAAAGGAGAGAGGCCAGAAGCTTAACCAGATGGCCCTGAGCTGGATACTTAAGGACAAAAGGGTGAGCTCCGTGCTGGTGGGCGTGAGCAGCCAGGAACAGCTGAAAGAAAATATAAGGTCTATTGATAATATTAGCTTTTCGGATGGTGAACTGGAAAGGATAGATAATATCATGAACAGGAAATAAGATACCCCGATACCCTCCCGTGCAAAAGAAACAAAGTGTTAATCATTAATTTTTTTTAAAAAAATATTAAACGTTTGAAATAAATTAATACTTTTGGCCTCGTAAAATTAAGCTATTATACAGCAGCAATGATAAAGCATAAACATAACGGTATGATAAAGACCTGGAAGAAGAGGACAGGCACCTTGCAGCTGTATTTTTCGTAGCGAAAAGAAATAATACCATATAATACAGGCCTGCAGACAAAAGCAGGCCTTTTTTTATTAATAAACATGAATAAACAGGTATATGCAGGTTTATAAATTCGGGGGCACATCAGTGGGCTCGGCTGAGAGGATCAGCAACATAGCGGAGCTATTGAGAGAGAAAAAGAATATCATAGTGGTCTTATCCGCCATGGCAGGTACTACGGACAGTCTTACCGCCATAGCCGGACTGCTCCATGAAGGAAGGAAAAAGGAGGCAGCTGAAAAGAATGAGCAGCTGCGAATACATTATCATTCAGTGGCCGGTGATCTTTTCACAGGTAAAGACATCAGGGAGGAGGCTATGGAAATGATAGACTCCCACTTCGACTACACCCGGTCATTCACGCTTAAGGTGTTTACAAGGAAACAGGAAAAAGCCATACTGGCACAGGGCGAGCTGTTAAGCACCGCACTGCTGCTGCTATCCACCAAAGAGAAAGGGATGAATGCCTCCCTCCTTTCCGCCCTTAACTTTATGAGGATAGACAAAGACAACGAGCCTGATATGTTCTATATTAAGGAGAACCTTCAGCGTGAGTTGGAGCGGAAGCGTGAAAGCGGGCTGCTGATAACACAGGGCTATATATGCCGCGATGCCTACGGGGAGGTCAGTAACCTTAAAAGAGGGGGCAGTGATTATACCGCAACAATTATAGGGGCCGTCCTTAACGCTGATGAGGTACAGATATGGACCGATATTAACGGCCTGCATAATAACGATCCCCGTTATGTGAATGACACGGAAGTGATTAGGGAGCTGTCTTTCGACGAAGCGGCCGAGCTGGCCTACTTTGGCGCAAAAATACTGCATCCCAGCAGCATACTGCCTGCAAGGGAGAAGAATATCCCGGTGCGCCTCAAAAACAGCCTGCAGCCCGGCGATCCCGGCACCATTATCACTGCTACATACAAAAGGAAAGGATATAAAGCAGTTGCAGCCAAGGACGGCATAAGTGCTGTAAAGATAAAATCAGACAGGATGCTGATGGCCTATGGTTTCCTGAGGAAGGTATTCGATATATTCGAGATATATAAAACACCCATCGATATGATCACTACCTCCGAGGTGGCGGTATCGCTGACCATTGATGACTGTTCGCGCCTTGACAGTATACTGAAGGAACTGGATGAACTGGGAACGGTTGAGGTGGAACATGAGCAGGTGATAATCTGTATTGTCGGGGATTTCATAGCTGAAGAGTCGGGTACCACCATTGAAATTTTCAGTGCCCTCAAAGGGATACCGCTGCGTATGATATCATACGGAGGCAGCCGGCATAATGTGTCACTTCTGGTTGACGGCAGGCATAAGAAGAAAGCACTGACAGCCCTGAATAAGAAACTCTTTAAAAAGGGAAATGATGTTTAACAGTGACATAAGAAGCAGGCTGGAAGGTATCAGGACCCCCTTCTATTATTATGATATGACCGTACTGGACAAGGCTGTCGGGACGGTCAGGGATGAGGCGGGCAGGTATGGATATAAAATACATTATGCCCTCAAGGCTAATGCCAATGAGCGTATCCTCAGGATGATAGCATCCGCTGGTTTCGGTGCCGACTGTGTCAGCGGTAACGAGATAAAAATGGCGCTGGCTTGCGGCTTCAGGGCTGAAGACATTGTTTTTGCAGGAGTGGGAAAGACAGATGAAGAGATACTAACCGGCATACAGAATAATATTTTCTGCTTTAATGTGGAGTCAGCGGAAGAGATGGAAGTAATAAACCGGCTGTCCTCCCTGAACAACTATACAGCCAGGATAGCCCTCAGGATAAATCCGAATATTGAAGCCTTCACACATAAATATATTACCACAGGCATAGAGGAAACAAAGTTCGGTATCAACAGCTGGGATCTGGATAATGTGCTGGAGAAACTGGAAGGCTCAGCTAATTTAAGGCTTATTGGCCTGCATTTCCATATAGGCTCGCAGATCTTACGTATGAGTGCCTTCAAAAGCCTTTGTGTGCGTATTAATGAATTCCAGGAATGGTTTGAAAGTCGCAATGTGAGTATTAAACATATCAATGTGGGGGGCGGACTGGGAATAAACTATGAGGATCCCGGCGAGCAAGCACCTTTTGATAAATACTTTGCACTCTTCCATGAGCTGCTTGAGCTGAGACAGGAACAGACACTGCATTTTGAGCCCGGACGCTCGGTAACCGGACAGGCAGGCAGCCTTATCACACGGGTGCTGTACGTTAAGAAGGGCAGTCAGAGAGACTTTGTGGTAGTGGATGCCGGCATGACCGACCTGATAAGGCCTGCACTGTACCAGGCACATCATAAGATAGAGAATATAAGCTCCTCGGAAGAACCACTGAAATATGATGTTGTCGGACCCATCTGCGAGTCAAGCGACAGCTTCGGTAAATATGTGGAACTGCCGGCCACGTCAAGGGGCAACCTGCTGGCCATACGCTCGGCAGGGGCCTACGGCGAAGTAATGACATCCTCATATAACCTCAGGGACAAAGCCCCTTCAGTGTTTTCAACGGATATATGAAGATTAAAAAAAGCATCGTTCACAATGACATACAATTATTATAAGTTTTTACCTTTGTTACTTCCTTATTAAAAAAAGAAATCATATATTTGCGACCTCAAAATACGAAGGATTATGAACTTGATGAATGTTGTTGAAAAAGAGTATGCTGTAAGCAGTAACTATCCTGATTTCAAAGCCGGGGATACCATTACGGTGCATTATAAAATCAAGGAAGGCAATAAGGAAAGAATACAGCAGTTCAAAGGGACTGTTTTGCAGGTTAAAGGAGCCATGCATACCCGGACTTTTACAGTACGTAAGATGTCAGGTAGCATAGGAGTGGAAAGAATATTCCCCATGGCCTCGCCCTTTATTGAAAAGATAGATATAAACAAGCGCGGCAAGGTACGCAGGGCAAGGATATTCTACCTGCGCGAGCGTACAGGTAAGAAAGCAAGGATTAAGGAAAGAAAATACTAGCTTCACATAGCATATATAGAAAAAGAGCCGTCTCAGCTTAACTGCTGAGACGGTTTTTTAATTTACTTGCATAGAAAAAAGGTGCCCCCTGAACGGGGCACCTGAGTGATGATTTCGGATGGAAAACCTATCACTGCGGGCAAATCATTGTTGACCTGTTTGGAAGTGAGAAATATTTTGTTTACACGCATTACAAAAGTGAAGAATTTTTGCTACAGAAATGTTAAGCCCTGGCTAAGAAACCGTGAAAAAAATATTACAGACCAGTTAATAATCACTTATCCTTTTATATCAGCTGCCTTCTCCCTTGCCTCTTCCATAATCTTGTCTGCCTGCCTGGCTGCCTCCTCTTCAAGCTGAGTGGCTTTCTTATCTGCCTCCTTACGTAAAGCTTCAGCAGCCCTTTCAGCAGCCATCCTTGCAAGCATACCCTTGTCGGCAGCCTCATCAATAAGTTTCTGAGCGTTCCTGTCGGCTTCCTCCCTTATCTTTACAGCAGCCTCAGCCGCTTCCACCTTTACCATATCAGCCCTTTTCTGTGCCTCAACCAGTATTTTCTCCGCCTCTTCAGCAGCTCTGTCCGTGACCTGCTCCTTCACTTCCTCCACCTTCTCCTGAACTACTTCCTTTGCTGCCTCTTTAACTGTCTCCTTAACACCGGCAGCACCTTCGCTCCCGCCCAGTGAAGGTCTGATCTGCGGATCACTGACCGTGCCAGCTATCTTCACATTCATCTTTATTACTTCAGGCTGGTAATATTCCACACCCAGCATGGCAGCACTGGCTGCCAGTCCGGTCAGCACCGAGCTCATGCCCGGGGGTAGCTTTGAAGATGGCACCTCCACCTTCATTAAATAGTTTATTGTCTGGTCCAGACCATGATCACCGCTTACATTAACCTTCATATCGCCCAGCTTTGTATCAAAGGGTTTAATATACACACGGCCGTCCCTTACCTCAAAGTTAACATCAACATCCTTAAAGGTATTGGAATAATCACCAAACTGAAGCACAGAGCTTATCTTCTCATATACAGGTGAGCTGACAAGCTGTATCTCATCAGACCTGAGGCGGCCGCTGCCGCTTATTGATTCTGTAAGAGGCATCATACCCTCACCCACCTGTGAAGTAAAGTCAAAATCGACTGACACATCGCCATCCATGCCTGCTGCCACCGGTGCCAGCTGACGAATGGTATTGAAAGTGTTGAATGATTCGTTTATACCTATACCTGTTATTGAGAGTCCGGATACAAGTCGTACATCCAGACTGTCGCGCGGATCATATTCGGCATTGAGTGCCACCCGGCCACCCAGTGTTTGCAGTCCGGTTTCCCTGATCATCAGTACACCCTCCCTCAATATTATATTTCCTTTCAGATTGCTTGCTTCGAGCGGACTGTAATTAAACCTGTCTATAAGCGACAAAAACTCAAAATCAACATTCTCCGGCAGCCTTATCACTGACAGTGCTACAGTGTCCTCAGCGCTTACTGTGGTATCAACAGGCATATAGGATAATATAGTATCCAGATCTATATATGCAGAGTACAGGTTCATGGTACCTGACAGGGTCTCCCCTTTCAGGGCAAAAGGCAGGTAGTTCTGCAACCGGCCCGTCAGGCTTATAGCATTTCCCGCTATATCTATCTCCAGCTTATCCAGTGCTGCATATTGAGGTGAAAAATTAAATTCAGCCGCAGATATGCCTATGGGCGGCATATCATCCATCCCCAGCTCAAAGCCTGACATATTTATACTTCCTGAA
This sequence comes from uncultured Rikenellaceae bacterium, assembly GCA_964529295.1. GTDB lineage: Bacteria > Bacteroidota > Bacteroidia > Bacteroidales > VadinHA17 > UBA9300. The sequence goes on along the minus strand of CAZGUR010000091.1, from coordinate 5,647 downwards.
GCCTCCACACTGTCAAAATCCTTTTCCTCCACCATGGACATGCTGCCCTTCACACCAAGAGCCATATCAATGACACCTTTCAGATTATTCATCTCCACAGGCACTGCACCGGCAAGCGCTTCCATATCTATACTGCCGGTGAAGGATGCATCCACGGCGGGATTGCTGACAGGAGTGCTCAGCTGCATATGCATGTCAAAAGGATTACCTGCCAGCTCAAAATGAAACTGTTTAATGTCCACCACCGTTCTATCAGGCTCAGTGCCATCAACAGCCACGGCAGCTGCTATATTGATATTATCAATCGACTCCGGCAGGTCGGGGTAAGCAATACCGCCATCACTTACTGTAAATGTGAGGTTTATATCAGGAAGCAGGCTGTCGGCAGCACTGTAGCGACCTTTTATAACACTTTCAAGCTTAAAGCTGCCTGTGGCATCCAGACCCTCATAGCCTTCCATATATACAGCCGGAACCATGGATAGCAGCGACTTGAATTCAGTATCTGCCGTAGCAATGCTGAGGTCGCTTACTATATCTTCCCCGTCCAGCTCAACCGATCCTGAGAAAACCAGCTTCATAGCATTGATAAGAATATTGTTTTCACCCAGCAAGTAGCTGTTATTTTCAAGGTCGGCAATAACATCAAACACAGCATGTATCTCCGCCCTGTTAAGCATCCTGACACCCCCGGTAATAAAATCAAGGCTTCCTATATCTGTCTCCAGCAGAAGGTCTGTCTTACCGGCAGCCATATTGCCGCTCAGCATCATGTCAAGGTCACTGATAACAGCTTTCATGCCGGAGGTTTCGTCAGTGTATGATATACCGCCATTGCTTATCTTAAACCTTTTCAGGCTGAAGGCCAGGTCGCTCTCATCCTCTTCCGTCCCTTCTTCTGTAACTGTCTCACCGCCTGCAGTGACATCTTCTTCAGTCAGCGGCACTATATCATAGTTAGCCCTGCCGTACTCCGGTATTATGGCATTGACCACCGGCCTGTCTATATCTATTGCTGTTATGCGGTAGCCTGATTCGGAGAATACAGAGCTGATATCAAATACCAGGTTAAACGATTTTACTGATGCCAGGGTATCGCCCCCGAACATACCCACGCCTGTAACGCCCATCTCCTTAAGACGGAAAGTAAGGTTTGGAAAGTTCCTGAAGAGCGTGATACCAAAATCACCTATATACAGTTCGGCATCAACCTGTTCATTGGCCATGCTCACCACCTTTTCCTTTATCCTGTCCTTAAACAGTACCGGGATGATTATTGCAGCCAGTAATAATACCAGCACTATTATGCCTGTAATCCTGAGAATAACCCTGAGAGCTTTTTTCATTTCCTTGATTTTTATTGCATATGCAATTTACAAATAAAAAAACAGTTCATCCGCACAGTAGTAAGCAGATTTCATTTTACAGGATTTAATTTTTTGGTATATTTGCAACTGCAATGCCGGTATTTGATACCAGGAACTTATCAGCACGCATTTTGCTGAGCGTTTACAGAGAGGGACCGGAGTATCCCGGTCAGCAACCAGGCAAAGGATACAGGGCAAGGCAGAAAATTAATAATGGACCCGTAGCTTAATTGGATAGAGCACCTGACTACGGATCAGGAGGTTGGGGATTCGAGTTCCTCCGGGTTCACGAGCGAATAAAAGCTGTAAAGACAAGACAAAAGCGAGCAAAAAAACAAAGCTTGCTTTTGTTTTTTATGCGAGCCTTTTGGATTGCGGATGGCAAAGCCATCCCGGCTTTTATTTGCAGCTCTGCTCCCGAGGATCCGCCGAGCGCAGCGAGGCAATTCCTCTTCCCACCCCTACACCCAAATCATCGTTAATCAGCGTTTCCAGTTTCCGGTAATAAGTATTGGATTATCAGCTTCATAAATCTCACTGTCAAGCTGCCTGAGCCTATCTTTATCCCTGTCGTCCAGATCAGTTTTTACCAAAGCTTCATTCACAGCCTTTTTAAAGTCGGGCGCGGGACAGGTAATAATTATCTCATCCCTATTGGGGAAAGAAATATTTTTCACCTTCAGCTCTATATCATTAACCTGTAGCAGGAACGAGTCAAACCGGCTTATTTCCATAGTCTTCAGATCAATGCATACAAATTCAGCCTCAGTACCACTTGTGCTCACCGAGTTATGTGTGCTTACCGTTTCGTACCCGATCCTGGTTATCAATAGCTGATTTTCATCTGAATGCAGGTACGAGACATACGAACCCGTTGTTACGTTACCGTTTTTTTTAGGTTTATCAACCAGCAGGAAATATAAGGGGCTCATGTTATTTCCATCAATTCTGTAGACAGTATCACATTCTGAGGCCTGAAAAAGAATAGAATTATCCAGGGTCTTTTTAAAAACAGGTGATTTCCCTGACCAGCTACCCGGGTGAGGTATATTCTCCTTAAAAACGCCACCGGTAATATGACCGCTAAGTGTCTGATTAAAAAATAGGTATCCATATTGGGTAAACATGCCTGGCAGTATTGATAGTGTAGTATCATCCACCAGCACAATCCTGCTTAAATAACCACGATCCTCAAAAGGAATATTCTCTTCCTGCTGCTGCTTATTAAGCTTATAATTGCAGATATAATCTTTACCCACATCGTGATATAGGAAAAAGTTTTCTTTTTCATCAACCACCCATGCATCTATTTGTGCAAACTCGCCGGGACCCTTACCTCTTTTAGCTATGGTTTTGATATACCGGCCTGCGGAGTTAAACAGAAGTATGCGATCCCTTTCTAAGGCGATAATATAATTCTCACCAACATGACCTCTGAAATATCTTATCAGCGAATTGTTGTTGGTTTCCAGTCTTATTAGGTTTAAATCAGACACATATTCATTAAGGTTATACTGTATTGTTTTATGTCTGTCAGTAAGATCTACCTGTATCAGCTGAGAATCATTAAGCTTATCATCACAGGCTGCTAAAGCAAGGAAAACTATCAGGATACTAATTAAATAATATTTCATTTGCTGTTTTAATTAGTTAATGTTTTACCGGTTTTTCAATTTAAAAATAATAAGGTAATAATAATTTTCAAATATATAATCTGCTATTAACACAGGTTTCACAAAGGGTTTAGCAACTGATATGATAGGGATAAAGCGATCAGCTTTCAGAGGTTTCTGGTTCCTTGTTTGCCATGAAAATATCAATCACCGTTGTTTATAAAGATTCATGTAAAAGTATACCGGATAAATCCCATATCTATATCATATTAATTTGAATAGATTACTATTAATTAATATCTTCACATGGAATTAAATCCAATCAAAACCAGGTATTATGAAAATTTCCTTAGGCTTAAGAACCATAGCTTTATTATTGGCTCTGGTGTTCCTTTTTACTGGTTGTGTCAGTACAACAATGATCCAGTCTGACCCTCCGGGAGCAAAATTATATCTTAACGGAGAGCCTGTTGGAACTACCCCTTATACTCACAGTGACACAAAACCTGTTGGCTCTACTACTATTGTAAGATTAACAAAGGAAGGCTATAAGGACTTAACTACCAGTTTTTCCAGGAATGAAGAAGTGGATGTTGGTGCTGTTATTGGTGGAATATTTTTCTTGTTCCCGTTTTTGTGGACTATGAAATACAAGCCTTTTCATAATTATGAATTGATAAAGGAATAAATTTTCCTTCCTCCCGAAAGTATTCAATCCATCACTATTAAGTGTCCGCTTTTAATTATCCCTGTCAACTGGTTCATAAAGCTGGATGCCGGGGCCCCATCAACTATATCATGGTCAAATGATACTGTCAGGGAGAGCTTTTCCCCTGTTTTCTCCAAATATTCCTTTATTCTCTTTCTTGGTTCTGTAATGTCAATCTCTGTAAAACAATGTATCGTGCTTTTATCCTTTGTAACAGTCGCAGAAGAGATTACTGCCCGTCGGTTAAAACTGAGCTGTTTGACTCTATATCCTTTTTTCTTTGTCATTATTCAATTGATTAATACTTTTTGAATGAAGCAATTACGCATACACATTGTTTATTTTACACAAGATTATTGAAAATAATCTGAATAAGGTTCGCACTCATTGAAATACTGCTTTGGACTCATGCCGGATAACTTTTGAAAATCATTTGTCATATGTGCCTGGTCATAATAACCACATTGATAAGTAAGATTTGTGAGGCTAAGGCTTTGATCCTTTGCTTTTATATCAATTGCATTTTGAAAGCGGATAATTTTTAAAAATTGTTTGGGTGATGTTCCGATAAGATTTGAGAAAATGCGTTCAAACTGTTTCCGGCTATAACAGGCATCCGAGGCCAGATCGTCAATATTCACAAGGCCTTTCGATTGGTTTATCCTGAATATGCTATTACTGATTCTTTCATAATTGCTTTTCAATACCCGGTTCTTCAGAATATTTAATAAGCAGTTCTCAATTACTATTATTCTCTCTGTGAACGATCCGGCTTCATACAGCCTGGTTTCCAGCTTATTTACTTCATTTTTAAATATTAATTCAAAAGGAACATTTTGATTATATAATTCCTCTAAAGGAATATCCAGAAAAAAGGACAAGCCATGCGGCTTAAAGATGATAGAAAACAGGGAAATATTTCCGGTAATTTTTATATCGTAAAACTCATTCAGCTGACCGCTTATTAAGCTGCATTCATTAATTGATTTTTTCCGGTTTGATGAAACCGGTTTATCTCCAAAATAAAAGATAAGTTCAGGTAATCCGCTTGGAACAATTCGCTGAATATGTTGTCTGCCATCAGGAATAAAATTTTCCAGAGTCCAGTAATGTTTTATGAACTTTGATAACTGCAATGATGGTTTTGAAATATTATATATCATTTCACTTAATAAGACCTGCAAATTTAATATTTTAAAACCGGGATTATGAGTCTGCACCGGCATATTCATAATCCCGGATCATCAGCTACTTATCTCCGTAAAGACCTGCCCTGTTCCCTTCGCAGTCAATAAATAAAGCAAAGTAAGCCCTTCCTTCGGCCTCAATTTTTGTTTTTGGTTGAACAATTGTTCCACCGTTTGCTTTAATTCTTTCAATTGTCCCTTCAAGATCATTTCCCGCATTAAAACTCACCAGTACTCCATCTTTACCCGGTTTAAAGTCAGGGGCAAAAGAAATTGCTCCTTCCCCACCCGGGAAGCATGCCATCTTTTCTTCACCACAATCAATTGTCTGCAGTTCGATCTTCAGTACTGATCTGTAAAATCTTACGGCTCTTTCAAAATCCAGTGTTGGGATTTCAACCCATGAAATTAGTCTTGTCATTGTTTAATATTTTGGTTAAAAAAAAGTTCATGACAAAAATAATTTCATCCGTAGGGTCAAAATTGGAAAATCGGGACATATTTTCACAAACACTATGACCATACATAATAATCATTACCGGCGAAGTCAATACCTGCTTATCATCCGGACCTGCAAACTAACCTGAATACTTTTTATTTCGGGCAGATTTTTAGTTCTTTTTAGCTATTACTTTTATTGAATAAGAAGTAACAATGCCGCCTGTCAATCCGCCAATCAGAACATCTCCGAAATTAAATCTTGTAACCACTTCACAATTGCCATCGCCCGGTGTATTAACATTTGTTCTGCCAACAGGTACCAGTCCCCAG
>CAZGUR010000090.1:0-11489 GCA_964529295.1 uncultured Rikenellaceae bacterium | reverse complement strand
GATGTATGCCGTTGTTTATAAGTATTATGCATTTACCTTTTTCCCTTATCGATTCCGGATTGAAATCGCGGTCGCCGGATATCATAAAGAGGTGAAGCGGTTTTCCTGTATCGGTATTGCCCATTTCAACAAGCCTGGCCTCCGGATAATGATGGGCCAGCTGCCTGTAGGCATCTATCACCTCATGGTATTCGAGACTGAGATTGTCATCGTATTTGAGCTGTATGTCCGGCTCAGCTGTATTATCACAGGCTGATAGCAGTATTAGTCCTGCTACCAGTACAAATAATGTTGATTTCATATTTTCTGGCTTAAATTCAGCTGAAAAATACAAAAAATACCTGATGAGACAGACGAAAGGAAGTAATTATACAACAGTAAACGGAGCTCTGTTATGTATTAATCAACAGAGATCATCTTTTCCGCAATCTCAAGGATGGTTGTGTCATCAAAAGTAACAAGGCCGCCATCCGGACCCTGTTCAAGATGAACACCCACGCTTTCACCCTCATCGTAGTTCCACCCTCCGAAATAATTCCTCACTGTTTCTTCATTCATTTCCAGTTTACTGGCTATTCTTTTTACACTTCCTTCAGGAAGCTGATCTTTTATCTCTCTCAAGCGATTAAAAGTAATTGTTCTGCTCATAGTCCTTAATTCATTTATTCCCTCATTCTATAAAAATACAATTTTATTTTCCGGCAAGTATAATATTTTTAATTTTTAACATAGTTTTAAGAATATACTATTTGCCTGCATTACCAATATCTCTTATGATAAACACCTGGTAGTCACCCAGATACTTAAAGCCATATTTTTTGTAAAGATTGATGGCCACCCTGTTTGAACTGTGAACCTCAAGCTTGACCTGGTAGGCCCTTTCCTTTATATGCTTCATGCTTTCTTCCAGCAGGTCCTTTGATAATCCCCTTCCCTGGTATTCAGGTAATATACCAAAGTGATGCAGGTATATACGCCTGCCGTCAAAGGTCATCCATGAACTGCCTGCAAGGATATTATTCTTTTCATCTTCCAGTATAAGCAGCCTCCCGCCTGTCTGCATACATCGTTCAATGGTGTCTTTATCATCCCCTCTTTCTGCATTTCCCATCCCTGTTGCTTCCCAGAGTCGTATTACAGCTTCATAATCATCATTCTTATAATCTCTTATCCGGAAGCCCTGCATAATTAATTATTCGTCTTTGAGTACATATAACTGACCTGCCTCATCTCTTATTACTCTTATATCAGTGTCACGGTCAATATAGCCTATTTCAGATCTTGCATCATATATCTCATTATCAATGATAACCTTTCCCGATGGTCTCAGAACGGTGTATGCTTTACCTTTTGCCCCCGCGAGCGATTTCTGCTTTTTGCTGTCAAAGCTGATATAGCCCTCATCCACATTCATAATTTTCTGAAGTGCCAGCTTGCCAAAAAGGCTGTTTGGTGAAAACAGCTTTTTACTGAGCCATATGGAAAGGAAGAATGAAAGGAACATTGATACTATAACAATGGTGAAAGAGGCCATTGCTTCTTTTATTCCCTGACCGTCAGGTGAAGGTCCGAACTCAAAAGTTATCTTATCTATCATTGTAAAGGTAAGCCCGGTAATAATACCGGCAATCCCCAGCACCCCGGCCACGCCAAATCCGGGTATGGCAAATATCTCAACCATAATCAGTATAACACCAGCCACAAAGACTACTATCTGCCAGTTTGCTTCCAGCCCCTCGAGATAGAGGGGGGCAAAGTATAAAATAGCTGCCCCTGCTGCTGCTATAATGGGAAAGCCGATGCCGGGCGACTGCAGCTCAAAGTACAGTCCGCCGATAATAATCATAATAAGCAAACCTGAAACAATGGGATTAATGAGGAATTGAATGAATTTTTCCATACCGCCCGGTTTGAATTCCTCCAGAATGTAGTTCTCAATACCGGCCTTCTGCAGCACCTCTTCAATATTACTTGCCGGACCTTCCGAGAAACCCAGATCAAGGGCTTCTGCGCTTGTGAGTGTAAGCACATTACCTGTATCGCTGATGCCCTCCACATATACTTTGGGGTCTACCATAGATTCAGCTATCCTGGGATCACGGTGCCATACATATGTGGTGTCACCGTTTACTATAACGGGTTTCTTGCCGTGGGCCTCAGCAGTTGATCTCATCATTCCCCTCATAAATGACTGGTATTTATCAGGCACCTGCTGACCGCCCTGGTCAACAACGGTGGCTGCCCCAATGCTGCCCCCGGACCGCATATATATGCTGTCACATGCAATAGCAATAAGTGCTCCGGCCGATATAGCCTGGTTATCTATAAATACCAGTACGGGTACAGGATAGTTAAGTATGGCTGTACGTATTGAGTCAGCCATATCAACCTGCCCCCCGTAAGTATTCATATGTATAAGTACATAATCAGCATCCATCTCCCTTGCTTCCTTAAGACTCATTTTGGTTGTCCTCCAGGCAGGAGCTGCTATAGCCTTCCTTATCTCGAACTTGTATATACGGGCCGTATCATTATTGCCTGAACGGTCCTGATGAATATCCAGGGCAAATAAATTAATGTTTAAGACTGTAAACAGTAGTAAGCTTGTTATCAGGAAGCGCTTCATATAAATTTTATTTATTAAATACCTTCTTGGTTTATTTCCTTAAGATAATCAAAAAAGGTGTTCATGGCCATTTTTTTCCTGTCATCGAAGATATAATCAATATTATTATTAAGATAGTCATCCAGAACCTCAGGAGGCATAGCTCCCTGGCTTCCGTAGTAATCCACAACCCTGTCTATATTATTAACACCGTATTCAAGCGCTTTGTTGAATTTTGAGATAAACTGTCCGCTGAAACTCTTGTTTGCTACCCAGCAGGCAAAAACAAAAGGCATACCGGTGTATTTATTCCATTCAACAGCAAGATCTGTCTTGTAAGAAAAAGCCGATTCCATCCCGTAGCATTGATCACCTATCAGTACCACTCCTTCATTATCGGCTATACCGGTAAAAGCAAAATCTTCACTGGTGTCCTTATACTTAAAAGTGCATTTCCAGAATTTATGCGCAAGAAGCCTGGTAAGGGCTACCGATGTTCTTGATCGGTGATCAAGATAAATGGTGTCAAGTGTGTTTACAGGTTTATTGCTGAGCAGGAGTACGGTACGTACAGGTCCCTCCGTGCCAATGCAGTAATCACCGATGATTGACAGACCGGGGAAGGATGGGATTATCACCACCGGCACCAGCCCTATGTCAGCTTCACCAGCAGTTACCTTCCTTGCACAATCTGCAGGATGATCGATCTCTATATCTGCGTTAAGCTCTATACCTGAATGTAATAAGCCGTATAAAAGAGGGTAGGTATTAGAATATTTTACCGCTGATATTCTGATTTCAAACATTAATATTTAATAAGTATCATGGATTAAATGCCCGAATTTACGAAATTTCAGTTTTATTTCACCCTGTAATATGCTAAATTTACAAGCTCTCATTATATGCAACTAATAGTTAAGAGATGGATCTGACTAAATTAACAGCTATTTCACCCGTTGACGGGAGGTACAGGGATAAGGTAAGCGGGCTGGCCGGGTATTTTTCCGAATATGGACTTATCAGGTACAGGCTCAGATCAGAAGTGGAATACTTTATTGCCCTGTGTAATATTCCCCTGCTTCAGCTGGCTGATTTCAAGAAGAGTGATTATGCGCTTATAAGGTCCCTGTATACGAAGTTTGAGATTGCATATGCAGAAAGGATCAAGGATATTGAGAGCAAAACAAATCATGACGTAAAGGCTGTTGAATATTTCCTGAAGGAAAAATTCGATGAATTTGGTTTTGGCAGATGGTCGGAATTTATTCACTTCGGGCTTACATCACAGGATATAAATAATACCGCAACTCCTCTGTCACTGAAAGAGTATTTTGAAGATATCTTTATCTCCATGATATCAGGAATGATCTCATCCATGCAGAGACTTGCTGATGAGTGGAATGATATACCCATGCTGGCACGAACGCACGGGCAGCCGGCAACGCCAACAAGGCTGGGCAAGGAGATAAATGTTTTTGTTGTACGGCTTAAAGAGCAGCTGGGACAGCTGGAGTCAATACCATGGTCCGCTAAATTCGGGGGAGCAAGCGGAAATCTCAATGCCCATGTGGCTGCTTATCCTGACACAGACTGGGATAAGTTTGCTGATGAATTTGTAAATGAGACGCTGGGACTTGCCCGTTCAAAGCCAACAACACAGATAGAGCATTATGATAATATGGCTGCCCTCTTTGACGCTGTCAGACGTATAAATACCATAATAACAGACTTCTGCAGGGATGTGTGGTTGTATATTTCGTTTGATTATTTTAAACAAAAGATAATTAAGGGTGAGGTGGGTTCCTCGGCAATGCCACACAAGGTTAATCCTATTGATTTTGAGAACGCAGAAGGTAACCTTGGACTGTCATCGGCACTGCTCGGTCATCTTTCTGAGAAACTGCCTGTATCGCGACTCCAGCGCGACCTTAGCGACTCAACAGTACTCAGGAATATAGGTGTGCCCCTGGCTCACACACAGATAGCCGTGATGTCGGTAGTGAAAGGAATGGACAAACTGATTGTTAACAGGGAGAAGATTGAACGCGACCTGGATAATAACTGGGCCGTGGTTGCTGAAGCTATTCAGACCATACTTAGAAGGGAGGGTTATCCTGAGCCTTATGAAGCACTGAAGGAGCTGACCCGTACAAATGAATGTATTGACCGTCAGGCACTGACTTCTTTTATTGATAAGCTGGATCTGGATGATAAGGTGAAAGAGGAGTTAAAGGCTGTTACACCTTTTAATTATACAGGAATATAAAGGAGGATGTGAATGAAAAGGTTCAGGGTACTACTTTCGTTCTTATTACCGTACAAATGGTATGCAGTCCAGAATATCCTTTTTAATATACTGGCTGCAGTCTTTTCACTTTTTACATACAGTTTGATAAGTCCTTTTCTCCAGATACTATTTAATAAAGTACCGGAAACAGCACATCCCGGGAACTTTGAAATGAAGCAGGAATGGTTCATGGATATGCTGAATTATTATATGGATTACTATATTGAAAGTATGGGTCCCGGGGCTGCCCTGATAGGAGTTTGCCTGCTGGTTATTACCGCCAGCCTCTTCAGGAATATCTTTATATTTGCAGCGAATAATGCCCTGGCATACCTGCGTGCCGGCACCGTCAGGGATATGCGTAAGAGGTTGTATGACAAAGTATTGAGACTCCCTGTCTCATATTTCACCGAGTCGAGGAAAGGTGATGTTATGACCCGGATATCAAACGATGTGGAAGAGATACAGGTCAGCGTTATGGGATCCCTGACCATGCTTTTCAGAGACCCGGTCACAATAATCATTTTTCTTACCTTTCTCTTTATAACAAGCTTTAAACTGACACTCTTTGCATTGATATTAATGCCCCTGAGCGGGTGGCTTATCGGAAGGGTAGGGCGTAACCTCAGGTCAAAGTCATTTATCGGGCAGGAACACCTTGGTAAGCTTCTGTCAGTGGTGGAAGAGACTCTGGGAGGGTTGAGAATAATAAAAGCCTTTAACGCAGAAGATAAGATGAAGGCCCAATTTGCCTTTATCAATGATTTTTTTACAAAGATATACAGGCGGGTCATACGTAAAAGATACCTTGCCTCACCACTCAGTGAATTCCTGTCAACAATAGTACTGATGGTAGTGATGTATTTTGGCAGTGTGCTGGTGCTCAGCGGCTCCTCAGAGATGACGCCTGACCTGCTGATAGTCTTTCTGGTTGTTTTTTCACAGGTCATACCACCCGCCAAAAATATTACCACAATGTATTTTAATATTCAGAAGGGTATGGCCTCACTGGAGAGAATTGAATATATACTGGATGCTCCGGAGATTATCATAGAGAAAAAAGATGCTCTGCCTGTAAAATCTTTTGAACGTGAGATCAGCTATGATAATGTCAGCTTTGCATATAGTAAAGACCTGGTGCTTAAAGACATTTCGCTGACTGTTAATAAAGGGCAGACAATAGCTATTGTGGGTAAATCGGGATCAGGAAAGTCAACACTGGTGGATCTCCTTCCCAGGTTTATGGATGTTGACAAAGGCAGTATTATTATTGACGGCAGGGATATACGCGATATGAAGCTTAATGACCTGAGAAGGATTATGGGTATTGTTAACCAGAATGCAATACTGTTTAATGATAATTTTAAGAATAATATCGCTTTCGGATCGGATAAATATGATGAGGAGGAAATAATCAAAGCTGCCCGTGTTGCCAACGCCCACGACTTTATTATGGAGAGCCCGGAAGGATATGATTATAATGTGGGTGAGGGGGGTAATAAGCTGAGTGGCGGACAGCGGCAGCGAATCAGTATTGCCAGGGCTGTGTATGCCAACCCGCCCATACTGATACTTGATGAAGCAACATCGGCACTTGACACCGAGTCGGAACGCCTTGTGCAGGATGCCATTGAAAAACTCATGCTTAACCGGACATCCATCGTCATTGCCCACAGGCTGTCAACGGTGCAGCGGGCCGACAGGATAGTGGTTATTGATGAAGGTATGATCGTTGAACAGGGAACACATGATGAACTGCTTGCTGATAAGCGTGGACTGTATACAAGATTGTATAATATGCAAATGATGGTGTGACCGGGATAATTAATTATAGAATCATCCCCCGTTTCCACCTTAATAGAATATGTCAGGTATTGAATAAAAGGACAAATCATGGATCATAAAGTAACGGAACATTTTATCAGTCTGGCCCTGAATCCCGAATCCGGCAGGTATATGGTGCTGGGTAATTATCTTTCATACGGGACCATAGGGGCAATGTTAATGGACCTCTCCCTCAATGAAAAGATAAATGTGGATGGAAACAGGGTGAGCCCCGGTAAGGATACCGGGCTTACCGGGATAAGTGCTTATGACCGTATGATAAAAAGCATAGAAGGGAAGAGAAAGGAGAGGACCGTACGTAAATGGGTGCAGGTGCTGGGATCCAGAGCCGGATTGTACCGCAAACAGGTACAAAGACAACTTGTTACAGAGGGGATACTGAAGGTGGAAAACAAGAGGTTTATAGGTATCCCCTATAAGCTTCATCGTGTTGCTAAACCTGGATCCCGTGTAAATCTGATAAATAGGTATAAGGATATTATATTATATAATAAAAAACCTGAAGAACATGAAGTAATGGTTCTGGGTCTTATATATGCCTGCAGAATGCATAATGTGCTTTCGAGAGGAGGTCCTGAGAGGCGGAAGATAAGAAAGCGCCTGGTGGAGATTATAAAGGATAATGTTTTTGCAAAAGATATCAGCAAGGCTATCCTGGATATCCAGGCGGCAATTACAGCCAGCATCGCTGCCACTGCAGCTGTATCTGCTGCTACAGCTTCATCAAATTAAATCTATAAAGAGATAAATATTTCTTTTTACCCTCTTACCGGAAATTCAGGAGAGCATGAGTGGACATAATTATAACTTTTTTAGACAATAGGTCAAATAATAGTTATTTTTTATGCTGATCTTCATACCTTGTTACTTGCTCGTGTTTAATGTACAATTGCAAAAACCTGATATAAATAATAAACACTAATAAATATATGAACATAGGATTTATAGGAACAGGAAAGATCAGCAGTTCGCTTGTTGAAGCTATTTGTACCAGCAGCTTAAAAGATTACAGGATCTTTCTGTCTCCAAGGAACAAAGAAAAATCAATTGCCCTTGAAGATAAGTTTACCAGGGTAAAAAGGATGAAATCAAATAAGGATGTTCTGAGCGAATCAGATATTGTTTTTGTTGCCCTTAAACCGGATGTTTACCTGAACATACTGTCAGAACTTGAATACAGGGCAGACCATATAATTGTCTCACTGATACCATATACGTCTTTTGGGATCTTAAAGAACCTGTGTAAACCTGCTAAATCAGTTACACGTGCAATACCGCTCCCTGCTGTTATCACACATAACTGTCCCATACCTGTGTTTAACCCTGATGACAGGGTACTGCAGATATTTTCAAATATAGGCAATCCCATAATAGTGGAGGATGAGAACCAGTTACATGCCTTATGGGCACTTACCGGACTGATAACTCCCTATTATGATATGTTATCTGAATTGAGTAAATGGGCATCTGAAAAAGGAGTTAAAAAGAGTATTGCAAATAAATATGTTGCGGATATGTTTTCAGCCTTATCTCTTATGGCGGGGAATATGGATAATCCTGATTTTACTGTACTTTCGGATCATGCAGCCACCCCCGGGGGTATGAACGAAACAGCCGGCAAAGCCCTGAACAGTGCCGGCACCCACCAGGATTATATAAAAGAAACAGAGCGGATATTTATGAATTTTAAAAACCATGAATAAAATATTTTTTTCTGTTAATAATCTTTTCGGGATATTTGATGTCCTGCAAGCTTGATAAATCTTCTTCTCCTCCGAATACCCTTATACTAATGTCTGATATTCTGGGTTATTCAGACCTTGGTTGTTATGGTAGTGATATAAGCACTCCTAATCTTGACCGCTTGACTGATAATGGCATACGATTTACCGGGTTCTACAACTCGGCAAGGTGTTGCCCCAGCAGGGCATCGGTGTTTACAGGACTCTACCCTCATCAGGCAGGTGTTGGGTCATTTGTTGGTACAGACAGGGGCTTCGAGGAAATATTTATAAGCTAAAGGGTTATATTTCTGTAAGTGTACAGAAGTATGTAATGAATGCAAACATTTTAATTTATTTGAAGATCATGAGCTATTTCAGATAATATTTTTTCTTATGTTTGTTTTTGGATTGAGAAGTTGGACTTCTTAAATTGTATTTTGGATGAAGATACCGGGGAGCTTATCATTTTTTAAAAACCTATATGATTCCTATTATCTTGAACTGGTTGGTTTTGCTGAGGCAATTCTGTTTGACAGGGATGAGGCCGAGGATGTTGTTCAAGAAGTATTTTGTTATTTATGGGATAACAGGAGGAGTGTTTATATAAGTTCAAACCTTAAATCATATCTTTTTACTTCGGTAAAGAACAGATCGCTAAACAGGATTAAACGTGTCAAGTTACTAGATCAACATTCAGACCGGATCAAGGAAGCTTATCTGTTTTCACTCAATATTGATCCCTCTACAGATGAAAAGCGACTTCAAAGAATTTATAAACTTTCTGAATCCTTTCCTGAGAAAATGGGAAGAGTATTTTTTCTCAGGATTAGAGAAGGAAAACGATATGAAGAGATTGCTGATGAAATGGGAATAAGTATCAACAGTGTAAAGACCCATCTGAAACGGGCGTTTAATATCCTCAGAAAGTCACTTTTAGTTCTAATTCAAGTTTTTTAGGAATAAATGATTTTTCTTTCACCCATTCCTGCTGTATAATTGCCATAATAAAAATGTATTTTATGTCTAAGAAGCCGGAAAGAATAAGTTGGGAATTGTTTAAAAGGGCTTTGTCAGGTGATTTGTCTGATAAAGAAAACTTTGTCTTTAAGACATGGTTAGAGTCAGATCCCGCTAACAAGGTGTATTTTACAAGGGCAAAAAAGTATTTTGATAACCGGGCTCAGGACAATGAGGCAGACGGAAGGAACGAAACTGCTCTGGCATGGCAGCATTTCAGAAAATATGTACGCGAGCGAAAAGTAAAAAAAGTATATTATGGGTTAACAACAGCTGCTGTATTGGCCATATTGGTTTCTACTATGTTCCTACTTATTAACAAATTTAGGGACAACCAGAATGATTCCATGCAAATTTCCCAGTCAGAAATAATACCCCCCGGAAGTTCATCTGCTATATTAACAATTGACAACACCAGGTCTTTCTTTCTTGAAAAGGGTGATACTATTATCAGCTTTGATCAAAACGACACAAAAGTTGATGTAAAGTCTGGTATACTGGATTACACAAATGATTCTAAACAATTTGGAAAGATTGTTAAAAACAGGCTGGAGATTCCTCATGGCGGAGAATATAAAGTAAGATTGCCTGATGGATCAGTTTTATTTATTAATTCTGAGAGTGTAGTAGAATACTCCATTCCTTTTGAGAGAAATAAAAGGGAGATTTATGTAAGTGGAGAAATCTTTATTGAGGTGGCAAAAGACAGCTCCAGACCTTTTATTGTTACAACAGATGATTATAATGTGCAAGTCCTTGGAACAGCTTTTAATATTTCTTCTTATGCTGATGACGACAGAGTAGTAACAACACTTATATCCGGTTCAGTTGAAATTACAGGGATAGAGGAACATTCCTTGTCCAGGTTTATACTTGAGCCGGATCAACAATTGGTTTTTACCCGGTTTAACAGCACTCCAACAATAGAAGAAGTTGACGCTTCAAATGTAATAGCCTGGACGCAAGGTTTTTTTGTTTTCGAGGATGAAACTCTTGAATCAATCTTCAGGAAGCTGGAACGCTGGTATGAGTTTGATACTTTCTTCTTCAGCGAAGAAGCAGCAAGTGAATTGTTTACCGGTAAGCTTCCAAGATTTGATAATCTGCAGGAGATACTTGAAATAGTTAACAGAGTAAGTAATTCTAAAATTGAGTTGAATGGCAAAACGGTTGTAATAGAATAAAAAAAACAGGGAGATGTTGCAGCATCTCCCTGTAAACGCATAACTACCCGTAGGTATTATTGTTTAACTAAACATTTCAAATTTATGAAAAAAATCCTTAAACCTTTAATTCGAAACAGAAGAAAAGGGAAAATCCTTCTAATTATGAGTAATACTCTGGTTTTGTTTTTTCTTTTTTCTATTAGTCTTTCGGCTAGCGTCCTTGGTCAGCAGGTTACCCTGGAAGTGAAAGATGCTTCACTGGAGACATGTTTGTCTGAGATTGAGTATCAAACCAATCTTGGATTCTTTTACAAGAACAGGCATGTTAAGAGAGTGACAGGAATTAATGCTTCTCTGAAGAGTGTAATGGTGTCGGAAGCACTGGATGAGATACTGAGAGGCACTGATCTTGGTTATGAGCTTTATAATGATGTAATAATAATAACCAAGAGGTCAATACCGCGAATTTTTGAAAAACCATTGGTTGTTAAAAAGATAGTAAGACCTCAGGGTATAAAAGTCACCGGTAAAGTGACAGACGACGAAGGTTTGCCTTTACCCGGTGCAAATATTATCGAGAAAAACACTGTAAATGGTGTTACCACAGATACTGATGGTAATTATGAAATCACAGTAAAGGATGAAAATGCTGTTATAGTTGTTTCTTTTCTTGGCTATGAAACAAAGGAAGTAGCGGTAGGAGATAAAAAAAATATAGATTTTACACTGGGTCTTGCCGTTAATGAGCTTGAGGAAGCTGTGGTTATTGGTTACGGAACAGCCAAGAAAAAGGACCTGACTGGTTCGGTCGTAAGGGTTTCTTCTGAAGCATTTGAATCCTCCAG
>CAZGUR010000089.1:0-11685 GCA_964529295.1 uncultured Rikenellaceae bacterium | reverse complement strand
ATTCGAACTGCCGACCCCTTGCCTGTCAAGCAAGTGCTCTAAACCAACTGAGCTAACACCCCATTTATGTGTTTCAGCAGCAAAAATAGTAATTTTTTTATTACCCCCTGCCTTTCAGCACATGCTTATATTCATGTTCAAAGTTAGGGGTGAAGACTCCCTTTCCCATGACTGCCTCTATCTCCTCCCTGCTCCAGAAGCGTCCTTCATCAATCTCCTCAGGGTCTGTCTGAGGGAGCTGCTCACTGCGGGTCATAAATGAATGGACCATCTCGCGCTCACGATCCGACTGCCATATATATTTCTCTATAAACTCATACTCAAAAGCTGTCAGTCCGGCCTCCTCCCTGGCTTCGCGCAGCAGGGCTTCCTCAATGGTCTCGCCCGGATCCACATGTCCCCCCACCGATGTATCCCAGCGTCCCGGCTGTACATCTTTGCGGGGTGAGCGCTTCTGAAGGAAGATATCCCCTTTATCGTTAATGATATGAAGGTGTATCACGGGGTGCAGCAGCATGCTTTTGCCGTTATGGCATTCGCTCCTGGGGGCGAGCCTGATAAACTCACCCTTCTCATTTATTACCGGTAATAATTCTTCTTTTACCATCTTCTTTAATTTAAAACTCCATTCCCCAGTCTAAACACTTCTCTTCAGCCGTACCGTCATTTCTATTATTAGATATCTTCAGACATGATTCCGGTTTAAAACCGGTATGATTAAAACCACTTCGCGCATGCTGGGAGCCAACTTAGAACCGTACCGGGCATAGCTGTTATTTAACCCATATCATAACGCCTTATTAAAAATAAAAATAATCATGAATAGCTGAAGAGCAAATATTTCAGTTTTACATAGGCCTGGTCCTTGCAGCATTACATTGTTTCATTGAAGTCAAAAAGAGTTATTTCTATCCTTAGTAAGATGTACGATATAACAGCTACCCGTTTTTTGTCATTTTTCAAACATCCCGCTTTAAGGTTTGTAACTTAACGGTCAGACTGTTTTAGCAATAAGATTTAAGTGATGCATTATGCTAATAATGTCGCATATATTTACTATATTTGCGACATATATTTAAGTATAATATGTCTTTAACAGTTGATAATCAGATTTTAGTAAAATTTAAAAAAGCGAAGAGGGGCTCGCTGTTCTTTACGGAAGATTTCCTGCGATTCGGTAACTCAAAAACCATATCAAAAGCTTTAGAACGATTAGTTAAAAAAGGGAAAGTCTCAAGAATTGCACGAGGTATCTACGCACGGCTAGAAACTGATCCTGTATTGGGGCCTGTAAAACCTGGAACAGAAGAAATAGCAAAAGCTATTGCCAGAAGGGATAAAGCACGGATTGTACCAACAGGCATGACAGCTTTAAATGCTTTAGGGTTATCAACACAGGTGCCTATGAATATTGTATACTTAACAGATGGAGCTGCTCGCAGAATTAATCTCGGTAAACGAAAAATAATATTTAAAAAGGCAAGTCCCAAGAATTTAGCCGCAATTGGCAATATTAGCAGGCTCGTCATTCAGGCTTTAAAGTCAATAGGTAAAGATAATATAACTGAGTACGAATTGGAGATTATTATTAATCATCTGAAAAATGAAGAAAAATATCGGCTGGAACACGATATCAAATTAGCACCTGAATGGATTAGGGAAATTATGCGCCAAGCGCAATAAAAGTGAACTTTTTTCAGACATGAATAAAAAATGGTATAATATTCCGGATCAAACTAAAAGAAATGCATATATACAAATTTCGGAAACCACAGGTATAGCCCCGTTTGCGGTTGAAAAAGATTGGTGGGTTATTCAAGCCCTATCGGGTTTATTTAGTATGAAAGTTGGTGAACACTTTATTTTCAAAGGAGGAACATCACTAAGTAAAGCATGGGGTATTATCGATCGGTTTTCAGAAGACATAGATATTATTTTTAATAGGGATTTTTTAGGATACAGTGGTTATTTGAATAGATCACAAATCAAAAAGTTGAGAAAAATAACCGGCCAGTTCATATCTGAGGAGTTAAATCCAATATTGGAAAATACATTAAGGGAAGGTGGATTATCCGATATCAGAATAAACCGGCTTAAGCAAAATTCAAGTGACGCAGATCCTGTGCAAATTGAGATACTATATCCTAATGTCATGAATTATCCCGGGTATGTAAAACCAAGAGTTTTAGTGGAGATAAGTTGCAGCTCACTAATGGAACCTTTTAAAGTTCAATCCTTCGCCTCCTTTCTTGATCAACACTATTTTGAATCAGAATTTGCTGATGATCCTGTTGATATACCAACAGTTATACCAGAACGAACATTTCTTGAGAAGATTTTCCTGTTACACGAAGAAATGCAAAGACCAAAAGAAAGAATCAGAGTTGAACAACAAAGCCGGCATCTATATGATATATACCAGATTATAGAAAATACTAATTTTGCGATTAATGCTTTAAATAACAAAGAACTTTATGAAACAATCGTTAACCACCGGTACAGGTTTAACAGAATAGGAGGTATTGATTATAATTTGCACCAACCACAAACAATAAGCCCTTTACCAATTCAAGATATCAGAAAAGCCTGGAGGGACGATTACAACAAGATGCAAGAAGAAATGATCTATGGTGATTCACCGGATTTCGATGTAATTATTGCATCAATAAAATATTTTACTGAAAACAAGATTAATCATCTTCCGTGGAAAATTGAACTACGTTTTGATTAGTATATATATTCCCCATCTGCTTATTGACATGCCAGCCAAGTTCTGACATAAAATATCAACTCGCCAAAACCATTCTCCCTACACCTTATGCCTGGCTTTGAGGGCGGTGATCACATCCCTGAAGGAATAGCCTTTGGCGTGAAGCAGCACCAGCAGGTGGTACATCAGGTCGGCCGACTCCTCCAGAAGCAGGTCATCAAGGTCGCCCATAGCCTCAAGGATAAGCTCAATAGCCTCCTCACCCACCTTCTGTGATATCTTCTTCACTCCCTTGTCAAAGAGCCGGGCGGTATATGATGTGCCCGGATCGGCATCCTTCCGCTCTTCAATAATGTTTTCAAGGTAAGTGATGAATTCAAGGCTGTCCTTTTTGTTGACCTCATCCCAGCAGGTATCGGAGCCGGTATGACAGGCCGGTCCGTCGGGTATAACCCTGGCCAGCAGGGTGTCGCCGTCGCAGTCGACCTTTATGTCCACCAGGTGGAGGTAGTTACCGGAGGTCTCGCCCTTAACCCAAAGCTCCCTGCGTGAGCGGCTGTAAAAAGTGAGCTTTTTGTTCTTCCTGGTGAGGCTTAGCGCCTCTTCATTCATATATGCCAGCATCAGCACCTTTGAGGTGGTGGCGTCCTGAACGATAACAGGTACCAGTCCGCCCTCCTTTTCAAAATCTATATCCATTATTTTTTTATTATGTCTTTGTGTAAATTGTTTAAGCAGCTTGTGATCTGCTCGTACCGGACCGGATTATATGTTTTCACTGTATCTTGATTATTTCGGGGTAAAAATAATACTAACAATAATACCCGCATATTGTTATTTCATTTTTATTTCACAGTCGCACCCTTACACCCTGATCTCTCAGGTACTGTTTTACCTCAGCAATACTTATCTCTCCGTAATGAAAGATGCCTGCCGCCAGTGCCGCATCGGCCCTGCCTTTTATAAAAGCATCCCTGAAATGCTTCAGCTCACCCGCCCCGCCGGATGCTATAACAGGTATATTAACCATGGCGCTTATCTCCGCCAGGGCCTCGTTGGCAAAGCCCTTGCGTGTACCGTCATGATCCATCGAAGTAAACAGTATCTCGCCGGCGCCCCTTCCGGCCGCTTCTTTTATCCACCCGAACAGCTCTATGCCCGTGGGCATTCTTCCGCCGTTAAGGTACACCTGCCACCTGCCCTCCTCATAACGTGCATCCACGGCCAGCACTATGCACTGGCTGCCAAAGCTGCCGGCCATGCTGTCTATTATCTCCGGGTTCCTTACCGCTGCCGAGTTAACCGACACCTTGTCGGCCCCGTTAGCCAGCATGACACTGACATCATCGACTGATGATATGCCGCCGCCCACGGTAAAAGGTATGCTCACCGCCTCCGCCACCCTGCGCACCAGCTGTGCCAGCGTCTTCCTCTTCTCATGTGTGGCCGTAATGTCAAGAAATACCAGTTCATCGGCCCCCTCATCCGAATAGCGCTGTGCCAGCTCCACCGGGTCGCCCGCATCGCGCAGACCAACAAAATTGACGCCCTTAACCACCCTTCCGTCCTTAACATCGAGGCATGGTATTATGCGCTTTGCCAGTGTCTCCAGCGGCCAGGGCCGCATCGCTATCTTACCTTCATAAAAAGCCTTGCCGGCGATAATACTTTTTATTCCTGCTTCGTACAGCCGGCGAAGGTCCTCTGTGCTGCTCAGTCCGCCGCTGGCTACCAGTTCCAGTCCGGGAAACCGCTGCATTATCTCTGTGTACAGCTCCACGGCGGGACCCTCAAGCGTGCCGTCACGTTCTATATCGGTACACACCACCTTACGTATACCTTTTGATACATAGAAATCCAGGAAGCCAAAAAGATCGCGGTCCGACTGCTCCTTCCAGCCACCGATAGCCACCCTGCGGTCACGCACATCGGCCCCCAGTATTATCCTGTCAGGCCCGTAGGTTTCGAGCCACGACAGAAACAGCTCAGGTTTCCTTACGGCCACCGAGCCACACGTGACCATAGCGGCGCCGGCAGCAAAAACCTTTTCAATATCCTTATCCGTCTTGACTCCTCCGCCGTAGTCGACAGTGAGATCCGTTGACTGGCATATAGCCTCCAGTATATGCAGGTTAACGGGCTCTCCCTTCTTTGCACCGTCGAGGTCCACCAGGTGCAGCCTTGTGAATCCAGCCGACTCAAAACCCAGGGCTGTCTCGACCGGATCACTGCTGTATTCCTGCATGCTGTTATAATCGCCTTTTGTCAGCCTCACACATCTTCCGCCGATAATATCTATTGCCGGTATTAGCTCTATCATAGTTCAAGAAAGTTTTTAAGTATTTGTATTCCTGTCTCGCCCGACTTTTCGGGGTGAAACTGGCAGCCGAAAAAATTATCCTTCTCCACGGCTGCTGTAAAGATGCCCTTATAGTAGCTGGCAGCCACGGCCTCATCAACAAGGGGCACATAGTAGCTGTGCACAAAGTACATATAGGAACCTTCGGGTATGTCCCTGAAGAGACTGCCCTGCAGACTGTCTATTATATTCCAGCCCATATGCGGCACCTTTAAACCACCCATATCCCTGCTGCTGAAGTCCTTCACCCTGCCATCCATTATACCAAGGCATGGGGTGTCGCCTTCCCCACTGTGGGCAAACAGTAGCTGCATGCCCAGGCATATACCCAGCAGCGGCTGCTTAAGGGTGGGTATGATGCTGTCCAGTCCCTCTTCCCTGATCCTCTCCATGGCCGTAACGGCGTTGCCCACACCCGGGAATATCACCTTGTCGCTGCCCGCTATTATGTCGCGGTCCGAGCTCAGCACGGGATCATATCCCAGCCTGCTGCATGCCCGGGCCACTGAGAAAAGGTTGCCGGCACCGTAATCCAGTATTGTCAGTTTCATATTCTTTTTATCATCTGGTTAATTTTTTTGTTTGCTCGTAAACTCGGTTCATGGTCGTTTCATTTATCATGATAGACTCTTTGTACTCTGCACCCTGTCGCCTGTCACCCGCACCGCCTCCTTCAGTGCCCGTGCAAAACCTTTGAACACCGCTTCTATTATATGGTGATCGTCCTCTCCCTTCGCCTCTATGTGCAGTGTGCATCCTGCATTATCACTGAAGGACCTGAAAAAGTGCCTGAACATATCGGCCGGTATGCCGCCAATGGATGTTTCTTTCATCCCCACATCCCACACAAGCATATTTCTTCCTCCCATATCGATGCTTATTATGGCCCTACTGCCGTCCATGGGGAGAACGAATCCATACCTGTTAATCCCTTTGCCGTCGCCCAGGGCCTTTTTCACCGCCAGTCCCAGGGTAATAGCTATATCTTCCACGGTATGATGCATATCCACATGCACATCGCCCGAGGCTCTTATCATCATGTCGCTGCCGCTGTGGAAGGTAAACAACTCCAGCATATGATCAAGGAAGCCCACTCCCGTCTGTATGTCGGCTATGCCCCTGCCATACAGGTTTATATCGGCCAGCACATCCGTCTCGCCCGTTCGGCGGCGTTCTTTGACGGTACCTGCTCCACTGTCAGTCGGGCTTGCTCCGTTTTCAGTTCCGGTTGCACCTGTAGTCGTGCTTGCTCCGTTTTCGGTACCGGTTCCGCCGGCCGCCCCCACAGCACCCTTATAGAAATTACCAATCTCCTCCAGCAGCACTTCGTTTTCCCGCTCCGTGCCCACGCTTATCCTGAGGCAGCCCTCACAGAGGGGCACATCAGAGCGGTCGCGCACCACTATGCCTTTGCCGAGCAGGTAATTATACAGCTCCCGCGCCCTCTCAAACCGTGCCAGTATAAAATTGGCAGCCGAGGGATACACTTTCTGCACACCGGGTATCTTCTGCAGCTCCCGGGACAGGCTCTCCCTGCCTTCTGTTATACGCTCCACCTGGCTGCTGTACACCTGCTGTTTGTTAAGCGATTGCATTGCCGCCTCCAGGCTGAGGCTGTTGACATTATAGGGCATCTTTATGGCATTGAGCACGCTCACCAGCAGGGGATGCCCGTAACCCGTTCCTAGTCGCGCCCCGGCCATACCCCTGGCCTTGGAGAAGGTGCGAAGGATAAAGATATTATCATAATCGCTGAGCATATCCATAAAGCCGTCTGTGCCGGAAAAGTCGATATATGCCTCATCTATAACAAGAAGCCCCTCAAACTGCTCCGCCAGCTTTTGCACTTCATCGCGCGGCGCCATATTGCCAGTGGGGTTATTGGGCGAGCATATAAAGATAATGGCTGTGTTGCTGTCCGCCGTCCCGAGCACACTCTCAGCGCTGAAACTGAAATCTTCGGCTGGGAGCACCTCGGTGACAGCCACATTATTAACAGCGGCCACCACAGAGTACATACCGTATGTGGGGGGCATGGTTATTACATTGGAGCGACCCGGCACCGTTGTGGCCCTTACCAGCAGGTCCAGTATCTCATCGCTGCCGTTACCCACTATTATACTGTCTTCCGCCATGCCGCTTATCTGTGACAGCCTTACTTTCAGCTCCCGCTGCAGCGGATCGGGGTAGCGATTGAGTCCCGTCACACCCCGGAAAGAAGTCCCGTAGGGATTCTCATTGGCATCGAGGTATATCCTTGCGCTGCCCGTAAACTCGTTCCTCGCCGAGGAGTAGGGTTTTAATGTCAGCAGGTCAGGTCTAATCAGTGATCTTATCTTATCCATATAATTAATTTTTTCTTTATGTCTGTGAATCCGGTCTGCTAAGTTATTCACTTATAAGTATTTCTGCTCTTCTCATATTGTTCCATCTCAGCTTTTCCTCCTTATCCTTACCGCCTGTGCGTGGGCATCGAGCATCTCCGCCGCAGCCATCTTCTCCACGTAGGGACCTATATTTTGCAGTCCAGCCGCCGACACCTTCTGGAATGTTATCTTTTTTAAAAAGCTGTCCAGCGACACCCCGCTCCACCCCCTGGCAAAGCCGTTGGTCGGAAGTGTGTGGTTGGTCCCGGAGGCATAGTCGCCCACGCTCTCTGGACTGTAATTACCGAGGAATACCGATCCGGCATTAATAACCCTGTCGGCCATGCCTTCAGGGTCGCGCACCGACAGTATAAGGTGCTCCGGTGCATAGTCGTTCATCACCGCTACCAGCTCTTGCTGTCCGGGTACAATAACAGCTGCCGATCCCTGCAGTGCCTTATCTATTATATCTATCCTTGACAGATCCTTCTTCTGCTTCTTCAGCTCCAGCGCCACCGCCTCCGCTATCTTCCTGTCGCATGTCAGCAGCACGGCCTGGCTGTCGGCCCCATGCTCGGCCTGCGACAGCATATCGGCCGCTATAAATGCCGGCACGGCAGTGTCGTCGGCTACTATCATGACCTCGGAGGGACCGGCAGGCAGGTCAATGGCCACCCCTTCCTTTGCCGCCACCTGCTTGGCTGTTGTGACGTACTGGTTACCCGGACCGAATATCTTATCCACCGCGGGCACCGTGGCGGTACCCCAGGCCATGGCTGCCACAGCCTGTATGCCACCGGCCTTTATTATTTTTGTAACGCCGGTAAGGGCAGCGGCATACAGTATTACCGGGTTAATCCTGCCGTCCCTGCCGGGCGGCGTACACATTATTATCTCCCTGCATCCCGCCACGCGTGCAGGTACGGCCAGCATCAGCACTGATGAGAACAGCGGTGCCGATCCGCCAGGTATATAGAGTCCCACCTTCTCCACCGCCACACCTTTCTGCCAGCAGTAGACACCGGGCATGGTGCCTATGGTGCGGGGCTCCGTTTTCTGGCTGGCATGGAACAGCTCGATATTCTCCACTGCCTTCCCTATTGCTTCTTTAAGTCCGGGATCTATACTTTTTACCGCCTCTTCTATCTCGGCATCGGTGACAACAAGATTATCCGGCGCCACGCCGTCATACTGGAGACTGTATTCCAGCAGTGCCTTATCACCACGCGTCCTTATCTCCCTGAAAATGTCATTGACCAGCGGCTCTATCGCAGAGAGGTCCTGCAGCGGCCGCCGCAGCACTTCCCTTGTTTCTTCCATATTGGTATATTCAAAAATTTTCATGCTCTTTTTCTATTTTATTTTCTGTTTTGTTACGTTTTATTCCTTTATCATAACGGGTTCACTTATCTCACCGGACCTATATCATTCCCCAAATTTTTTACACAACCATCTTTTCAATAGGTATAACCAGTATGCCCTGCGCGCCTTTCTCCTTTAGCCGGCCTATGACGGCCCAGAAATCCTTTTCGCTGATAACCGAATGAACGGAGCTCCATCCCTCCATGGCCAGGGGCAGCACGGTCGGACTCTTCATGCCGGGCAGTATATCGAATATCTCAGGCAGCTTATCATCGGGTGCATTGAGCAGTATATACTTATTATTGCGTGATGACAGCACCGACCGTATCCTGAACAGTATCTCCTCCAGTATGGCATTCTTCTCATCATTCAGGCACAGACCTTTTACTATGCATGCCTCCGATTCCAGCATCACCTCCACCTCTTTCAGTCCGTTCTTGAAGAGGGTGCTGCCGGAGCTTACCAGGTCGCATATGCCGTCGGCCAGACCAATACCCGGGGCTATCTCCACCGATCCGGATATCTCGTGTATACCGGCACTGATATTATTTTTCTCCAGGTAGCTCCTTAGGGTGTTAGGGTATGAAGTTGCCAGCCGCCTGTTATTGAACCACTGCAGTCCGTCATATTCCTGGTGAGCGGGTATGGCCAGCGACAGGCGGCAGCGCGAGAAGCCCAGCTTCTGCACCACCTTACATTCCTTCTCCTTTTCAATGACCACGTTCTCGCCCAGTATGGCTATATCAGCCACGCCATCCTCTATATACTGCGGTATATCCGAGTTACGGAGGAACAGTACCTCCACCGGGAAGTCGCGCGCGGGAGCTATCAGCTGGTCAAAGCCGTTATCTATCTTTATGCCGCACTCCCTGAGCAGCGACAGGGAACCGTCGTGCAGCCTGCCCGATTTCTGCACCGCTATCTTTAATATCTCTTTCATAAACTTTTGTTCTTTTGTTTTAATATGATTATCAATGTTTTATAGTTTGTATTCTGTATCTCTTTCTTCATTTTCGGGCATAGAAAAAGCCCGTCTTTGCTGAATGCACCGACGGGCTCCTGGTTTCTTATATATGACTATAGCATATTAAATACCATCATCCGCTCGCCGGAGGCAAGTATTATGATGATGGTGATGTAATGCTGTTTGTATCATTCTTTCTATTCTGAGCCGGCAAAGATAAAGCAAAAAATTCCGGGTTGCAAAGAAAAAATAATAATACTGCAGATTATGACATTTTTGTTCCCTGCCTGGTTTCGGCAAACATGAGCTGAGGGGAGCTTAATCATTAAAAATACAACTTAATGTGACAATGCCTTTTTCAGTGCCTGTTGCCAGTTACTGATATGTATCTGTGCTGTCTCCCTGTCCATGGCGGGTGTGAAAGTGCGCTCTGGCTGCCAGTGTTTTTTCAGCTCCTCAATACCGTCCCAGTAGCCTGTTGCGAGTCCCGCCAGGTAGGCGGCACCCAGGGCGGTGGTCTCCATGACCGAGGGCCTGATAACCTCATTACCCAGTATATCGGACTGGAACTGCAGCAGCAGGTTATTACCCGATGCCCCGCCGTCAACACGTATATCAGCGAGGGACCGGCCGTAATCATCCTGCATGGCCATCAGCACATCCCTTACCTGGAAGGCTATGCTCTCCAGTGCCGCACGTGCAAGGTGTGCCTTTGTGGTGCCGCGCGTGATACCTGTTATGGTACCCCGTGCATAGGGATCCCACCACGGCGCTCCGAGTCCGGATAAGGCAGGCACAAAATACACACCGCCGTTATCATCCACCGTCAGCGCCAGCTTCTCGCTGGATGGTGCGTCACTGATGATCTCCAGCCCGTCGCGCAGCCACTGTATGGCGGCGCCGGCTATAAAGACCGACCCTTCCAGACCGTACACCAGGTCGTCTCCGATCTGCCAGGCAATGGTGGTAAGCAGCTTGTTGGAGGAGGTGACCGGACTCCCCCCTGTGTTAAGTATCATAAAGCATCCCGTGCCGTAGGTGTTTTTTACCATGCCCTCATCAAGACAGAGCTGGCCGAAGAGTGATGCCTGCTGGTCGCCTGCTATCCCGGCCACCGGCACATGGAATCCGGTGACGGTGCTGTCCGTCATACCGTATATCTCCGAGCAGGTCCTTAGCTCAGGCATCATACGGGGCGGTATGTCAAAGAGGCGCAGCAGCTCTTCATCCCATTCCAGGGTGTGGATATTAAAAAGCATGGTGCGGCTGGCATTGGTCACATCAGTAGCGTGGAGTCCACCACCGGCCCCTCCAGTCAGCTTCCACAGCAGCCAGCTGTCTACCGTACCAAAGCACAGCTCACCGGCTGCCGCCCTGGCACGGGCTCCCGGCACATTTTTCAGTATCCACTGCAGCTTGGTAGCCGAGAAGTAAGCATCAGGTACGAGTCCCGTGCGCTTCTGTATCATCTGTTCCAGTCCATCCGCTATAAGCCTGTCACATACCTCAGCCGTCCTCCTGTCCTGCCACACTATGGCATTATACACGGGAACGCCTGTCTTCCTGTCCCATACGATGCTTGTCTCGCGCTGATTGGTAATACCCAGGGCCTTGATATCCCTGCCCTCAATGCCTGCTTTGGCCGTCACCTCCGAGATAACGGACATCTGGCTCGACCAGAGCTCCAGGGGATCGTGCTCAACCCAACCCGGACGCGGATAGAACTGTGTAAACTCTTTCTTTGCCTGGCTGCATATACGCCCGCTGCGGTCAAACAGTATGGCCCGCGAGCTTGTCGTTCCCTGATCCAGCGCCAGTATATAACCAGTATCCATAAATAATTATTTTTCTTTCAAACCACCCGCCACTCATCCCGTAAAGGCTTTTGAACCAATCAGGGCATAAGCCAACGAACAAAGAGAAT
>CAZGUR010000088.1:9575-11695 GCA_964529295.1 uncultured Rikenellaceae bacterium | reverse complement strand
AACCTTAAATGACATTAGACTATCATTCCGGGGCAGCTCAGGCCGGAACATAGAATATCCCCCTCTTCTGTCGGACACTGCTGATCTTATTTTCAGACTCAAGCACATCAAGATACTTATTTACCTCGCTCACATGCATGCCCAGGGTATCACTCAGATCATCAAGGGTGCAGGGGCGCCTTGAGATCATTCCCATAATGGCTTCCTCAGCATCTTTGCGGTATGACTGCTGCTCCTTCCTGACAGGGGCGGCGGCAATGATTTCCACACCCGGTAAATCCCAGTATTCAACAACCCTTTCCAGCTCTTCTGCTGTTGCAGGCTTAAGGTCGCTAACCGTGCCCGGACGATCAAGAGTATTCAGCTGAACAGTATCTGGTGCTATCCTGATAATTGCCTTTTTAAGTTCATCCAGCTCCTCTCTGTGGTCATTATAGCCGGGCAGAATAAAAACCTCAAGCTTAATAATGCCCCGGTATTCATTACTGAAATCAATAAGTCCCCGGATATACCGTTTAATATCCAGATCGCCGGCAGGCCTGTTAATATTGCCAAAAGTTCTGGCTGTTGCTGCATCGAGTGATGGCAGCACCATATCAGCTCCCATTAGCTCTTCCCGCACCTTACTGTCCCATAATAATGTTCCGTTTGTAAGAACAGCTATGGGAATCTCCGGTTTCAACTGCCTGATAAAAGACATCACATCTCCCAGCCTGCTGTTCAAGGTGGGCTCCCCGGAGCCGGAAAAAGTTATATAGTCAGGATCAGGATTATTTTCGAAAAAATGCTTCAGCTCTTTTGTAATAGTAAGATAAGGAACATACTCCATCCTCTCTGTAGTCAGCTTACTTGTCTTGCCAACCTCGCAATATACACAATCAAGTGAACAAACCTTACGTGGTACCAGGTCCACTCCCAGCGACATTCCCAGTCGCCTCGAAGGCACAGGTCCGAATAAATATTTATACATTATGCGTCATTTTCCCTTTCTCAGGCATATATACAGAAATGCCTTTCACTGATTAAGCCAGTGATTCCGGGGGGACTCGAACCCCCAACCTACAGAACCGGAATCTGTCATTCTATCCATTTGAACTACGGAACCATATAATACTGCAAAAGTAACTCCTGATACTGATATTTCAAAGAGAGTGATACATAATGATAATTGATAAGTTTTTCATAATTTCGCAAACCGTAATAATAATCGTAATCCGAGGGTCAAGATGGAATATAAATTCAGGGAAATAGAAAAGAAATGGCAAAAGCACTGGGAAGATAATAAGACATTTAAAACCCACGATAAAACCGATAAGTCCAAAAAGTATTATATTCTTGATATGTTCCCCTACCCCTCCGGATCCGGATTGCATGTAGGCCATCCTGAAGGATACACGGCAAGCGATATTATAGCGAGGTATAAGAGGATGAAAGGTTTTAATGTGCTTCACCCCATGGGCTGGGATGCCTTTGGCCTGCCAGCCGAGCAGTATGCCATGCAGACCGGTACACATCCTGCAGTTATTACCAATAAAAACTGTGACACCTTCAGGCGCCAGATAAAGGAGATTGGTCTTGGTTATGAATGGGACAGGGAGATAAACACCACCGACCCACATTACTATAAATGGACACAATGGATCTTTATACAGCTCTATAATACATGGTTCGACCATAAACAGCAGAAGGGAAGACCAGTACACGAGCTGGAAATACCGGATCACATAAAGGAAAAAGGAGAAGAAGCTGTACGCAGCTATACTGACAGCAAAAGGCTTGCTTATTATGATGATGCTCTTGTATGGTGGTGCCCGGACTGCAAAATTGTTTGTGCCAATGAGGAAGTGCTGAGCGATGGCTCCCATGAGAAATGCGGCAACAGTGTCACAAAAATGGATCTTAAGCAATGGATGTTACGTATACCCCATTATTCGGAAAGGTTGCTGCAAGGACTTGACGGGCTTGACTGGCCTGAAGGCATCAAAGACCAGCAGCGGAACTGGATTGGCAAGTCCACCGGCGCGGAAGTTGTCTTTCATCTTGAAAAATCAGATGCAAGGATACCCGTTTTCACCACAAGGCCCGATACACTCTTCGGCGCTACCTATATGGTTCTGGCA
>CAZGUR010000088.1:0-9565 GCA_964529295.1 uncultured Rikenellaceae bacterium | reverse complement strand
CACCGGAACATGAACTTAGCCGAAAACTGGCCGTAAAAGAAAAAGAAAACGAAGTAAATGAATATATAAAAGAAGCCGCCCTTAAATCCGATCTCGACCGTACTGACCTGTCAAAGAATAAAACAGGCGTGTTTACCGGCTCATATGCTATAAACCCTGTCAATAACAGGAAGATGCCTGTATGGATAGCAGACTATGTACTGACGGGATACGGGACGGGAGCCATAATGGCCGTTCCTGCACACGATGAAAGAGATTTTGAGTTTGCAAAAAAATTCGGGCTGCCGGTTGAATGCATCATGGAACCTGATACCAGTGATGAAGAGCTGAAGACAAAAATTCTAAAGGGAGATGCATGCTGGTCCGAAGATGGTATTTATATCAGATCATCTGACCCGGTAACAGAACTGGATATTAACGGACTGGGTAAGGATGAAGGTATAAAGCTTACTATTGACTGGCTGGAATCAAAAAAACTGGGAAAGGCAAAAGTTAATTATAAGCTGCGCGACTGGCTGTTCAGCAGGCAGAGATACTGGGGTGAACCCTTCCCGGTTATCCACTGGGAAGATGGTACCATCAGCCTTCTTGACGAGTCTGAATTACCCCTGATACTGCCGGCGCTTGATAAATATGAACCAGGTGAAAACGGTGAATCACCCCTTGCCAATGCCACTGAATGGCTTACCGTAGAAGGAAAGAATGGTATGAAAGGCAGAAGGGAAACAAACACCATGCCCCAGTGGGCAGGCTCGTGCTGGTACTACCTCAGATTTATAGATCCCGGTAATGACCGGGAGTTAGTAAGCAGTGAAAAGGAAAAATACTGGATGCCCGTAGACCTGTACATTGGAGGAGCCGAGCATGCAGTACTGCACCTGCTCTACAGCCGCTTCTGGCATAAGGTGCTTTATGATCTGGGTCACGTCTCGGATGATGAACCTTACAGGAAACTGTTTAACCAGGGCATGATACTGGCTTTTGCCTATGAAACCAGAACGGGCGCAAAAGTACCTGCTGACCTGGTGGAGGAAAAGGATGGTAAATATTTCCACCGTGAAAATGGCGGGGAGCTTAAGCAGATAGTAGCTAAGATGTCCAAATCCCTGAAAAATGTGGTTAACCCTGACGATATCATCAGCAAATACGGTGCTGACTCCTTAAGACTGTACGAGATGTTTATGGGTCCGCTCG
Organism: uncultured Rikenellaceae bacterium; assembly: GCA_964529295.1. Lineage (GTDB taxonomy): Bacteria > Bacteroidota > Bacteroidia > Bacteroidales > VadinHA17 > UBA9300. The sequence continues at coordinate 8,371 of CAZGUR010000088.1, read as the reverse complement.
ATGCTTCAAAACCATGGGATGAAAAAGGCGTGAAAGGGGTGTTTGGATTCCTGGCACGTGTATACAGGCTGTTCGGTAATATGGAAAATATAAGCGAAGAAAAAGACAGCCCGGAAGTGTTGAAAACCCTGCACAGGACAATAAGCAAGGTGGAAGGTGATATTGAAAACCTCCGGTTCAACACCGCCATATCATCGCTGATGATATTCACTAACCTGGCCGTTAAAGAGGGTAAAATAAGCAGGGATACAGCCTCTGTCTTCACCAGGATATTAAGCCCCTTTGCACCACACCTGGCCGAGGAATTATGGGAAATGTACGGTAACAGCAAAAGCCTTGTATACAGTCCCTGGCCGGAGGTAGACGAAAGCTACCTGGAGGAAGACGCATTTGAATACCCGGTATCATTCAACGGTAAGTTAAGGTTCAAAATGGAGCTAGCGCTCGATATGGAAGAAAAAGAGATGGAAAATGCCGTTATAAAAGACGAAAGATCTGAAAAATGGCTGACGGGAAAACAGCCCCGTAAGGTCATAATTGTAAGAGGAAGAATAATAAACGTGGTGGTATGATCAGATGCATTAAAACCAGTGGCCGCAGTCTGGGCTATGGTCTTTTTATTATACTTTCAGCCCTTCTGTGCAACAGCTGCACCGAGTCCTCCGGATTCATTCCTGAGGCCGGCGACAGTGATGAGGAAGCGCTTATCAACAAGGATAAATTGCCCGAGCCTACACTTGACCTGTACGGTATTGATACAACATCCTATATTAGAATTCCCGGAAAAGTAAGAAGAAACCAGTTCCTGTCAGAAATTCTCAGCGACTATGATATTGATTATCACCTGATCAATAAACTTATTATTAACTCAGGGGATTCATTCGACGTAAGAAAGATAAAAACCGGCAATAAGTACACCCTTTATCTCAATCCCGGCACCGAAAACAGGCTGGAATATATGGTATATGAGCACGATAATATCAAGCATTATTTACTTGACCTGAGGAATGATCCTCATGTCAGAAAAATAGAAAGACCCGTAAATACTGAGTTGCAATATTCTTCAGGGACAATAGAAACATCACTGTGGAATACAATGCTTGATAATGACCTGCACCCAATGCTCGCCATTGAACTGTCCGAGATGTATGCCTGGTCTGTTGACTTTTTCGGGCTGCAGAAAGGTGACAGCTTTAAAGTTATATACGAAGAAGAATATATTGATACAATATCGAACGGGATCAGCCGTATAGTGGCGGCCTCATTCAGTCATGCCGGAACAGAAATCTATGCTATCCCACTTATCCAGGATGGTGAAGAAAGCTACTATGACCTTGAGGGCAACAGCCTTCGCAAAGCATTCCTGAAGGCACCACTCCGGTTTTCCCGTATCAGCAGCAGGTATTCAAACAGCCGATTGCACCCCATACTGCGCATCAGGAGGCCTCATCACGGGGTTGATTATGCAGCACCCACCGGCACCCCTGTTCTTGCTATAGGTGACGGAAGGATAATAATGAGAGAATACCAGAGCGGGGCTGGACGTATAGTAAAAATAAGACATAACAGCGTATATACAACAGCATATATGCATCTGAGCGCCTATGGAAAAGGAATTACCGTTGGAAAATATGTTAAGCAGGGTGATATTATAGGCTATGTGGGAAGCACAGGGCTGTCAACAGGACCGCATCTTGATTTCAGGTTTTATAAAAACGGTCATGCCGTTGATCCCCTGAAAGTGGAAGCTCCGCCTGTCCTGCCCGTTTCTGAGGATAATATAGAAAAATTCGAAAAGGTTAAAAGGGTTATGTATGACATGCTGAACTCCTTTTAAGACTCCGATAACAGCTTTTCAACCACCACAGGATAATGCCTGTGCTCAAGCTCATGCACCCTGGCGGCAAGTGATTCGGGACTGTCATCTGCTTTAACCTCGCAGCGTGCCTGGAATATTATATCACCCTCATCATAATGCTCATTTACATAATGGATGCTTATCCCGGATTCCTTTTCCCCCTTATCAATGACAGCCCTGTGTACCTTGCTTCCATACATTCCCTTGCCTCCGTAAGCAGGCAGCAGGGCAGGGTGTATATTCACTATGCGTCCGCGATAATGACTGATTATCTCCCCGGGCACCAGCCATAAAAAACCTGCCAGGATTATAAAATCAATATCATTTTCACGCAGTATCCTTAACACTTTACCATTACGGTAAAAATCATCACGGTCGAAAACAAGAGTAGGAACTAAAAAGTTCCTAGCTCTTTCTAAAACAAATGCATCTGCCTTGTTAGACAACAAAAGTTTAACTTTTGCAGTTTTACGAGTCGAAAAATATTCCATTAGCTTCTGTGCATTGGTGCCGGAACCGGAGGCAAAAATCGCTATATTCTTCATTATCTGGCCTTTATCAATATTGTCCCGGTAATTTTACCAGGGAGAAAAACTACAGTTACTTATTTGATTATCAATAATATATATTATATATTTAATAAATATTTATCAATTTGTTTGAATAATAATGTACAAATATATTTCTTTGCAAGGTTTTAAAATTAATTATTATTAACCAAAAATTTAGATTATGTCTGATATTGCAGCAAAAGTAAAAGAGATCATCGTTGACAAGTTGGGAGTTGACGAATCAGAAGTAAGCCCTGAAGCAAGTTTTACAAATGATCTGGGAGCTGATTCTCTTGACACTGTTGAGCTTATCATGGAATTTGAAAAAGAATTCAATATTGGTATCCCTGATGATCAGGCAGAAAACATCAGCACAGTTGGTGAAGCCATTAAGTACATCGAGGAGAATGCAAAATAAGATTGCATAAACCAGAGAAATTCAAAAACATGAACAGGGTTGTAGTTACGGGCATCGGGGCCATAACCCCGATAGGCAAGAATATTAAAGAATACTGGGAAGGACTGAGATCCGGGACCAGCGGGTCTGACTGGATTACACGTTTTGATGCAGATAAATTCAAAACACGTTTTGCCTGTGAAATAAAAGACTATAACCCGGGCGATTATTTTGAGCGCAAAGAAGCCCGGAAACTGGATGTTTATGCCCAGTATGCAATTATTGCCGCCGGAGAAGCCATGGTGGATTCAGGTCTTGACAATGAAGAAATTGACAAAGACCGGGCAGGTGTTATCTGGGCTTCGGGAATTGGAGGAATAGATACATTTCTGAATGAAATTGCAGGGTTTGTTACGGGGGGCAGGATTCCCCGTTTCAGCCCCTTCTTCATCCCCAAAATGATTTCCGATATTGCTGCAGGCCATATTTCCATTAAATATGGTTTCCAGGGACCCAATTATGGTACAGTTTCCGCCTGCGCATCATCAACCAATGCTATCATAGATGCCTTTAACCTTATCAAGCTGGGTAAAGCCAATGTGTTTATCACAGGAGGATCCGAAGCAGCTATTAACGAAGCAGGGATAGGTGGATTCAACGCCATGCAGGCAATGTCCACCAATAATGATGAGCATAAAACTGCCTCCAGGCCAATGGACCTTAGCCGTGATGGTTTTGTGATGGGAGAAGGAGGAGGTTGCCTTATACTTGAAGACTACGAGCATGCCATTGCCCGCGGAGCAAAAATATATGCTGAAATCACAGGAACGGGCATGACTGCAGACGCTTATCATATTACCGCTCCACATCCTGAGGGTGTAGGAGCATACAAGGTAATGAAGATAGCCCTGGAGGAGTCAGGACTGAAAAAGGAAGACATTGATTACATTAATGTGCATGGCACGGCAACGCCCCTGGGTGATATATCCGAGACAAAGGCAATAGTAAACCTTTTCGGGGAGCATGCCTATAAAATGAATATCAGCGCAACCAAGTCAATGACCGGCCACCTTCTTGGGGCCGCCGGCGCTGTTGAAGCCATTGCATCAATACTGACAATAAATAATGGTATTGTGCCTCCCACAATAAACCAGATAACGGCTGACCCGGACATTGATCCCCTGCTTAATCTCACACCAAATAAGGCAGAGGAAAGAAAAATCAAAAACGCCATAAGCAATACATTCGGTTTTGGAGGTCATAATGCATCTGTGGTTATTTCAAAGATCTGACAGCTGTTGTGTTATTTAAGCCCAACATCAGTAAAAACACATTAATTCCCGGCAAAAAACAGTTCCTGTCTTCACTGAAAGATATTCTGGGATTCAGACCCTCCGGCAAAGGAATCTACGAAGAAGCCTTTTTACACCGCTCGGCATCATTTAAGCTGCCTGATGGCAGCAATATTAATAATGAGCGCCTTGAGTTTCTTGGCGATGCCATCCTTGATGCTGTTATATCCGAATACCTCTATAAATATTACCCGGGATCTGCTGAAGGTGAGCTTACAAAACTGAGATCACGGCTCGCAAACAGAAATACCCTGAATAAGCTGGCCCTGTCCATGGATATAGATAAGCTGCTGATAAGCAATACCGGCAACCGGCTTTCTTCAGCAAATATCTTCGGAGATGCCCTCGAAGCGCTTATCGGAGCCGTTTTTATTGATAAGGGGTACAGGAAAACCAGGATATTTATTATCAGGCATATCTTTAATGATCATACAGATATTAAGAGGGTAATAAATACAGAGACAGATTATAAAAGCCAGATATTCGAATGGGCTCAGAAACTGCAAAAGCAAATAAGCTTCAATTACACTGAAGATTACGATTTTAATGAAAAAAAATATCTGTTCACAACGGTGTTGCGGATCGATCATGAAATATTCGGTGAAGGCACTGGATCTTCAAAAAAGGAAGCAGAACAAAAAGCCTCACTCCGGGCTGTGAAAAAAATCAATAAAACGGGGTTCATTAATTAATCCGGGATTTTTACTACCTTTATTAGGTATTTTTATCATAAAATGAAATCTCCGGCAAAAAAAATCAGGCATAAACTGCGTGTTGATAATGATAACTCAGACCGGTATATCGGTATGGTTACCGCCGAAGCCGATTACAGGATTTCATTAATTATTAACAGGGAACTGGGACTTAAATTAAGGAACAGTAATCCTGTTATTAAATCCACTGATAAGAAAGAAATTCAATTCTCAAGGTTCACATCTGTTTCAGACTATAGTGATATTTCCTATGACCTGATAAGTAATAATTCAGGCAGGGAGAAGCTGTTCAATAAACTGCCTGCATTCGATTATATACTTATAATCAAAGGAGTTCCGGATAATGAGACCAGGGACAAGTTAACACAAAGGATCAGGAATATCGGGGAAATAACAGCTGTTTTTGTACTGGATAATAACAAGCAACTGGAAAATTCCATATTACAAACAATACCCTGAAAATGGAAAACTTAAATCTAAACCTCTCAAAAAACGAATTTTCCAAAAGCAGGAAAATTCTGTTGTGGATCATCGGACTCCTGTTTTTCAGCGGAACAATATGGAGCCTCTACCTCAAACTATTCAGGCATGACACCTCCGTTACCACAGGATTAATAATCGTTCTTTTTGGAATATCTGCGTTTGTATTTTTCATAGCTGCACTGGCATCTGTCAAAAAGAAGGATCATTATTTCATTATTGACGCTGATAAAATATCATACAGATACGGCCTGGTATTTCCAAAACACAGGAACCATAACTGGTCGGGAATAAAAGAGATTATTATGCAGTATAATCTCAGACAAGCAATTATAATCAGCGAAGATGATAAAAAGAAAATCATAAACCTTAACTGGATAAACCGGACAAGCTCAAAAATCATACTTAAACACTTATACTACACAGCCAGGAAAAAAGATATCCCCATCAGTAAAACATAAAAAAATGAGCGAATAAAATATATCCGCTCATTCCTTACTAACCCTAAAACCTAAAACCTAAGTTATGAAAAGTGTTTAGTCTGGTTTTCTCAGAGAGGAGGTGATTTCTCACCTCCGTGTCCCTGTTTTGACCCAAAAACTAACTAATCTAACCTATGAAAAAAACCTCATAATATTTAACGCAAACACCGTGCCAATTCATAATTCCTGTTGATTTTTTTAATATCATCTTTCAAAGAGCATTTTACAGCAAAGCAAATACAAATGCTGTGCCTTAGCAGAATATTCTCCTGACAATAATAAGAATATACTCCTGGCAATAATATTAATATGACGTTAAATTTCGTTAAAAAACTCTTAATGTTAATTTTAAGAAATATTTTTGTATAATAGTTGAGACTAATAAAACAAAGGGTAGCTGAGGGAGGTTAGTGACAGGATGAAGAAACAGACAATAATAATCCTTGCTGTAATAATTTCGATAGTTCTGACAGGACTTATCCTGATCCAGATATACTGGATTAATAATTCAATCGAAGTTAAGAACCAGCAGTTCAGAGTGTACGTAAATAATGCTCTTACTGCAGTGGTGCTTGATATGGAACAGCAGGAAACAGTAGAAAGGATAATAGACGAGATTGACATGCCCCTTGTAGATTCCGTTGTTGCCATTGTTCCATCACATTCAGCTCTTGCGAAGCAACTGCAGGGATACCGTTCAGAAGCTGATATTACCCGGCCTGAAGGAAGGAATAATGCCATTGCTTCGCTTACAATTAGCAGGGAGGGCCAGAAAATACTTTTTTATTCAGACGACGAGTTTTTTTATCCTGAAGAAGAAATCCCGGAATTGTCCTCACAGAGCCTGAGGGCCGGTATAAACGACAGGATCACCAATAAAACGGTAATGCTTGAAAGTATAATGGGAAAGATCATTTCCGACACCCCTGACCTGGCTGAGCGTATAGACCCGGAAAGAATCAACGATCAGATTAACCAGACACTTGTAAGGCTTGGTATATCCCTTGATTATGAATTTGCCATTACATCTGCCGGTGAACAGGTATACAGCACAGACGGGTTTAATATGGGTTCGGATGCCAATAAATACATGAGACAGCTATTTCCCAATGACCCCGTACCCGGACAGAATATGATATATTTATATTTCCCCAGGGAGAAAAATTATTTTTTCAGGCAGGTGGGTTTTATGGGTGTGTCTTCAATAATTGTAACCCTTGCCCTTATCTTATTCTCAGTAGGTAATATTATGATTATCCTCCGGCAAAAACGGATATCCGAAATTCGTAATGACTTTATTAATAATATGACCCATGAACTAAAAACACCAATATCCACAATATCACTTGCTTCCCAGATGATAGGCGACAGCAGTATACCGGCCGATAATAAAAACCTTGAAAAAATAGCCGGCATACTTAGCGATGAGTCAATAAGATTAAAATACCAGGTGGAAAAAGTACTTCAGTCCTCAGCCTTTGATAAGGGCACAATGAAGCTGAAAATGGTTGAAACAGATATCCACAGGATAATAAATAATGCTATAGATAATTTCAGGCTACAGATTTTTGACTCACATGGCAGGCTCAATAAAGAGTTAAACGCTGAAGACCCTGTACTGTTACTTGACGAGACACATACATTCAATATGATATCCAACCTGCTCGATAATGCAATTAAATATTCAAACGGCAAGCCTGAAATACTGGTTAAAACCTATGATGATAAAGAAAACCTGACTGTTTCAATATCGGATAAGGGAATTGGCATCAGGAAAGACGATATCAAACGAATTTTCGATAAGTTTTACAGGGTGCCTACCGGCAATGTTCATAATGTTAAAGGATTCGGGCTGGGTCTTAATTATGTTAAAAAGATAGTCGATGAACATAAGGGTAATATCACCGTTCAAAGTCAGCTTAATAAGGGGACACGTTTTGATATCAGTTTCCCAAAAAATAATTGATTATGGCAAAAATACTATTGGCTGAAGACGACACAAACCTGGGAACCGTTCTTACCGATTACCTTGAAGCAAAGAATTACACAGTGGTTCACCTTATCGATGGAAAGAAGGCTCTTGACAGTTTCAGTTCAGAGACCTTTGATATTTGTCTCCTCGATATAATGCTACCCGAAATTGACGGTATCAGCCTTGCAAAAAAGATCAGAAAAATCGAAAGTGATATACCTATTATCTTTCTCACTGCCAAATCCCTTGACAAAGACAAAATAGAGGGTTTTACAGCGGGTGCAGATGATTATATAACCAAGCCTTTCTCTATGGAAGAATTGTTATACAGGATTGAGGCTATACTGAGGAGGACAAGATCGTATACCGACGGGGACGCTGATGAGTATCTCCTTGGCAAATTCACTTTTTATCCTCTCAAACAGGTGCTTACCTCCGATGTAGGCCAGCAGAAGCTCACGACCAAAGAGTCAGAATTACTCAAACTCCTGTGTAAAAACAAAAATGAAGTACTGGAAAGAAATTATGCCTTACGAACCATATGGATTGACGATAATTATTTCAAT
>CAZGUR010000087.1:0-11802 GCA_964529295.1 uncultured Rikenellaceae bacterium | reverse complement strand
TCCCGGCACCGAAATGTCAATCCGGGAAAAAGCAAAGACAGTAAGTAAAAAAAGGCTTAAGGTCAGAATCAATATAACCCTGAAAAGCCCGTAAGAAGAAACCTTGGCCCACTCCAGTCCTATTAATCTTTTCATTCTTTAAAATTTTTTATTGACTCTCCCCGCAGCTTGCTGCAAGGAATCATCGATTGATTGTTTATTTTAGCGGTATAACTCCATTCATGAGTCCCTCCCGGGTAAATTTATTTTACCAGTTCCAGAAACTGCTCCTCCAGGCTGCTCTTCCTCTGGTATAACTCACTAATATTAATATCCTTATCTGCTGCAAAGCGGTTTATGTGTCCCGGACTCACCCCGCTGGCCGGTATTATTTCCAGGACCCCTCCTTTTATTTCGGCAGACCTTACCAGGCCTTTTTCTTCAAGTCCCTTTTTAAGCATCCCGTTATTATCCGAGACAATAACTGTAATATCATCGGTCACAAGCAGCTCATTGACCTTACCCGATGCCAGTGTCCTGCCCTTCTTGAGTATGGCTACATGATCACATACCTTTTCCACCTCATCGAGTATATGGCTGGCCATTATTATTGTCTTGCCGGCATCCTTCTGCTGTTTTATTATATTCCTCACCTCAGCTATACCTTCGGGGTCAAGGCCGTTTGCCGGCTCATCCAGCACCAGCACCTCGGGATTGCCCAGCAGTGCGGCTGCCAGCGCCAGGCGCTGTTTCATTCCCAGCGACAGGGTGTCAAATCTCGATGAGGATCTCTTTAGCAGTCCTGTCAGATCAAGCACCCCCGGTATATCGGATATATCAGTGCCGCGTATGCGTGCCACCACCTCCAGGTTACGTTGCAATGAAAGGTAGGAGAAAAAGTTAGGCACCTCCATAATTGAGCCTATACGCTTCAGCAGGGCAGGTTCAGGCTCCCTGTCAAACCACTTATAGCTGCCCTTATCAGCCCTGAGTACAGATAATACAATACCCAGGGTGGTTGTTTTGCCGCTGCCGTTGGGTCCCAGCAGTCCGAAAGCAGTGCCTTTTTCGACAGACAGTGAAATATCTTCCGCAGCCTTTATTGGTCCATAACTTTTACTGAGCTGTTTGGTTTCGAGGATCATATTTATTTAGAATTTATTATAAAGACTTACGAAATTAATTAATGTGGCATATAAATAAAAAAAAATCCCCGGGTGACAGGGGATAAAAAATTTACAGCAGTGAAAACAAGATACATCCTGTGATGATCAGTTACCGAATTCAGACATAAACTTAATGCGCATAAGCCTGATCTCTTCCTCCTCGTATTCATCACCCAGCTCATCTATGGCCTCCTTGAGTGAGTCTGTTTCAGCCTCTTCCCTGAAGTAGGATATTATATCCTCCTGGCGGTCGTCATCAATCACCTGGTCAATATAATATGAAAGGTTAAGGCGCGTACCGGAGTTAACTATAGACTCAATCTCGCCTATTAGCTCATCCATGTCAATACCCCTGGCATCGGCTATATCTTCAAGCGGCCGCTTGGCATCAATGCTTTTAATGATATACACCTTGAATCCCGACTTATTAACAACAGACTTAACGATAAGGTCCTGGGGCCTGGTTATCTCTTTCTCCTCAACGTAGCGTCCTATCACTTCAACAAACTCCTTTCCGTACCTCTCGGCCTTGCCCACACCTACACCCGACACATTCTGCAGCTCTTCGGTGGTCACGGGGTACTGGATAGCCATATCCTCCAGCGAGGGATCCTGGAAAATAACAAAGGGGGGCACATTCTTCTGCCTGGAGATATCCTTCCTGAGGTCCTTGAGTATGCTGAACAACTCATCATCCACGGCGCCGGCACCACCCCTGTAGCCGGTATCCTCTTCACTCACTTCCCCGTAATCGTGATCCTCGCTGAGCATAAACGACTCCGGCTTATCTATAAACTTCCTGCCCTTATCGGTAAGCTTCAGTATGCCGTAATTCTCTATCTCCTTGATAAGCAGCTTGGCTATCAGGGAGCGGCGTATAACCATATTCCAGAATTTCACATCCTTATCATCACCGTCACCGAATATATCCAGCTTATGATGCTTATATGACTTAATGGCTGAATCCGCTTCACCCGCCAGTATTTTGGATATATGATCTGCCTTAAACTTCTGCTTAACCTGCCTTATCGCCTTTAATGCCTTCACAACATAATGCTTACCCTCGAATTCCTTCTTGGGATGCAGGCAGTTATCACATGACTCGCAATTATCGGGCTTGTATTCCTCACCAAAATAATGAAGCAGCAGTTTACGCCTGCAAAGTGATGACTCAGCATATGATGCCGTCTCCAGCAGAAGCTGCTTCCCTATCTCCTGCTCATTGATGGGTTTGCCCTGCATAAATTTCTCCAGCTTCTGCAGGTCATCATATGAATAATAAACTATACAGCGTCCCTCGCTGCCATCCCTGCCGGCTCGTCCTGTCTCCTGGTAATAGCCTTCCAGGCTTTTGGGTATATCATAATGAATAACAAAGCGCACATCGGGTTTATCTATCCCCATGCCAAAAGCTATGGTAGCCACAATGACATCTGCCTCCTCCATAAGGAACTTATCCTGGTTGGCCGTCCGGGTGGCCGAGTCCATACCGGCATGGTAAGGCAGGGCCTTAATGCCGTTCACCTGCAATGCCTCAGCTATCTGTTCAACCTTCTTACGGCTCAGACAGTATATAATACCCGATTTGCCCTGGTTATTATTGATGAATTTGAGTATCTCCTTGGTTGTGTTAACCTTGGGCCTCACCTCGTAATAGAGGTTGGGCCTGTTAAAGGATGACTTGAAGACACTGGCATCCAGGATGCCCAGGTTCTTCTGTATATCATGCTGCACCTTGGGTGTGGCCGTAGCAGTAAGTGCAATGATGGGTGAACGGCCAATCATGTCGACTATAGGCCTTATCTTCCTGTACTCAGGCCTGAAATCATGTCCCCACTCTGATATACAGTGAGCCTCGTCAATGGCATAGAAAGATATCTCCACCTTCCTGAGAAATTCGATATTATCTTCCTTGGTGAGCGACTCCGGTGCCACATACAGCAGCTTGGTCTGTCCGCTCAGCACATCCGATTTTACCTTGTTGATAGCCGACTTGGTCAGCGATGAATTTAAAAAGTGAGCCATATTATCGCTGGTGGAAAAATTCCTCATAGCATCAACCTGGTTCTTCATCAATGCTATCAGGGGAGATATGATAATTGCAGTGCCGCTTTTTATCACTGCCGGCAACTGGTAACATAATGACTTGCCTCCACCCGTTGGCATAAGAACAAAGCTATCCCTGCCGGCAAGTACATTTCTTATAATCTCCTCCTGGTTACCCTTGAAAGTAGTGAACCCGAAATACTTCTTCAGGTTATCGAACAAAATCCTGCTGTCTTCCATCCCTGTTATATGCCTTTCAATCTAATCAAATAATTACTTGAGCTAATTACTCCCCCCTGTAGTAATATAAAGTTATCATTTTTTTTCCATCAATATAATTAAGATGCTAAAAACAATGATGATTATTATCACCTTCAGGGAACATCATCATACAATTTACAATATTCATGTCAATTTCTGAGTTATTTTTTGTTAAAAGATCAAAAATTAACAAACAAAGTTGATAATAAACAGGCAATTATATTATATAACAATAAATTCCCCACACTTGTTTTGATTAATTTGTTTTATCATCTTTACAGCCTGAAAATTTTCCTGCTATCAGGTTTAACAGATGAAGAAAAAAAACAAGAAGGCCAGAGGAGAAGATGAGATGTCTTTTCTCGAACACCTTGAAGAACTGAGGTGGCATATTGTGAGGTCTGTGGCATCAATCTTTATTATAGCCATCGTTGCTTTTATATTTAATGATATAATATTCGATGTTATTATCCTGGCTCCAAAAAATCCGCAGTTCTTTACCAACAGGTTGCTGTGCGATCTGGGACAGCTGGTAAACGTCAATGCCCTGTGTATCAACACACATCCCTTTGAAATAATAAATATCAGGATGGCTGGACAGTTCACCACCCATATAGCCGTATCACTTATTGCAGGTATAATACTGGCCTTCCCCTATATATTCTGGGAATTCTGGAGATTCTTCCAGCCCGCACTCTATTCAAGCGAAAAAAAACATACCAGGGGTGCTGTTTTCTTTTCCTCACTGCTCTTTGTCAGCGGGGTTCTTTTCGGTTATTATATTATCATACCCCTGTCCGTTCATTTCCTGGGATCATATAATGTAAGCGCCGAGGTAACCAACCAGATCAACCTGCGCTCGTATATCGGAACTGTTGCATCCATCACCCTGGCCAGCGGTATTATTTTTCAGCTGCCTATCCTGTCCTTCTTCCTTACCAAGATAGGACTGGTGGATCCTCACTTCCTGAAGAAATACCGGAAGCACTCACTTATCATAATACTGGCTCTGTCAGCTATCATTACACCCCCCGATATCTTCAGCCAGATACTGGTCTGTTTCCCCCTGATATTCCTGTATGAAATCGGAATAATCATATCACGCAAAGTGATAGCCAGAGACCGTGAAAGACTGGAGAGCGAGTGGGTAGCAGATACTGACAACCCCGAAAGTAAACCTTAAACATCAGCTAACATGAAACTGCATACTGAAAATCTGGTAAAGAGATATCGCAGCAGGGCGGTTGTCAACAAGGTATCCGTAGAAGTTGAACAGGGAGAGATAGTGGGACTGCTGGGACCCAACGGGGCCGGCAAAACAACAACCTTCTATATGATAGTCGGGCTGATAAAAGCAGATGAAGGAAGAATCTTTCTTGACGAAAGGAATATTACCACCATGCCCGTATACAAAAGAGCCAGGCTTGGCATAGGATATCTTGCACAGGAAGCATCCGTCTTTCGCAAACTAAGCGTTGAAGATAACCTTAAGGCAGTGCTTGAGATGTCAGGCTTCCCAAAAAAGGAACAGATCGAAAGAAGAGAGTCTCTGCTTAATGAATTCGGGCTGCAGAAAATACGCAAGAGCCTGGGCATACAGCTGTCGGGTGGCGAGAGAAGAAGAACGGAGATAGCCAGGGCCCTTGCCCTTAAACCCAGGTTTATACTGCTTGATGAACCCTTTGCCGGTGTTGACCCCATAGCTGTGGAAGATATACAGGAAATAGTTGCACACCTGAAAACCAGGAATATAGGTATACTTATCACCGACCATAATGTACACGAAACACTTAGCATCACCGACAGGGCATACCTGCTTTTTGAAGGCCAGATACTGAAGGCAGGCACCTCAGACCAGCTTGCCGCAGATGAGCAGGTCAGGAAGCTTTACCTGGGTAAGAATTTCGAGCTGCGCAGGTAAGGATGTTGTCAATTTCCCATATTATTACTACTTTTGCGCTGAATTTCACGCGGATGTGGCGTAATTGGTAGCCGCGCTAGACTTAGGATCTAGTGCCTTCGGGCGTGGGGGTTCGAGTCCCTTCATCCGCACCGGTACAGAAATAACCGCTTAAACAAATGGTAAAACCGGTTGTTTGGCGGTTTTTATCTGTAAGAAACAAACATGAGCTGTGCATAGCAATCTTACTGAAGAAAGGAGTAAAATGGACAGTATTAATCATAAGCAAAGTGAATAAAATTTGAAACGAACAGGATTTTTTAATAAGAACACATGAACATTACAAAAGAGAATATTGACGAACTGAATGCAAAGCTTAAGGTAGAGGTGGTAAAAGATGACTACCAGGAAAAAGTGGATGAGGTACTGAAAGACCACAAGAAAAAAGCCAACCTTAAAGGCTTCAGGCCCGGCAAGGTGCCATTCGGTCTTATAAAAAAGATGTACGGCACTAGCGTGCAGCTGGAGGAGATAAATAAAACAGTGTCAGAAGGTCTGAACAATTATATAACCGGTGAAAAACTGGAGATACTGGGTGATCCCCTTCCGGTAGCTGATGAAAATGATAATATTGACCTTGAGACACAGGATGATTTTGTATTTACCTTTGAGATAGGCCTTGCCCCTGAGTTCGAGCTTAAGCTTTCAGGAAAGAACAAGGTCCCCTACTACGAGATAAAGATAGACAAGAAGATGCGTAATGATTTTCTTGACAGCTACCGCCGCAGGTTCGGTAAATATGAGGAGACCGATACCGTAGCCGAAGATGATATGGTGCGAGGCGATATTGTTAAGTTAAGCGAAGAAGGCGAGCCGATTGAGGAAACACGTAAACACGACTCCGCCCTCTCCGTTAAGGTAATAAAAGATGAGGATGTAAAAAAAGCATTCATTGGCAGCAAGGCGGGTGACACTGTCGATTTTGATATACGCAGTTCATTCCCTAACGAGCATGAGATAGCCGGTCTGCTGCAGACCGGACATGAGAATGTGGCTGATGTGGATGGCATGTACAGGTTCCTGATAAAAACTGTCAGCAGGTTTGAGATGGCAGAGGTGAACCAGGAGCTTTTTGACCAGGTGTACGGCGAAGGAACGGTCAGCACCAAAGAAGAATTCATGTCCAGGCTCGATAATGAGATAAAGGAAAACCTGGCAAAGGAAAGTGAATATAAGCTGAGTCTCGATGCCCGTAATATGGTAATTGAAAAAACTTGTTTTGACCTTCCCGAAGAATTTCTTAAAAAATGGCTGATCAGAACAAACAAGGATATCACAGAAGAGCAGGTTGAAAAAGATTTTGACAGCTTCCTGAGAGACCTGAGATGGCAGCTTATAAGAAACAAGATTGCAAAGGAGAATGAGATAAAGGTGGAAGAACAGGACCTTGTCAATGAAGCAAAGGAATTTACAAGAATGCAGTTCCAGCAATATGGCATCTTTAATGCTGAAGACAGCCAGCTTGAGCAGTATGCCAGGGAAATACTGAAGAAGGAAGAGGACTACCGCAGAATAGCCGATAAGGTTATTGATGATAAGGTTATCTCCAGTATAAAAGAGAAGGTTAAGATAGACACAAAGAAGGTGAGCAGTGATGAATTCAATAAAATGATAAAAGAACTAAGTAACTCTTAATCTTAGTCTTTACTTATTATTTTGTTATCTTTGTTACACAACTAAAATATAAAAAAATGGCAGAAAAAGATGATTTTAAAAAGTTCGCCACAGGCCAAATGGGAATAAGCAGCCTGGGCTATCATCAATATACATCAATACTTAACAGCTATATATCACCCACCATCATCGAGGAACGCCAGCTTAACGTGGCATCAATGGATGTCTTCTCACGCCTTATGATGGACAGGATAATATTCCTGGGATTGCCCATTGATGATTATGTTGCAAACATAATACAGGCACAGTTGCTTTATCTTGATTCAACCGACAGCGACAAAGACATACAGATTTACTTCAATACACCCGGCGGATCTGTGCATGCCGGTCTGGGCATATATGACACCATGCAGTATATCTCAGCTGATATAGCCACCATATGCACAGGTATGGCAGCCTCCATGGGCGCCGTACTCCTTACAGCCGGCACCAAAGGCAAGCGTTCGGCATTAAAACACTCAAGGCTGATGATACACCAGCCCATGGGAGGAGCGCAGGGCCAGGCAGCCGATATTGAGATCACAGCGCGTGAGATCATAAAGCTCAGAAAGGAACTGTACGAGATCATTGCCCTCCATTCAGGCAATACCTTCAAGAAGGTGGAGAAAGATTCGGACCGCGACTACTGGATGACAGCCGAAGAGGCAAAAAAATACGGGATGATAGACGAGGTCCTGTCAAAAAATAAAAAATAAGCACCGTTTATTATGGATAAATGCTCATTCTGCGGACGCTCAAAAAAAGACTCCAACCTGCTGATAGCCGGACTGGACGGACATATCTGTGACCAATGTATAGAACAGGCCCACGGTATTGTTATGGATGAGCTGGGAAGCAAATCAGACTTCAAGCTTGAAGATGTAAAGCTTCTTAAACCCGCTGAGATAAAGAAGTTCCTGGACAGCTACGTCATCGGACAGGATGATGCAAAAAAATACCTCTCGGTGGCTGTATATAACCATTATAAAAGGCTTATGCAGCCAAAGGACAAGGATGATATAGAAATTGAAAAATCAAATATTATTCTTGTGGGCGAGACGGGTACCGGCAAAACACTGTTGGCACGGACCATAGCAAGAATGCTGCATGTTCCCTTTACCATTGTCGATGCCACCGTCCTTACCGAGGCAGGATATGTGGGGGAAGATATTGAAAGCCTGCTTACCAGGCTGCTGCAGAGCGCCGATTATGATGTGCCCGCCGCCGAAAAAGGTATAGTCTTTATTGATGAGATAGACAAGATAGCCCGCAAGAGCGATAACCCCTCCATCACACGCGATGTATCGGGCGAAGGCGTGCAGCAGGGACTGCTTAAGCTGCTTGAGGGAGCCACCGTCAATGTGCCACCGCAGGGGGGACGCAAGCACCCCGAGCAGAAAATGATACCCGTGGATACAAAAAATATTCTTTTTATCTGCGGCGGTGCCTTCGATGGTATAGAAAGAAAAATAGCCAACAGGCTCAATACAAAGATAGTGGGCTACGGTGCCACAAAGAACAGGGAGAAGATAGACAAGGATAACCTGCTGCAGTATATTGCTCCCCAGGACCTTAAATCATTTGGTCTTATCCCGGAGATAATAGGCCGGCTGCCCGTGCTTACCTACCTTAATCCACTCGAACGTGAAGCCCTGCGTAAAATACTCACAGACCCGAAAAACGCCATTACCAAGCAGTATATCAAACTGTTTAAAATGGACGATATAGAGCTCGAATTTGCAGATGAGGCACTGGACTACATGGTCGATAAAGCCATTGAATTCAAGCTTGGCGCCAGGGGCTTGCGCTCTATCTGCGAAGCAATAATGATGGATGCCATGTTCGAGATGCCGGGCAAGAACCAGAAAAAACTGAAGGTAACAGCCGATTACGCCTCCCGCAAACTCGAAAAAGTGAATATGAAGGTTCTGAAGGCCAGCTAAACACCGTAAGCTATATTTCTGCTACGATAAAGCTTCTCTACCAGGAGGATCGGATCCCCAGGTTTAGTATAAGCGGGTTCCCAGGTTCACATTTACCAATCCTTCTAAGTACCGATTATTTCTTGCAAATAATCCAGGGATTTCCTAAATTGCATTTACTGTTCTGATAAATGTATTTACATGATGAATTTTTTCCGGGATACAGCCATGTAAAAAGTTAAGGCTATTTAATATGGCCTGTAGCCTGGTATGTATAATCACCAACCTGTAAAACAATTCTTTATGGCAAGACAGATCAAACAGGAGAACAGTTACCAGTCGCGTCTCCTGAAACTCATCCCCAGCGAGATAGTCGCTGCCTACCTGGTGATAGTCGGTTTTATACCCCCCGACTATGAATACAGCAAGCTGCTGCTGACGGTAATAACCGCCGGTTTGCTGATAATGATCCCCTTCTACCTTATCAGCTTCCAGGCTGTTAAGGGTGCCTTCCAGATAGCTTTTACCTCCATGACATTCCTTGTATGGGTGTACTCAATGGGCGGTCCCTTCGTCTATTATGGTATGCACGAGCCTGTGGCGGGATCATCATTGCTGGTTATGTGGACCCTGCTTGTACCCTTTGTTATTAAACCGGAAAAAGAATAAGACCATGTACCACCTTGTTATTGAAAACCTCGGGGTAAAAAGATGCATAGCCACAAGAGAGAAGGATGATTTTCAAGATGGCATGTATATGGACTGTACGCAGGACCTTGGCTGCACACCTGTGAACTTTGTCAGGGAGATAAGCATATTATGTGCCGGCACCGAAATTGTTAAGATAAAGGCCGGGATATACAGCGACACTGTCAAATAATACTAATCACCATGAAAAGGAAAATAATACTTATTATACTAACAGTTATCCTTGTAAGCGGCATAGCCTGCAGCAGCCTCAAAAGGCACGCGGCAGCCGAATACAAAGGTGAAGATAACAGTCTGGCCACTATTGACCTCTTCGGCTATGACCTCTACGAACAGGGAGATATTTCGGGTCCGGGCAACCTGTGGGAGCTCAATGCCACGGCACAGGCCAACCTGCTGGAGATACTCGACAGGCGCTTTCCGGAAAACGAAAGCTTTATCAGGGCCCTTAATAATAAATATATAAGTGCCGGCAGAGGGGCTGACGATAAGGGCTATATAAACAAAAACCTGCGGCTGGTACTCAGCGTAAGCAAAAAAAGGGATTACAGCTCTGTTGGCAGGACCGGCCGCGCCGGTCACCCCGCAGCCGACAGGATAGAATACCTCAGGATATCACTTAGCCTGACTGATGAATCCGGACTGAAATTTACCGGCTGGAACCGATTTACCAGCGAATATGCAGATCTCGAGGTAGGTGATATAAGCTTTAACAGGAGCCTTGATCTCTCTCTTGGAGGAGGGATTGTGGAAGAGAATAATATAAAGCGTACGGCAGATGCTGATATCAAAGCATCCCTTTCTCAGAAAGAGAACCAGGCAGTGCGCTACAGGTACCTTAAGCTTAACGGCATGATATCAGGCAAGCGGATAGAGATAGAAGAGGAAGGGACACGGGAGATCGATCTGACCGGCAATGTGACAGCCGATATATCACTTTCCTTTGCATCAATCCCCGAAAAAGTGTTTATACCTGTTTTTTTAGGAGATGCTAAGGACAAAGCGCAAAGCCTCACGCTGGTGGCTGTCGAGACCCGGGTGCCCCTTATAACTCATGCTCCTGCTCCTGTCAGAGCCATACTGGAGATGGATTATGTTTACAGGCATGTGGCTGAGGGCAGCGATACATTCCAGGAATGGGATGATAATGTTGAATATTACACCGGCACAGTACAGAAAGAAATAACACTGCTGGATATTAACGACTACCTCCCTCCTTTCCATACCATAGGGCTGCAGTCGGTGCCAGGTGAGATAATAAGGCTGAAAAGCGGCAGCGGAAAATACTACGCCCTGAAGTTCCGTGACTATAACCAGGCAGTTTCTTTCCATGAATGGCTGCTCAGGGAGGCTGTTTCCGGCGATGATAACCTGCCCCTGAAGGCCGGGGAATATACATTGCACCTGGGGGGTGAGGATTTGACACCCGGACTGGTAAAAGATAAAGCAGGTCTGACAGTGCTGCCTTATTACAAATTATAATTTAATTTTCGGAGTGGTGTCAATTTTTGTTTTTCACAAAGCCAAATTATATATTTGTTCATAAGACAAGCATCAGAAAAAGTGTATAGAGAGATGATCATTAATGAGAAGATTTTTTATAAACGCTGTGAACCTGAAAAATATTTTTATCCCTATGAACATCAGAACAGTTTTTTCTCTGGCACTAATTACAGCCACTGTCCTTTACCCTTCAGCAATATTCCCGAACAATCCCGACCCATTAGCGGACGGAACTGAAGTCAAAGCGGCATCTCTTGCAGATCCCTTAATCGTTCTCGCCTCTTTTTCCACCTTTGCAGGGGAAGGAACATCATATGGCCACACTGACGGTGAATCATTTCTTTCTTTCGGAGACCCTTACGTTTTACTTGATGACGGTACTTACTATATCTATGGCACCTCCCGCAGCAACGAAGGTATTCTCGTTTATAGCTCGCAGGATTTGAAATCATGGAGCGGGCCGGTAGGTGCACACAAGGGTTTTGCCCTGCATAAAGACGATGTGTATGGCGAAAACCAGTTTTGGGCGCCCGAAGTTTACCTTGTCAATGATACCTATTATATGTTTTTCAGCGCTGAAAAACACATGGCTATCGCCACCAGC
>CAZGUR010000086.1:0-11887 GCA_964529295.1 uncultured Rikenellaceae bacterium | reverse complement strand
ATCCTATGCTGAACTGAACTGCGACGGGCAGGCGCGGGAGCTGTACACCGGCACGGAAGTAGGATTCAGCACCCTTTGTACGGACAAGGAGATAACATACCGTTTTGTGGATGATGTAGTTGGTGAGATTGCAGTCCTGACCCCCGGACCCTGGTTTCATATCGGAGGCGATGAGTCGCATGTGACCGAACATGATGATTACGTTTATTTTGTTAACCGGGTGCAGGATATTGTTGCAAAGCACGGGAAAAAGGTAATTGGCTGGGATGAGATTGCCAATGCCAGTCTGGCTGAAGGAGCAAGCGTTCAGTTCTGGGCGGATATTGAAAACACCCTTATGGGGGTGGAGAAAGGTGCAGGTGTGATTATGTCACCTGCCGCACGTGCTTACCTGGATATGCAGTATGACTCCACTACCTGCCTGGGGTTGCACTGGGCCGGGTATATCGAAGTGGATCACGCGTATACCTGGGATCCGGCAAGCCTGGTAGAAGGGTTAAATAAAGAAGATATCCTGGGAGTGGAGGCCCCGTTGTGGACCGAGACTATCACCACGATGGATGAACTGGAGTATATGGTTTTTCCGAGACTGCCCGGTTATGCAGAGATAGGATGGACGTCACCGGCTCTTCGTGACTGGGCGACATACAGCTTACGCCTGGCAGATCACGGGAAAAGGTTCGAAGACCTTGAAATCAACTATTACCGCTCGCCACTGGTTCCCTGGGATGAGTAAAAAAGTTTATTCATTATGCTCCACCCATATTAGATCGGATGTGTCATAGCCGATATCTTCCGCTATTTCAAGGTATTCCTGTTTAAGCTCTTCGGGTATTGTTGTTGTTCGTGCCAGTATCCACATATACTTAAGGTTCTTGCCGGCTACAAGGGCGTAGCGGTAATCGTTGTCGAGAGCAATAACATTATATGATGCGTAGAAGGGCCCGAAGAATGATACCTTCAGCTTTGCTATATCCTTGTCGCCCCGAAACTTAGCTTTGCCCGTGGCCTCTTTCCACTCATTCGTCACATAATTATATCCCCTGTTGACCACCCTGATGGTGCCATCATCGTTTGGAGAATATTCGGCCGTGGTATTATTGAGATCGCGTTCAAAGCGAAAGTCAAAGCGTGCTATCTCGTACCACTTGCCTGTATATTTATCTATATCGAATGGTGAGACGGCCGTTGACCCTTTCGGGATGGTAGCGCATGAATTGATCATCAGTGTAATTGTTAAAAGAGTTAGTAAATTAGGTATTGTCCGGTTGGTTTTCATATGGCGGTAAATATATTAATATTATTCGCTTTCCTGCTTCTTAAGGACTTCGTTCCTCAATATTTCATTAAACCGGTCCGGGTTCTCGAAAACCGGGCTGTGTGCTGCATTCTCAAAAGTATAGAAGGCTTTTTCAGGTGCCTTAAGCTGTTCATAAAATTCCTTTGCCACGACATGGGATGTCTGATAATCATATTTGCCCTGGAAGATATATACCGGCACTTCCATGCTGTCGATGCTGTTGAAAAGGTTGGTGTCTATCACCTCAGACCAGAGTTTATCAAGTGAATACATATTCCCTCTGCCAAAATTAATCTTATCTCCAAGTGTATATTCTTTTGTGTTAAAAACGATTTTTATTGCCGGCCACATGCTTCTCATATCACGGGATATCCCTCCTCCGTATTTGTTTACAAAACTGCGTTCTTTCGTGAGAAAGTCCTTCCACTCACCGGAAGTGGACAAGGAATCCGGGAATGTCATATTATTGATTTTTGCAAGTGCTTTATCGTCCTTTCTTTTTTCTGCCTGTTCCCTTATCCATTCATAAGATACTTTTTCCGCCCTGTACTGATGGGCAACCTGCCCGATACCTATGAATGCATGATACAGGTACGGATACCGGTATGCTGTGTTTATTCCAAGCAGGGAGCCCCATGAATGGCCTGCCAGGTAGATCTTATCCCTGTTGAAGCGCCTGCAAAGGATTTCGCTTAACTCCCTTGTATCTGAAACCATTTGCTCCATGGTCATGCTTTCATCGGGGATGTTCTTTGAAAATGATTTGCCTGAACCACGTTGTTCCCAGTAAACCATAAGGAAATCATTCTCGATAGAGGGATTCATTTCCTTAATGAATGAAAACTCGGGGCTGCCTGGACCGCCATGAAGAAAAAGCATTACCGGTTTGGTAGTATCTGCCCCGCGGATGATAAGGTACTGATCAAGCTTGCCAAGCTTAACTTTTTCAATCTCTGACATGCCTGCAGTAAGTCTTCTTCCCTCTGCATCTCTCAGTGCTTCTGCTTTGCCGGGACTCTTCAACCATAATACAATAATAATTCCAAGGATTATCAGAAGAAGTCCGCCCACTGCATATAGGAAGATTTTAAGAAATTTCTTCATTTTTGATTAGTTGTGGTTTACATGGCTAATATAGACATTATTAAATTTTCTTAACTTAGCGTTCGAAATTAAAAACCCAAAAAACCATGAAAACACGTGTTATAAGCATGCTGGTCATATTGCTTATTTTAGTAATGGCCGCCTGTAAACCAAAAGTGAATCAATACGATGAAGAGATGAAAGCAAAGCTTGCACAATTTGAAGAGGTTACACTCAAAACTGACCTTGGATGGCTCAGTGACAGCGAAAGGGAGATAACAGGCATACTGATAGATGCAGCCCAAATAATGGACGATATATTCTGGATGCAGGCATATGGGGATAAGGAGGAGCTTTTTAAAAGCATAGAGAGCGAATATGCCAGGGAATATGCGAAGATACACTATGGTCCCTGGGACAGGATCGACGGTGATAAGCCTTTTATAGAGGGTGCAGGACCAAAACCCCTGGGAGCGCAGTTTTACCCTGAGGATATGACTGTTGAGGAGTTTGAAGCATGGGATAATCCTGATAAAACAAGCCTTTACACCCTGGTGCGGCGCGATGCTGAAGGTGAGCTGATAAGCGTGCCCTATTCAGAGGCTTATAAGGAAAAGCATGAGGAGGCGGCTGCGCTTCTGCGTAAGGCAGCGGGACTGGCTGAAGATGAGGGCCTGAAGAACTATCTTGATGCCCGTGCTGAGGCCCTGCTGACCGACGAGTACCAGCCCAGTGATTTTGCATGGATGGAGATGAAGGAATCAAATATAGATTTTGTGGTTGGACCCGTTGAGAATTACGAGGACAGGCTCTTTGGATACAAGGCTGCACATGAGGCCTTTGTGCTGGTAAAGGACCCTGAGTGGAGCGCCAGGCTTGCCAAGTATAATGCTATGCTGCCGGATCTGCAGAAAGGACTGCCCGTGGCAGATGAGTATAAGGCCGAGATGCCGGGGACCGATGCCGATATGAATGTTTATTATGCCCTGTATTACGGGGGAGACTGTAATGCGGGCAGCAAGACAATAGCCATTAACCTGCCTAACGATCCCGAGATACACCTGGCCGTGGGCAGCCGTAAGCTGCAGCTGAAGAACGCCATGAAAGCCAAGTTTGACCAGATACTGGTTCCCATTACCGGTATACTGATAGATGAGAGTCAGCGTAAGCATATCACCTTTGATGCTTTCTTTGAAAACACAACCTTTCACGAGGTGGCACACGGTATGGGTGTAAAGAATACAATAAACAACAGGGGACCGGTAAGGGAGGTGCTGCGTGACCAGTATTCAGCACTGGAGGAAGCCAAAGCCGATATCATGGGTCTTTACCTTGTTACAAGGCTGTACGAGATGAGTGAGATAAGCAGCGGCGAGGTAATGGATAATTATGTTACCTTTTTTGCCGGCATCTTCCGTTCGAGCCGCTTTGGTGCCTCAAGCGCACACGGACAGGCCAATATGCTAAATATGAAATATTTTGCAGATAATGATGCTTTTGTTTACCAGGATAACGGGACCTATAAGGTCAATTTCGAAGAGATGAGGGAAGCAGTGTTTTCACTGGTTGGAAAGATACTTACCATACAGGGTGACGGCGACTATGAAACGGCAAAGGAATGGATTGAGAACGGCGGTGTTATGAGCGATCAGCTGCGCGATGACCTTGCCAGGGTTAATGATGCCGGTATACCTGTTGACATAGTCTTTAAACAGGGCAGGGAAGTACTCGGACTGGAATAAGCCGGTATATGATAATAAAGTACAGGATGATCCCGGGTCAGAGGTCCCGGGATTACTTTTGTACGGCGCTTTATTGTCTGATAGCAAGCCTCTGCCGGAGAAAGGAGGTAAGTAGAGCCAGGTGATCCCTGTGCCTGGACTTAACGCTGGATATGTATCATTACCGGGTATTTAAGCTGACTGATTTCCTCCAGGCATTCAATCCATGAATCTATTGCCTCAGGACTGCTGGCATGATCCATGCTTTCTGTCATTGACTCTTTCATTTTTTCTGCCATGGCAGTAGCCTCCTGCATCTTACCCTCCATCATCAGCTTTTGTACCTCAGCCATTATCTCATGACTGTTGACTGCTTCTGTACCACCTGCTCCCAGTTTTTTGTTATATTTCTTATACACATTTTCATCCTCACCCTGCAGATAATAATAATCTTTCAGGTGTATGTATTTTTTTTCAATCTCATCATACCTGCTCTCATCCAATATATTCATCTGAATGAGGCCCTTTAATTTTGAAAAGACATCTTTAACAGCTTTGCTCTCACCTCTCCTGTCGTTTATCTGCACAGCTCTTGGCTCATAGATTGTTTCTTCCCAGAAGAAGGTGGCATATTTTTGTGATTCGTCCTGTTTATTCTCATAGTCAGGGGCGCCATATACACCCACATAAAAACTCTTTACTTTTTCATAAGAATCCCGTGTAAGATATACCTGGTTACTGCCGGGTATTTTCTTTACGGCACCCGGATAATCAACAGGCTCCTGGCAAAAAACATGTGCCGGACCGGTAATAATAAAAACGGCTAATAGCAATAGTGGCTTTTTCATCGTTGGTTTTTTATTTATATAATGCTAAGCTAACTTGTGTAAAGTACTAAAAATATATTAATCCTAACACTTTAGAATATCTTTTGAAAACAGAGCTGATAGTAATATATTTACATAATATTAATCTAAAAGCCACAGCCTTATGAGAGCAGTAGCAAAAATTTTCATACCGGTATTTTTTATCCTGTTTACACTGTCATGCGGACAGGCAGACAAAGCTGTCGCACCTGAAGAGGTGGGTATATCCGGCGACAGTCTCGGGTATGCTGCTGAAAGGATGCAGGAATATATTGATGAGGGATTATATGCAGGTATAGCTGTCCGGACCATAAAGGATGGTGTGACAGTGCAGGACGAGAGATTTGGTTATGCCGATGCGGAGGGAGGAATAGCCCTCGGGGAGGATGCAATATACAGGATCTTTTCCATGTCCAAGCCCATAACCACGGTTGCGCTTATGACCCTTTATGATGATGGCCTGTTCAATCTTGATGACAGGCTGGGCGACTATATACCGGTTTTTGCGGAGACAAAGGTGTATAAAGCTGAGGATGATGGCTTCACTCTTGAACCACAGGAAAATGAGCTGACCATAAGGCACCTGCTAACCCATACCTCGGGTATAACATACGGATGGCAGCCGGGCTCATATGTTGATTCGCTGTATAATGTAAAGGGTGTGAATGAATGGGATGCGCCCCTGGAAGAGAAGATTAAATTGCTGGCCACTATCCCGCTTAAGTTCCAGCCCGGCACAAGATGGGAATACGGTCTTTCCATAGATGTTGCCGGTTACCTGGTTGAGGTGCTTTCGGGTATGCCTTTCGATAAGTACCTGGCAGCGGAAGTGTTTGAGCCACTGGGCATGGATGATACGGGCTTTTATGTGCCTGAAGAAAAGCATTCACAGCTCACCGGTCTGTATACAAGGGATGAGCAGGGCCAGGTAATAAAGCTCAGGGGGACGGTTGGACTGTCCGAAGATGAAGGAGCTGATTTCAATGATGTATTTAAGAAGCCGGCAGTTCTGTTCTCCGGTGGCGGGGGACTGGTCTCAACTGTTGATAATTATGAGAACTTCTGCCGCATGCTGCTCAACGGAGGGGAGCTTGATGGTGTCAGGATACTGAAGGAGGAAACGGCGGACCTTATAATGTCAGACCAGCTGCCTGAAGGTGTTAAATATAATAAGGCTTACGGCTATGGACTTGGCGGGCAGGTGGAGTATGAGACGGGGGTCTACTCATGGAGTGGAGCTGCCTCCACCAGCTTTCAGATTTATCCGGCGAAAAACCTTATAATGATGACATTCGCCCAGCTGATGCCAAATGATCATTCATATGCCACTGAATATATGAATATGGTAATGAACGGGATAAGTGAAGATTAGTGGATGAATATACCTGTTATCCTTGATATGAATTCATGGTGGATACTGCCTTCAATGACAAAGATCACAAAGAGTATATAGACAGCCAGCAGGAAGAGTCCCGCTTTCCAGTCCAGCTTTTTGACACTCAGGAATACAGTGATAACCACTATATTGATAAGCAGCAGTACCAGCCATATGCTAACACTCCACATCTTTACCATCCCGGACATCTCCAGGGGGCCATTGATAAGTGTGTATAATAATAAAGGCAGACCCAGGGCGAAGGATATATCAAAAATATTGCTGCCAAGGGCATTGGATATGGAGTCGTCGTAATTACCCTTTTTGGAGTCGCGTATGCTTATCATGGTATCGGGTATGCTGGATGCGGCAGCTGACAGCAACACTGAGGCAAAGATAAGCGGGAAATTAAGGCCTTGAAGATCAAATCCCCACAGGACATAATCCGCCTTGCCAAGCAAACTGGTACCTTCTACCAGCAACCAGGTTCCCAGTGACATGATGATAACACTGAGCAGTAGTAACAGCCATGCCAGTGCGGGTCTTATCTGCCTGCCGCCTATTATCCATGACTGCAGGTCAAGCCTGATAATGGCTGCCAGCCTGCCCTGCTCATTTATCACAGGCTGCCGGTATTCAGAAACCACAGGGTTCTTCTTCATGGATGACCTCAGAAACAGGATATAAAACAGGTAAAAGCCAAGGAGTATAAAGCCGTCAAGCGGTCCAAGCACCTGTTTTCCTATAAGAATAAGCATTAACACATTAGCTGCCAGAAGGAAAAAGCCGTCTCTTTTCATCAGGGAATGATCGACGGGGATACATACATTTTTGCCTGAAAACTTAAAATAAAAAAGTATGGCCACAGGTATAATAACAAGGTTGAAGACGGCGCTCCCTGCTGTAATGCCTATGCCGCCGGAGAAGCTGTCAGCGAACTGTCCCTCATCGGAGATATAGAAAAGGAAAAACATGGTAGCCAGGAATTCGGGCATACTGCTGGCTATGGCGTTGATGGTAGCGCCCTTTATACCATTGCTCATTTTCCTGCCCAGGTAATCTGCTGCAGTCTCAAAACCGTTGGTGCTCCTCCATATTATATAACTGCTCAATGCAATTATCAGCAGGGGAATTAATATGCCAAATATCTGTGCCAAACTGTTAAAATTAAATTTGCCGCAAGGTACTTAATATTATGGTAAAAAAATGGAAGCAATATCAGGGTAAAGAGGGAAATTCCTTATTATAAACATGTACAAGCTGGTCATCAATAAAGTTATTCTCAAAATCACGCAAAAGTTTCCTGAAGATACCCGGCAGACGTTTGTTGGTAAGCATCATTATAAAACCATGGTAATCATGTCCAAACCAGACGGGAAGCAAATAAGTGTACATACTCCCCGGCTGCCTGCTGTTTTTGTCATATAATTTTACATCATGGCATGTCATGGCATATTTTTCAATCTCATCAATATCAGCGGTCTCTATCCCGCCGGGATTGTGAACAGGCCTGTTTTTTAATTTAATAATGCAGTGATGTACAGAGAAAAAACTATACTGGAAGAAATTCAGGATAAACCGGCATAGTTCATTTTCAAACTTATCAAGATCGTTTATTTTGCCGGAGGCTATACTGTTTTTAATATCATCAAACTCATACTGTATCCTGAACTGTATGCTCCATATCACATACAGGAAAGAGCCCAGCACAGCGAAACATACTACTGCTATGATAGAAATAAAAAGGATCAGCAGGGGTGGAGCTGACAGCCTGGTTGCCAGGTAAACCAGGGCAAGGCTGAGTGTCCCTGTCAGTATTATATAGGCAGGGATCAGAACGGCCATCTGTATATTTTCAAGAGTACTGGTGTATTGATTGCGTAAGATTTTATTATTCCGGGAAGCCATGTCAGGATAATTATTTCACAGGTTAGTTTTTATTTTACTGTAAAATAAATATTTATTTTTCATTAAAAAACCGCTTTGCTCTACATTATTTTTTCCCTTCCGGGTCCGGTCCTGGTAAGCAGGTGAAAGCGATGCTTTCCCGGGATTTATCTCCTTCAGCACCCAGCGTTCTGATTCAGGGAGCCAGGGTTTGCTGATTTATAATGCATCCTCCACCTTTTTTTCTGCCTCCTTTGTGCGGTTCTTCATATCTTTTTCAATCTCACTGATGCGCCCTTTAATGTCATCAACAAAATCTGACAGGTGATCTTTCAGGTCGTCAATCTTCTCATTTGCATTATCCTTTGTGTCTTCGCCTAGCCGGCTTGCCTCTTTTTTCAGCTTTTTTCTTGCTTTTGATCCTTTATCAGGAGCAAACAGTATACCGGCTACGGCTCCCGCAGTAGCACCAACTATAAGTCCCATTATTGCATTTGATGTTGAATTTGCCATTATTCAGGTTTTTTTAATTAAACATTATGTTTTCAGATAAACATTGATGAAAAAACCCTGCCATTAATGCCTTGTGCCCGTTTTATGGCGTGTCTGAAAAAAAACATGTAGAAATTGTTGCCTGATTTATTGCAGAGGTGTGGATGTTTTACACAATAAAAACAGGAATAAGTACATCTTTTTACTGTCGGGAAATTCAGGATTTTTATTCAAAAACGATTACACCCCTGAGGTGCCTGCCTTTAAGAAGGTTGGCATAGGCTTCATTTATCTCATCCAGCTTATATACATTTGATATAAGGCTGTCAAGGTCCAGTTCCTTATCTTTATACAGATGTTCATACCTGTTCAGGTCTACCACCGTATTATTGGTACCGTAATAGCATCCCCTGATCGTTTTCTCCTGCCGGGTTACCGAGGCGGCATTGATTCTTGTATGTGATTTTACAGGTGGTATGCCAATAAGCGCTATCATCCCTCCCGGTCTGGCACATTCAACAGCCACCTCCTGCGACAGGGTGTCGCCTGCTGCTTCAAAAACATAATCTATCTTTATCTCTTCACTGAGCTTTTTTATGGCAGGGATATTTTCTTCACTGAAGACAAAAAAATCCCTTGCTCCCATCTCTCTTGCAAACTGTTCCTTGTCCGGGTTTTTGTCTACCGCTATCACTCTTGAGGCCTTCCTCATTTTCAGTCCCATCAGCACATTGGCTCCCACACCGCCTATTCCGAATACCAGTGCACTGGCCTGCTCCCTTACATCGGCTGTATTGATCACCGAGCCCACACCTGTTGTTACCGCGCAACCCAGAATAGCTCCCACCTCGTAGGGAGTGCTATCCATCAGCGGAACGGCGCAGTCCTCAGGCAGTATGATATGTTCGGCAAAGCAACCGACGGATGACAGCTGGTATATCTTTTCTCCTTTTGCATTGCTGAACCTTGTTGTACCGTCAAACATAACTCCTTCCCAGGTGGGACCTGTATAGGTGCCGCAGATACTTGGCCTGTCGTGGGTACAGTCGAAACAGCTGCCGCAGTTGGGTGCTGAATTAAAGACCACCCTGTCGCCCTTTTTGAATTTTGTTATTCCCGGTCCTGTCTCAAGCACTATACCCGATCCTTCATGTCCGAGTACAACGGGCATATTAAACAGGGAGTCGCCGGTAACAAAGTTCCAGTCGCTATGGCATATACCCGCAACCATAACCTTTATTAGCAATTCCTTTTCCCTGGGCGGATCGATATTCAGTTCCTCTATCTCAAATCCCTTATTTATCCCGTATACAACAGCGGCCCTTGTTTTCATATTATTTACCTGTATTAGTCTGCCGTGAATATACACAATCACTATGGCTTTTCAGCTTAATTGTTTATGTCATATGGCATATGCCTGAATCATTATTGTGGTTTCTGGACCGTTATTACTTCCCGGACTCCGGAAATTTTCCGGATGAAGCAACATATGTAAATAGGAGTGTCATTCCCCGGGCTCCCCGTATATTGCCCGGATGCATCAGCCGCAAATGTAAACGGCTATTGCTATGTCTCCGGTACTTGGAATAATCATTTATTATTGTTATATTCATCTAAATGAATGAATAAGAACCTTTGCTAAGAGGTTCGTGAAAAATCCGGATTATTATGAAAGAATATACAGTTAAAATACTTGGTATTAAGCAAATTACTCACGATGTCAAACAATTGCGCCTTGAGAAGCCGGAGGCTTATTCTTTTGAACCGGACAGGCAACAAAGGTGTCTGTAAATAAGGAAGGCTGGAGGGATGAAAGCAGGCCTTTTACTTTTACCGGTCTGCCCGGAGAGGATGAACTTGAATTTGTGATAAAGATATATGAGTCTCACGGCGGTGTTACCAACCAGATAAATAAGCTCGAAAAGGGAGATGAGCTCATTCTGCGCGAGCCATGGGGAAGCATCAGTTTCAGTGGTGAAGGTGTTTTTATTGCCGGAGGCTCGGGGATAACGCCTTTTATAGCTATTCTCAGGCACCTGGAGAAAGAAGGTGAGTTAGAAGGCAATAAGCTTATATTTGCCAATAACACGGCCGGGGATATCATACTGGAAGACGAGCTGAGAGAGATGCTTGGCAGGGACAGTTTTATCAATGTGCTGGCAGAAAAGGAAGAGGGTGATTATCACCAGGGTTATGTCAGCAAAGAGCTGCTGGAAGAGCATGTTACGGATTTCAGCAATATGTTTTATTTATGCGGTCCGCCACCGATGATGAAAGCTGTGCTCTCTGATCTTAAGGAGCTGGGAGTGGATGACAGGCAGATCATAAGGGAGGTTTTTTAATCACCTGGATCATTATACATTTTTACTATTTGACTGTGATAGTCAAAGTAGTGCTATTACGGTAAAAAAAACAGCAGGTAACAATTGCACCTGCTGTCTTTTTTTCAGTTCGCCCGGCATGGGCGATAACTGTGTCTGTTCATTTTTATTTCTTTCCTGACTTATCGGGGAAGGGTGGTATTGGTGGCAGAGTTACCGGTGATTTTTGCAGCTCATCCAGTATCACCTCCACAGCCTTATCCAGTTGCGCATCTATGCCTTTATATTGCTCTGCCGGGTCGTTTTCAATAATGATATCGGGCACCACACCCACACCCTCTATAATGAACTCTTTACCTTCCTTATCATAGGGTGCATATGAGGGTGTTATTATTGATCCGCCGTCTATCAGTGGCACCGCGCCGCTGTATCCTACCACGCCGCCCCACGACCTGGTGCCTATTGTCGGTCCCAGTTCTTTCACCTGGAAGCGGTAGGGGAAGAGGTCTCCGTCTGATGCCGAATATTTATCCAGCAATGTGACCTTTGGTCCCACATGCATGCCGGCGGGATTGGGATCACCTTGCTGCTGGCCGGTATGCATGGTCATATAGGTAATCCTGCGAAGCAGTCTTTCTATGATCATGGGCGACACATTGCCGCCGCCGTTGCCTCGCACATCAATTATAAGACCTTCTTTTGTCAGTTGGGGGTAATAGTGCTTTGCAAACTCGTTCAGTCCGCCAACTCCCATATCCGGAATATGTATATATCCCACCTTGTCGTCTGTCTTATCGCTTACTTCCTTAATATTACCCTGTACCCACCGGTAGTAGTACAGC
>CAZGUR010000085.1:0-11975 GCA_964529295.1 uncultured Rikenellaceae bacterium | reverse complement strand
ATTATTTGCAGAAATACGGGCAACCTGCTCAATCTTGTTCAGATCATCACCCACTACCTTCGCCTGTCCGGCGATATGTTTAACGACCTCGCTGACGGCTTTATCAATACCCCTTTTCAGTTCCATGGGATTAGCTCCGGCAGTAACATTCTTAAGGCCTACATTGATAATGGACTGAGCAAGAACTGTTGCCGTTGTTGTACCATCACCTGCATCATCACCTGTCTTGGAAGCTACCTCCTTAACCATCTGAGCTCCCATATTCTCAAAGGGATCTTCCAGTTCAATCTCCTTAGCTACGGTAACACCATCTTTGCTTATCTGCGGTGCTCCGAACTTCTTCTCAAGTACTACATTACGCCCCCTGGGGCCGAGCGTTACCTTTACGGTGTTAGCGAGCTGGTCAACGCCATCCTTAAGAAGGTTACGTGCTTCAATATTAAATTTAATTTTTTTTGCCATATCAGTTAGTTTAAGTTATTACGTTTTATGCTATGTATAAAATATCTGTCTGAGACATCAGCAAATAATCTTCACCGTCAATATTCAGCTCCTGACCGGCATATTTACCATAGAGCACTGTATCTCCGGGTTTTACTTCCATCTCTTCATCTTTTTTAGCTGCACCTACCAGTACCACTTTCCCCTCCTGCGGTTTTTCCTTTGCACTGTCCGGAATAATAATGCCGCTGGAAGTTTTTTCCTCTGCTTCATGAGGCTTAACAAGCACTTTACCTGCTAATATTTTACCTTTTAATTCTGCCATTTTTTTTACTTAATTGGTTAAACATTAAATTTACCGACACCCTCCTTTAACAGAATTTGTGCCAAATGATTTTTACACCCTTTTTTGATGCTTAATGAGTCAATATTGCAAAAAAAATGTCAGTTTGATGACAAACTGACATTTAATATTTCTTTTAAGCTATTCTTCCTGTTCACCTTCTTCCCCGCCCTGGCCAGGAATAGCTGTAGGCAGATTGGGTATGGCCGTGGGATCAACAGCATTATCTATCTGATCCTGTATCCTTGATGACTCTTCCTCAACACCATGAGGTATAGCTGCTGTGGCAGCAATGCTCAGCACAAGTATAATAACAGCCAGTGTCCATGTTGCTTTCTCAAGAAAATCAGCTGTTTTTCTTACTCCCATTGACTGACCGGTGGATGTAAAGTTGGCAGCCAGTCCTCCTCCCTTCGAATTCTGAACCAACACTATAAGCACCTGCAAGATACAGGCTATGATCACTATTACCGATATAAATATATATATACCCATTAATTTCAGTTTTTTGAAATAATCTCTCTTATCTTTTCAATTTGCGTCGCAAAGTAAGTACTTTTTTCCGGATATTTCAAACTTAATCTTTCATAAATGTTTATTGCCTTCGTGTAGTAGCCCTGAGAAAGGTAGATGCCTGCAAGTGTTTCTGTAATAAGCTGTGAGGACTCTTCTTTTTCCTGAGACGGGATATCCTCATCACCAGAGTCATCCATATCCTTACGTGGCTCTATCCTTGGATTTGAATTAATGAATCTCTCAACCAGTTCATCATCATCAATAAAACCATATTGACCCTTTTCACCATTCAAACCGCCTTCCCTGTTTTTATCAACTCCATCGGCCAGCTCTTCATCCCTGCTATCCATTCCATCTGTCCTGTCATCATCAATATCAAGATCCAGAAGTTCATCATCAGCCCTTAAGGCATCTGCTGTATCATAATCTCCGTGAATATCCTCTTTAGCCTCGCCCTGTGTTGCATTATCATCAAGCTGCAAGAGGCTTTCCCCGCTTATCTCATCCAGCCGGTTTTGTATTTCTCTTTTCAGTTCCTCCCGCGACCGGCCGCTAACCGTCTCAAAACGGCCCTTTATTTCCCTTTCATCATCGGATACGGGCTTTGCTACAGCTCCGTGCTCCTCCTTCCCTGCACCTTTATCCCCGGATTTCTCACCCTCAACTGTCTTATCACTTACTTCCACTTCATCTTCCGGAACCGAAAACCTGGCCCTGTCATTAAGCAAGTGATAGAGCACTTCCCTGTCGGCAATAAAGATAGCGGCTTCTTTAAGCTTATCCGTAAATTCAATATCATCGTTCTTATATAATGAATTTAATAATAATACACGGGCAGACTGGAAATAAGGGTAACTGCCAATGATCCTGGCGATATCATTATACTCACTCCCGGACAATATTGTATGCTCTTTGATAATATCTATAAATTCTGATTTATTCATATTACCAGTTCACGAATGCCGCATTAAAGATATCTTCTATTAGTTGTTCCACTATCTTTTCTGTCAGTTCCTGTTCCACCTGGCTAAGTTCTTTTGTGCTTTCATAATCTTCATACCTGGTGAAAGTTCGTTCATAGCTGAAATCAGGCTCTACGGTATTGGTAAAGACAGCCCTGACACCTATTGTGAACCTGTTCATTGCAGCCTGGGCATTGCCTGACACTGTCAGTGGAGCTGTCCTGTAGTTTACTATCTCTCCGTCAAAGCTTACATCTCCCGCCTCATTTACAAAGTCAAGATTTGTCTGGGCCCTGCATTTATCAATCAGTTCATCAGTTATATACTGGCTCAGTGCGGGCTGTACAAGGTTGGAACGGTTTTCAAAATAATCCACACTGATTGTTTTTATGGAAGGTGATATGCTGGCTCCGCTCATTGAATAACTGACGGTGCATCCCGACTCCGTAAGTGCCAGGAATATTAAAACCGGTATAATAAACGGTCTCAGTATTAAGCCCTGATAAATATATTTAAAGATCGATACCATATTCCTTTATTTTCCTGTAAAGTGTTCTTTCGGAAATACCCAGTTCCCCGGCCGCCAGCTTTCTTTTACCCTTGTATTTTTCCAGTGCCTTGTTTATCAGTTCAATCTCTTTATCAACAAGCGACAGGGACTCTTCCACTATTTCCTCTGTATCCTGAATCTGCTGTTCCCTTTTAGCAGGCTTGAATCTTGCATCATCACCATTGCCTTCAGCATTCTCCATACCGGGTATATCTCCAATACCTGTTTCATCATACAGGCGCTGAATAACCCCGGAATTTTGGTCACTGATCCCTGTTCTTGAAGGTCCTTCCTTCAGTATATCAAGTACCAGCTTTTTCAGGTCATTCATATCATTCTTCATATCAAAGAGAATCTTATAAAGTATCTCTCTCTCTGATGAAAAAGAGCTGCCGGCTTCCCGCCTTATAACTGCAGGAAGCTTCTCCCTGCCAAAATCAGGAAGGTAAGCTTTCAATATCTCTGCATTTATCTCCCGTGCACCTTCAATAATAGATATCTGTTCGGTAATATTCTTAAGCTGCCTTACATTACCGGGCCATGAATAGGAAGTCAGTATCTGACGCGCATCCTCGGTCAGCTTAACTGCCGGCATACGATACTTCTCTGCAAAATCAAGGGCAAACTTCCTGAATAGTAATAATATATCGTCACCTCTTTCTTTCAGGGGTGGCATCTGTATCGGGACCGTATTAAGGCGGTAGAATAAATCTTCCCTGAATTTAGCCTCCTGGATAGACCGGGCAATATCAATGTTTGTGGCGGCAATAACCCTCACATCTGTTTTCTGTACTTTTGAAGAACCAACCCTGATAAATTCGCCTGATTCAAGAACCCGTAGCAGTCTTACCTGGGTCGATAATGGCAATTCGGAAACCTCATCAAGAAATATGGTTCCACCGTTTGCCACCTCAAAATAGCCTTTACGGCTATCGGTGGCGCCGGTAAAGGAGCCTTTCTCATGGCCAAATAATTCTGAATCTATCGTTCCTTCAGGTATGGCACCGCAGTTTACAGCTATATACTGTCCATGCTTGCGTTTACTGTGATGGTGTATAATCTGGGGGAATATCTCCTTACCCGTTCCGCTTTCACCCGAAATAAGCACAGAAAGGTCAGTGGGTGCAACCTGCAATGCTATGTCAATAGCCCTGTTAAGACCCACGTAATTACCTATAATACCGAATCTTTGCTTTATTTCCTGTAATTCTTTCATAATCCAACTATCGTTCATGCGAAATTAATCTTTTTTTAAAACTTTGAAAAATTCATTTTTTGTAAATTAGCTGAAAATTAAATTGTTTGATATGACTCAAATTGGAATTATACCGGCCCGCTTTGCATCAACCCGATTCCCGGGTAAACCCCTGGCGATGATAGAAGGATCCACCATGATTGAACATGTTTACAGGCGTGCGTCACAGGCACTGGAAAAGATTTTTGTTGCCACCGATGACAAGCGCATATTTGATGCTGTCAAAAACTTCGGCGGGGAGGCAATAATGACTTCTCCACTGCACAGGAGCGGCACGGACAGATGCGCTGAGGCGCTTGCTATAATCAATGACAGGTACAAGCTGAAACCTGATATAATTATAAATATACAGGGTGATGAGCCATTCATTAAACCCGAACAGATCAAACAGCTTGCTTCTTGTTTTGAAGATGAAGCAGTGGAAATATCAAGCCTGATTATAAAGATCAGCGACTGGAAATCATTAAACGACCCCAACCAGGTAAAAGTGATAATCGATAAGAATAAATATGCCCTTTATTTCAGCCGTACGGCTATTCCATATGTAAGGGGCGCGGAAAAAGAAAAATGGCTTTCATACCACAGCTTTTACAAACACCTGGGACTGTATGCCTACAGGGCAGAAATACTCAGTGAGATAAGCATGCTTAAACCTTCAAGCCTTGAAAAAGCAGAAGCCCTTGAGCAAAACAGGTGGCTTGAAAACGGGTATAGAATTAAATGTGATCTAAGCGACTGGGAAAGCATTGGTGTGGACAGTCCCGAAGACCTTGAAAGGGCAATTAAGCTTATGAAAGGGCAAAAAATATAATTATTTGTATCTTTAGCATGAAATTTGCGTATAAACCTATAAATTCCCGACAGCTAATGCGGATAATTTATTTCGGTATATTATTAATAATGACGTCGGTTCTGGCATCAGGTCAAACCAATGCCGGCAATAATACCACTGAAGCAGTTGAGGCAAAAGAGATTAACATAACAGATCCCGAAGATGAAGACGCAAATACCAAAATATTCCCCGTTCCGGTAATAAATAACCGCTTTACAATAAGCAGTGACAAAGAATTTATTTTTGTCAGGCTAACCAACATTATAGGCCAGGAAACAACAAGAGAAAAATTCAGTAATCCGCGTAAGCGCGCGGAAATAAGTTTTCCTGAAGTGCAAAAAGGGATATACCTGGTAATAATTCAATACGAGGACAGGACACGTACAGTTAAAAAAATCCTGATCGACTCAAGGTAATATTATTATTCACAGCACAGTCCGGATGCACTTTCGGCATATCTGAAAACCGTACCGGCTAAAAACAATCTTATTCCGCCTTCCCGATATATACGTAAATTGAATCAGCAATATCCAGGGCAGTCGTCAATGTACTGAGATCAGGGAAGATCTCACCTGTAGCTCCGGAGGGGTGACTGTGACCAATAGCTTTCATAAGCACCTTGGGTTCCGGCATTGCGGGGTCAATAATCCCCTCATATATCACTGCAGGCTGACATGACCTCAGATAATATTCGTCACCGGGAAATTTATCATTTGTCCAGTATTCATTCCAGTCCCAGTTCTGATTAAGCTCAAGCATCACTTTCATGGGCCGGTTAACAGTACTGTCAGCCCTGGCAGACATAACAAAACCTGTTGTAGGTGTAGCGCCACTGTAGGCATCCGGTACCGGTGATTCAGGGTCAGGCATATATAAGCCGTCTGAAGCTTTAATATTTCTTTTATGAGCCCAGTAAGGCAGGGTCTGAGGCCAACGTCTGACACCCTCCGTCCATTGCCCATCCTCTGCTTCACCATATCTGTATACTGAAGTGGCTACCGATTCCGGCACAAAGAGAGTCTGTATATAATTACCATCAAGGTCTTCAAGCCATATCGCCATAAGCGGATAATAAAAGGAATCTCCTGCCTTAAACTCAACTGTTATCCACGGCCCTTTGTTGTCTTTATTTTGAGTAAAATAATATACTTCTTCACTGTTGTCTGTTCCGGTTTGCTGCTTCTTCAACGAACATCCGGATGAAACAAATAATATAAGGAATAATATAAAAAGATTTTTCATGTCAATCCAAAATTAAAATTCAATTATTATACCTATAGTGGGAAGAACAGTGCCTGCACCACCCTCAATAAATTTCAAGAGGTATCTGTCCGGGTTATCCGGATCCCTTACAGCATTATCATTTTCATCCGTCTCCCTGACAAGTATAGGAGGCTGATCTGCCTGGAAATTGTATATATTCTGAACATCTGTATAAATCATCAGGGTCCAGCTGTCGAAGAAAAATGATTTATCAATCCTTATATCAAGCTGGTGAAATGACCGTAGTCTTTCTGAATTATAAAGGGAATAATCAAGGTAGCCCCGCCCCTGTATATCCCAGGCCTGTATATATGATGATCTCTCAAGATCCCAGGGTGTATAGGGAGAGCCACCTATAAAGCGCCATTTCAGGCCTGCCTCCCAATCCTTTTTGAACTTTTTCGTTGCAGTCAGGTTCAGCAGGTGCTTATTATCCCATGAACTGGGTATATAATTACCCTGCTCATCCTTAAACTCACTCCTGACAAAAGTATAGGAAAGGACCAGGTTGGCATTCTTAAGGTTCTTTACCCGGCCCAGTAATTCCAGTCCGTATGCACGGCCTTCTGATATTGACAGTACCTCCTCATCTCCAAATGTACCAAAATCAGCACTCTTGCTGGCCAGGGGTACAGAATCACTTACTGAAAAAGGATAATCCGAATACTTTTTATAGAAGCCTTCAAGGGTAAGTTGAATTGACTCTGAAGGTAAATATTCGAAACCTGCCACTATATGATCACTCTTTATATATTTTAAGCCATTTTCCTTATTAATAAAACTACCATCTTCATCGGCATATCCCATGGTTGTATAAGAAGGTAACTGTACATACCTACCGGTATTGAAGTTAAAGCTAAACTCCTCACTAAAATTATATGAAAGGGACATCCTGGGCGAAAGGTTATTAAAAGGATTTTTCATATTAGCTGTGTAGTCCACACCATCGGCGCGCAGTCCAAAAGAAAGGCTAAGGCTCCTGTTAAAGAAACTCTTTGAGACCTGCCCGAAGGCAGCATACTTATTTAGTCTTATCGATGCATCGGAATTATATACCTGTAAAGAATTATTTACGAAAAACTTCCTGAAAATTGTATTCCTGTAAAGGGCATTCTCATAAGATATACCATATTCAAGATTAAGGCCGTTATCGTACTGGCTGTTACGTTCATACCTGAACTTATTCTCGCCTTCACCTGATTTATTATCAAACAATTTTAAGGAATCCACTTCAATATTTCCTGCATACTTATACTGACTGTTATTCAGATAACTCCTGCTGACCACCCAGGTATCGTAACCATTATCCCTGAAATGCTTGTACTTAACTCCAAAAGTATAACTGTATTGTTCCTGCACAGGGATATAATCAAGTATATACCGCTGGTAATCTGTATCATTGGCCTTCCTGTTCAGCTCAAAATCATCCAGGGCACCTATGCCAAGCACTGTCAGCTCTCCCTTGTCGGATATTTTCGTTTTATGTTTGAACTGGAAATCATTATATGCAGGCAGAAAAGGAAGCCCTATAACACTGAATAAAAGCTGGAGGTATGATCTCCTTACTGACATTATAAGGGTGCTGTTATCCCCTGTTGGCCCGTCAATAGTAATGCCTAAGTCAGAAGCCCCCACTGTTGCCCTGAATTTTATTTTTTCATCATTCCCATCAATCTGCCTGAAGCTAAGCACCGAGCTCACAGCATTACCCCTTGAAGCAGGAAAAGCACCTGAATAAAAATTCAACTCCTTGATAAAATCCACGTTAATAATCCCAACCGGACCTCCAGAAGCACCCTGGGTGGAAAAATGATTCAGATAAGGAATCTCTATTTCATCAAGGTAAAAACTATTCTCGTTTGGTCCCCCTCCCCTTACAATAACGTCGTTCCTGTAAGCAGGTGTGGATGCGACACCCGGGAAGGACTGTATAACCTTTGAAATATCCCTGTTACCTCCCGGATTTTTCTCTATCTCCTGTATTCCTATTATACGGACCGATACAGGAGAATCAAGCTTCTTTCTGAATGGTGAGGCCTTTACTACAACATCATCAATTCCTACAACCGATTCACTTATTGGGAGATCAACAGAGACTGTCTTGTCACGGGTAACCAGAAAAGAATTAGATACATAGGACTCATATCCTACCGAAGAAGCTTTCAACTGTATATACCCTGGTTCAATTCCTGTAAAAGTATAATTTCCATCAAAGTCGGTCATCGCCCCGGTTGTGGTACCGCTTATCACCACCGTTGCAAAAGGAACACCCTCATTGGTGGAAGCATTTATTACCCTGCCCTTTATCTTACCCTGCTTTTCCTGAGAGATAACAGGCAGGGCCAGGGTAAGTAGGATACCTGTTAATAATATCCTGCTAAATAACTGACCTTGTTTTCCGGGCACACTCCGCTTAACTAATATATACATTTTGGGTTTGTATTTAAAAAAATAACATATTGTTTATCATTATTAACATTTCATTAAACAAAATGTTCAGAACCGGGCGCTCATTATTATAAATTTTCAAAATAATCTTCCTCCTCCCCCAAATCAATAAAGGGATAATCATCTTTCAGCCTGTTAATCCTGGTAAGCATAGATTCCTTAAACCGGGCCAGTGCATCAGGATCATTTCCACCAATTACATGACACCTGGCCTCTGATATTTTAATTATCCGTCTGTAAATATTTTCGGTATCCTGACTGAAATAGCTTTCCCTTAATTTTTCCCAGATATACTCCACTGCAACATCAGAAGGATGTATCATGTCTTTCTTATAAAACCTGTAATCCCGCAATTCATCAATCATTATCTCGTAAGAAGGAAAATAAGACAGCTTATTGTCATCTGCCAGCAAATGATCAATTGCAGTAAAAAGAACTGATTTGCTAACCTGGTTACCATAGGCTCCATCCTTAAGATGACGCACCGGACTTATTGTAAATATTATTTTCAATTCCTTATTAAAAAGCCTCAGCCTCTCAATAAGATCCCTCCACTCTGCGGTGATATCTTCCGCATCAAGAAGGTGACGGGTGAAATCTGATGCAGGTATCTTATGGCAGTTAGCCACCAGCCTGTTATCTTTCTTCCATCTGAAAACCCGCGCTGTACCAAAAGTAACAAACAGGAAAGAAGCATTGCGTAAAAAACTGCGGGCTCCTGTGAGAGAACTGTTTATCCTGTTCAGACATTCCTCCCTGCTGACTGAAGAAAAGCTTGTATCATGATCAAAACTCAGGTACTTATTATCATGGAAATAAATATCATCCTTTGTATATACCACGTTCGACATCATCAATTCCAGGGCATGTGCAGTGGATCCCGGATTATATAATACCCCTAAGGGGTTGACCAGGGCATTCATTTTACCAAGATGAAAATTTTTTCCCATCTCATTTGCAAAACATGACCCAATAAAGATCACATTAGAATCATAAGTAATCATTCCCGGTACTCCGGGGATTTCTATCTTTGTTCGAAACTCCATCCCTTTACTCCAGCCATTTAATTATATAATCCAAAACCTCATCCCTGAAAACTTCATTATGCAATTCATGCAGTCCTTTTTCCCATATCTTCAGCTCTGTTTTGCTGTTTCTGCCGGCAAAAACAGAAGAACCCTCTGCAGATGTTATACGGTCATCAGCACCGTGCATTAATAATACCGGAATTTTAATACCTTCTTCCATTTCCAGAAGTGTACGTGCATTTGCAGTCGCTGAAGCAAATAAACGCACTGAAATTTTATTATGCACGAGAGGATCAGTATCATACTTTTCCACAACATCTTTATCAGATGATATATCCTCAGGGTCAAGCCCTGATGGCTGCAATAAGGAAGGCATTAAGCTGTTCATAATCCCGGCAAGTAAAATTTTAAAAGGGGATGGTGAAACAGCAAGCTTTAACCATGGCGAAGTAACTATGGCTTTATCAATAACATTAGCACCGGCCAGGTAATTAAGAGCCACAGCTCCACCCAGACTATGCCCGTAAAGGACCAGGGCTATGTCTCCTTCCCTTACCCGGACAAAATCAACCATGGCCGATATTATATCATTATATTGTCCGAAATTATCTATATGTCCTCTTCTCCCGGATGAATGTCCGTGTCCGGGCAAATCAAACCCTGTAAACGAATAATTTCTGCTGTTAAAAAAGGCAGCCATCTCCTTATACCTTGAAATGTGCTCTCCCAGTCCGTGTACCATTATTATTGCAGCTTTTGCATCGCTGACAGGCTGGTAAATACCATGCAGTTCATGCTTTTCCG
Organism: uncultured Rikenellaceae bacterium; assembly: GCA_964529295.1. Classification (GTDB taxonomy): domain Bacteria; phylum Bacteroidota; class Bacteroidia; order Bacteroidales; family VadinHA17; genus UBA9300. Next base: position 1,533 of record CAZGUR010000085.1, on the reverse strand, counting down.
AAAGGTTCAGTTTTATTTCCAAGGTTTAAACAGATTATTCTATCTTAAATGAAACACAGAAAAACTAAAGATACGAAATTAAGAATAATTACAGTTTCACACCTCCGGATATACAGAATCAAATGTCCTAACACTTTACATAATTAATTGGTTTTTCTAATTCCTTATTTAGAAGCAATTTTACAATCAGGATAAATAATAACACTTATGTTATTGTTTTTATGAGCATTATGAATTTCTCACTATTTGTACTAAACACTATAATTTACCCTTTAAAGGATATTAGGATTTGTATATCCGAATATATCACTGTATTTTTGATGTAGATTTTAAACCCAAAATTTATATACAGATGACAGCAGTTGAATTCAATAAAAACCTGATAAGTCTCGAAGACAACATGATGAAGTTTGCTTTGAGTCTGACAAGCGATCAAACCAGGGCAGAAGACCTGGTACAGGATACATATATGAAAGCCATTACCTATAAGGATAAGTTTGTGGATTACACAAACCTCAAAGCGTGGGTATTTACTATTATGAAGAACACTTTCATCAATAACTACAGGCGGTCGGTTAAGCAAAATACCATAATTGACGGTTCACAGGACCTCTATTTTCTGAACCTTCCCCAGGATTCGGGATTCCTTTCTCCCGAATCAAGCTATTCCGTTGATGAGCTGGAAAAGGTTATTGAAAGCCTTGAAGATGAGTTCAAAATACCGTTCAGAATGCATGTACAGGGATTTAAATACAAAGAGATAGCAGAAAAGTTGGATCTTAAGATAGGGACAGTAAAAAGCCGTATATTCTTTACAAGGAAAAAGTTAATGGAAATACTTGATGATTACCGTTAGCCAAACAGCAGTTTCCGATTTATGCAGACGGCAGGCTTTTTCATGGGGCCTGCCGTTTTTTATTGCAAATATTATCTGCCCGGTGCCAGCTATTTGCTCCGTCTCCGTCTGAAAACCCTCACTGCCAGACCGCTGACAACAAACAGCAGGAAAGCTCCCGTAATAATCCAGGCCCAGAGGTTAGTGGAACTGGACTCAGCCCACATATTATAATCGGCAGAAAGGAAGACCTCGCCTTTAACTTCCCAGAGGATATTGCCATCATCATCAATATAAGCATTTGTTGAGCTAAGCTCACCGGGCATAAAGGTCTGTACCAGATATGAATCCGTCTCCAGCGCTACAAGGAATTCATCCTCCACATCAGAAAGAAGAGTGTCAACCAGAGTGCTGTTGTTCTCATAAAACCCTTTACCGAGTAAGCTGTCCACAATCTCTTGCTCCTTCATGTCCTCAAACATCGAATATGACAACTCCTCTTCCTTCTCAAATAATTTTATGGTATCCACCTTAATACCTGGATTGGCGGAAACCGTGTCAACGACCTTGAAAACAAATGCTCTCACAAGGCTTTTGCTAAACCATTCTTCTTTCTTTTTATCGAGAGGATCAATAATTGCTCCCTGTATCCTGGTACTGTCAGGCCCTTCAAGCAGTGCATCGATCAGCTTTTCCGG
>CAZGUR010000084.1:8974-12147 GCA_964529295.1 uncultured Rikenellaceae bacterium | reverse complement strand
CCATACTCGGGTTCCTGCCCCTGGCCCTGCCCACTGCATCTATCTCATCAATAAACACTATACACGGTGCTTTTTCTTTTGCCTGCTTAAAAAGGTCGCGCACCCTTGAGGCGCCAACACCCACAAACATCTCCACAAAGTCTGATCCCGATATTGAAAAGAATGGAACATTGGCCTCGCCCGCCACAGCCTTGGCCAGCAATGTCTTACCTGTTCCGGGAGGGCCTATAATAAGCGCACCCTTAGGTATCTTCCCACCCAGTGTGGTATATTTTTTCGGGTTCTTGAGAAAGTCAACCACTTCTTTAACTTCTGTCTTGGCCTCCTCAAGGCCGGCAACATCAGTGAAGTCTATCTTCACATTTGATTCCCGGTCAAATATTTTTGCTTTTGATTTGCCAACCGAGAAAATATTACCGGCACCGCCTGCACCGCCTGAGCCTCCTCCGGCCATGCGTCTGAAAATAAACAACCATATGGCCAGGATGATAAGCATGGGCAATATCCAGCCCAGCACCTCCCCGAAATAATTCTTCCTGGTCTCGTAAATAGGATGTATCCATTCTGATTCAGAGTAGTTATACTCTTCCTGTATCTCTGCCAGTCTCGACTCAAAGAGTTCAACTGTGGCAAAATTATAGATATAATTGGGTGAAGGTCCGGACAGGCTTAAGTTGCCTGAAGATGAAACATCAGGATATCTGCCTGATTCAAGTGCCTGGGCAGTCAGGTATATTTCCGCGAACTCCTTATTGACCACAATAATTTTACGGACATCCTTTTCCTGTATCATCTGTTCAACTTCCCTCCACTGCTCAGCCTTCTCAACCTGCTTGCCTCCAAACATAAAATTAATGGCAATAAGGCCTACGCCTATTGCAAGGTATATCCATGTAGGATTTATTTTGGGTTTTCCGTTCTTACCCTGGCCGCTTCCAGATCCGCTACCTGCTCCGCTTCCCTGGCTTCCTGTATTTTGTTCCCTTTTACTCTTCTCTGTCATTGCTGTGCCTGATTTTTTTATTTATCCTTTATCTCTTCAATAACTGCATCAGCCCACAACGATTCAAGCCTGTAATATTCCCTGTACTCCTCCTGGAATATGTGAACAACCACATTACCATAATCCAGCAGTACCCACAGACAATTCTCAAGACCCTCCCTGTGATGTGGGTGTTCTCCTGTGTTTCGCTTAACATTTAACTCTATTGCATCAGTTATTGAATCAACCTGTGTAACTGAATTACCATGGCATATTATGAAATAGTCACATACTGAATTTTCAATAGCCCTGAAATCAAGTAGTACAACCCTTTCCCCTTTTTTCTCAAAGATCCCGTTTATTATATTATCAATCAGTGGTAATTTCCCGTCACTCTTTTCTGTCATTAATCTCAGATTCTGTTTATTACATTATTAACGCCCGTAAAAATACGAACATTATTTTTACTTTTGTCATCGCATCATAATAATTACAATTACAATGCCAGATTGTCAAAAAATACCAGTCCAGGTGAAAAAGCCACATACTACTATATTAACAGGCTGAATATCATGATTATAGGTTCAAATATTATTTACCGTGAAAAACTGTCATCAACAAATGCACTGGCAGCACAGATACTGAGCAGTAACAGGCCGGAGGAAGGTACCCTGATATATGCATACGAGCAGAGTGAAGGCAAGGGCCAGAAAGGCAGCAACTGGATAAGCGAGCCCGGCAAAAACCTAACTATGAGTATAATACTCTACCCTGACTTTCTTGAAGCCGGACAGCAATTTATGATTTCAAAAGCTGTATCACTGGCGATAGCTGAACTGCTTGATGATTATGCATCATCAATAAGTATTAAATGGCCAAACGACATTTACCATAAAGATGACAAAATTGCAGGTATACTTATTGAAAATGCCCTTGAAGGAAATAAAATAGTAAATACGATTATAGGTACAGGCATTAATATCAACCAGACCGTATTTCCTTCCGCCTTACCTAATCCTGTCTCGCTGAAAATACTAAACGGGCGTGAATACCATACTGAACAGCTGCTGTCTGATTTCTGTCGCATATTTGACCTGTGGTACGACAGGCTGTGCTCCGGACAGCTGTCATTTATCAATAAAAGGTACCTTGAAAGGTTATACAGGTTTAACGAAACAGCTCAGTTCAGCACAGCAGCTGGTGACCGGCTGCAAGGCAGGATAGTAGGTGTTGACGGCTATGGCAGGCTTATTATTGAATCGACTGACGCCAAAGTGAGTTATTACGGGTTCAAGGAGATTGAGTTCAGTAATTAAGTTCAGGTATCCGGTTCAGTGATGCAGTTCAGTGATTGATATTCCCCCAATCATCAAATTTCTCCATCCCTCTCACCATCTTTTCCAGGAAATCATTTATAGGCTTTGAGGCTATCAGTTTTATTCCAGGGTTAAGATCGGCTTTAATGGTCAGCTTAACCCTTGTATCCTTTTCAGCAAGCTCCTTTAGCTGTACCCATATAAAAAACTCAGTATTATTCATCCCCTGGCCGGAAAATTTCACCGTGTTGTGGGGGTCTTTGCGTACTATTTTTATCATTGACCTGCCTACCGGTGTCACTTCAAATGAACACTCATCAGGGGAGGCCTGCCAGTTTTGCACTGTTTTTTCAGGAAGGAAACGTTTAAAATTTCTCATATCACTTACAAAATCAAATATCTCTGCTGATCCTGCACCTATCTTAGCTATCCTGCTCTCATATGAACTGAAATTCTCCATATTGTCTTATTTACCCCAGTTTGAAGGGTCCTGCCGCCACTGTCCGAGTGTATCCAGGTCGCCATCCGTAACATATCCTGTTTCAACAGCCTTCTCCACCAGGCTGTTATAATCACTTAAAGTGGACAAGCTGCAATCATTATCCCGGAAGTTATCCTCTGCTTTCTTAAACCCGTAGGTGAAGATGGCAAGCATCCCAAGCACATTGCAACCGGCTTCCCTCAGGGCACTGACAGCCGTAAGGCTGCTTCCTCCTGTAGAGATCAGGTCTTCAATTACAACCACCTTCTGCCCTTTTTCATAAAACCCTTCAATGCGGTTACCCAGACCATGACCTTTGGCTCCTGACCGTACATAGATAAAGGGGAGTCCCAGCTCCTCTGCAACCAGTATGCCATGGGCACTAGCCCCTGTG
>CAZGUR010000084.1:0-8964 GCA_964529295.1 uncultured Rikenellaceae bacterium | reverse complement strand
GCAACACCAGCTATCACTTCAGCATCAGGGTATAACTCCCTCACCCTTTCTGCAAAAGCATCCCTGATTGCCTGCCTGACACGGGGAAAGGAAAGGGTCTTTCTGTTATCACAGTAAATAGGCGATTTCCAGCCTGAGGCCCATGTAAACGGATTTGACGGTTGCAGTTTAATTGCTTTAATTTGTAAAAGATAAGCTGCAATTGATTTTGCAATATTTTCCATAGATCGATGTATAAGATTTATCTTGATAGCAGGTTTATAGTAATCAGCAGTCAACCCGACCGCATGCAAAAATACTGCTTATTCCATAAATACCATGACATTGATGAGCTTTATACACAAATATCTGCCTTCCTCAATAAGCCCGAAATAGCTTCCCTCAATATATATTCATACAAAATAGATGCTCTCTGGCAGGCTTTTAAGGGATATTTTGAGCTAAGGACGGCGGCTGGCGGACTCTTATTTAATGACAGGCAGGAATTATTATTTATTAAAAGGCACGGCAGGTGGGACGCGCCCAAGGGTCATCTTGAGGAAGGGGAGTCCATACATGAATGTGCTGCCCGGGAGATAAAGGAGGAGACGGGACTGGTTCCGGGCGATCTAATAAGCAGGCTTAAACCAGGCTATCATATCTATAAAGCTGGTGGTAAAGACATACTGAAGGTAACTAACTGGTTTGTTTTTGCTTATACCGGAGAGGGCAGTGCCCTGCCACAGGAAGAAGAGGGAATTTCAGAAGTCAGGTGGTTTGATAAATACGACCTTCAACAGGTGCACGGCAGCACCTGGCCGTCAATATCCGATGTTATCCATAATGCCATCTCAGAGCTTGGGAACGACTGAGCCCTTTAAGTTTTCGGAAGGGAAAGGAGCGGGCGACTCTATCAGTCTCATATCCCTGTCAAGGAAATAAAATGCCGGCAGATATTTTAAATCATAGATTTCTTCCAGGCTCCCTGAACCATGTCCGTCAAGAAAGATAAAATTATAGTTTTCCTCCCCCAGCTTCTCCAGCGACGATTCAAAATCCTCATCAAGCAGTATAACAAGCACTGAAAGATGTTCATCATACTGTCCCGCCCAGCTGTTCAGTATATCAAGCTCCGCCCTGGTATCTGGCAAGGCCACTGTTCCGAATACAAGTATAGTATGTTTACCTCTCAGGCTGTCGAGGGTATATACTTCACCGTCCTTATCTTCAAGACTGAAACCAGGCGGTCTGTTGCCGCGCTTAAGCCTGTTTATCTTTTCGATTATCCTGACTGCCAGCTTCCTGTTATAATCGTCAGATGCATTCTCAGTCATCCTTTCAATAATTTCCTCAACTGCTTCTTTCCTGAAATAGCTTTTATAATATTCATTATGCAGGTTCTCCAGCAGTACATATTCAAGCAGTGACTCATTGCTCAGCAGTCCGTCTGTTACCAGGATATCTCTTATGTCACGATAGGGGCCGGCTGAGTTGATACGGGCACGTATTGCATCGCTGTTCCGGCTGGCCGACAGTCGGCGCAGGTAGCCATTGAAAACCTGGCTTACAAGATCCGTGTAGGCAGGCATGCCCGGTAAAAATTCTTTATTTATCAGCTGAATATCATCAGAAGAAGGTATATTTCTCCTTTCAGATATCATCCTGAGCAGGCAATGCCTGCATTCAAAGTACTTCAGTGAATATTCCTTCAACTGCTTCTCCCTGAGGCCCTCAAACGATTTCAGCAGGGAATCCCTGCTTCTGAGCTGTTCACCAAGATAAATCCCGCGTGTTATACGGGCAGTATAATCAAAATAAAGCGAATCAATAAACCGTATGCTGTTATTAATATTACCATTGCCGGCAAGTTTAATCTGGCTTACCCTGTGTTTAAAAAAAGGATTAAGCTTCTCGCCCGCGGTCAGGCCTGTAAAACGGGGCAGCTCTGTTTCATATGAACCCCCTTCTTCAACCAGTACCAGCAGATCATAAACACCATATCTCAATCTGAGCCAGCACAGACCGTCGCAATCCACACTGAGGGTAAAATAATTATCATCCATAACCTGTACCCTGTCAATCATGTCAGAAACGCCGGTTACAGGGTCAGCCTGACTGTATACCTCAATATATTCACCTGCAGCACCCGTGGCATATCCACTGATCTGTACCTCTGTCCCTGCAGTATCTTTGGCATAAAATCTGAGCCGTAGCTCTCCCCCTTCTGCTACTGCGGAATAAAAGACAATCCCACTGATTAACAGTATAATTCTGATCATCTAACGGTAATTATTGATATCAATGCTTGAAGGCAGAAACTGGGAGGCATCACCACCATTGCGTATAATATCACGCACTATGGTGCTGTTTACCGGTGTAAGGTCGGGTGTTGTCAGCAGCATAACCGATTCTATTTCCGGGGCCATGGCCTTATTAAGCTGGGCGATAGCCCTTTCATATTCAAAGTCAGCTGCTGTTCTGACGCCCCTGAGCAGGTAAGATGCTTTTTTCTCCCTGCAGAAGTCCACAGTAAGGCCTTTGTAGTGAGTAACCTTTACCATATCTATTCCCCTGAACACATCACTGATCATCCTTTCCCTGTTTTCAAGGGTAAAAAAACCATCCTTAAGGGCATTGGCACCAATGGCAATTATTATCTCATCAAACAGATTGAGGGCCCTGTTAACAATAGACTCATGACCACGTGTAAAAGGGTCAAATGAACCCGGGAAAACTGCTATTCTTTTTTCTTCATCTGTCATAAGCGGCAAAAGATTAAAATTAAACTATCTTCCTCGGATTTGCAACCTTCTGTTTTAAAAGAGATAAATCCAGTACATCCATTATTGTATCAACGTAGGAAAATTTCAGCCCTTTAAGATATACATCCTTTATATTATCAACATTCTTTTTATTATCGGAGGATAATATGATCTCTTTAAGTCCGGCCCTCCGTGCTGCCAGTATTTTTTCCTTTATGCCGCCAACAGGCAGCACCTTTCCTCTCAGGGTTATTTCGCCTGTCATGGCTATATTACGTTTCACCTTGCGCTGTGTAAAAGCTGAGGCTATGGATGCTGCCATTGTGATACCGGCCGAGGGTCCGTCTTTGGGTATTGCTCCTTCCGGGACATGCAAATGCACATTCCAGTTGTCAGAGAAATTATCAGGCAAACCCAATATTCCGGCATGTGATTTAAGGTATTCGAGGGCGATTATTGCGGATTCTTTCATCACATCACCCAGGTTACCCGTCAGTGTCAGTTTACCCGTACCCTTGCTGAGGCTGGTTTCGATAAACAATATTTCACCCCCTGCTGCTGTCCAGGCCAGACCGGTAACCACTCCTGCCTGCTCATTACCTGCATACTCTTCCCTTTTATATTTAGGCGGACCAAGTATTGAAGTTATCTTTTCAAATCCGGGTGAGGCATCATGCTCCTTACCATAAGCTATATCACTTGCTGTACTTCGTATTACTTTTGACAATCTTTTATCAAGCTCCCTGACACCCGATTCCCTGGTATAGTTATCTATCACGCCCCCCAGCACCTGCCGTTTAAGCTTCAGCTGGCTTTTTTTGACCCCATGATTTTCAAGCTGCTTTGGCAGCAGGTGTCTCATTGCTATCTCTATCTTCTCCTCCAGAAGATAACCATTGATCTCTATCAGCTCCATCCTGTCACGCAAAGCCGGACTTATAGTGGAAAGGGTATTTGCTGTTGCTATAAATAAGACATTGGACAGGTCATATTCCATCTCAAGAAAGTTGTCATGAAAGGCATCATTCTGTTCCGGGTCCAGCACCTCAAGCAGGGCTGAAGCCGGGTCACCCCTGAAATCCTTACCCACCTTATCTATCTCATCAAGAATAAATACCGGGTTTGATGAGCCTGCTTTCTTTATATTCTGCACCACACGACCGGGCATAGCTCCTATATATGTTTTACGATGTCCTCTTATTTCGGCTTCATCATGCAGTCCGCCCAGTGACATTCTGACACATTTCCTGCCAAGTGCGCGGGCAACAGACCTGCCCAGTGATGTTTTACCCACACCCGGGGGACCATAAAGGCATAATATGGGAGATTTAAGATCACCTTTCAGCTTAATCACCGCCAGGTGCTCGAGTATCCTTTCTTTAACCTCTTCCAGTCCATAATGATCCTGATCAAGTATTTTTTTAGCATGTCCGAGATCAAGATTGTCTTCAGTGAACTCAGACCAGGGCAGGTCAACCAGCGTCTGCAGGTAATTCACCTGCACAGAATATTCTGCTGCTGCCGGATTCAGTCTCTGAAGCTTATCAAGTTCTTTATTGAAGACTGCCTCCACCTCTTCTGACCATTTTTTGTCCTTTGCCTTTTCCCTGAATTCCTCAATCTCTTTCTCCTGTGGATTATCACCCAGTTCATTCTGAATTGTTTTCATCTGCTGCAGCAGCATAAACTCCCGTTGCTGCTGGTCAAGGTCAGACTTAACCTTAGACTGAAGTTCATTTTTCAACTCCAGCAGCTGCATTTCCTGCACCAGGTTTTCAAGGAGCATTATTCCCCTTTCATGAAGACTTTCAGCTTCCAGAAGCTTCTGTTTCTCTTTTACCTTTATTTCAGTGTTCGAGCAGATAAAGTTTATCAGGTAAGTCCTGTTCTCTATATTCTTTATTGCAAATGATGCCTCCTGGGCTATGCCGGGATTAAGCTTTATTATCCTGAGTGACATATCTTTGAGGGAACTCACTATTGCCTCAAACTCCCTGGTCTTTTCCTTTGTTTTCTCCTCCGGCTTTACGGATACCCTTGCCACCAGGTATGGAGTGTCCCTTACCGTCTCTATCAGTTCAATCCTTTTTCTGCCCTGTATTATTGCCGTGGTTGACCCGTCGGGCATTTCGAGCAGCTTGACTATATGCCCGACAGTACCTATACGATGGAGGTCGCGAAACCGGGGATCTTCAATTTCAGGATCTACCTGTGCCACGGCAGCTACAATTTTCTCACCCTCATAAGCGTCTCTTATCAGTTTGACTGATTTTGATCTTCCTATTGAGATAGGAAGCACAACACCGGGAAACAGAACATTGTTTCTGAGTGACAGTACAGGCAGTTCATCAGGAACCTGGCTGTCATCCATCCCTTCATCATCACCATCAGCGATAATAGGTATTATCTCTCCTTCATCATCCACAATGTCCGGTAAAAAAATATTATTCAATGCTTTATTCTGTTTTCTATCCATATTCCATTAATATGCCAAAATTACATTTTGTTTCAGTAATAACAGTAATTTTCGGTTCCTTCTTATAATAGCAATCATTATGCCAGCCTTCAGCACACAGGCTGACAAAAAAAAAGCCCCTTATAACCAGGGGCTTGACAATAAAGGTAAATTTGTCCTATTTCTTACTCTTATCCATATGATTCTTATAACGGTTCATGAATTTATCAACACGACCTGCCGTGTCAACAAGTTTCATCTTACCGGTATAGAAAGGATGCGATGTATTTGATATCTCCAGCTTTATCAGCGGGTATTCATTGCCATCTTCCCATTTTACCGTTTCGCGTGATGGAGCGGCAGATCTTGTCAAAAAGGATATGTTATTTGACATGTCCTTGAACACCACGTACCTGTAATCTTCCGGATGTATTCCCTTTTTCATCTCTATCTGTTTTTTAAATATAATTCCTACTCTTAGGGCTCGCAAAATTAATCAAGAATTATTAAAACACAAAGTTTTAATTTATTATTCCATTATTTATCTTCATTTTCGCCCACCAGCTCATCCATTTCATCTTTCAAACGGATAAACTCAATATCCTTATTTATCAGGTACCTGTAGGTAACATGTACCTTTGACTGTTCGGCGCCCACTGCCTTATATACTGACAGCATCTTCTTATTGAAGTCGCCCACCCACGACAGTTCAAGGTCCTTATAATACCGTTTCTTCATAAAAACGTGATACAGGCATTTGAATATTGCTGATTCTATACCGCTGTTCCTGTAAGCAGGCTTAACACCGGCAACTATGGCCCTGATGCGTGTCATGGTGTGCTTTCTTTTCAGCCAGAAGAATTTAAGTATATTCCAGGCATTAAGCTTACCGTTCATATGACTGAGTATCTGGTTCAGGTCAGGGAACATAACGAAAAAGGACACAGGATCACCGTTATGGTAGGCAAACCATATCAGCTCGGGGTCAAGGAAAGCCTTTCCTTTTTTCAGTGTATCATTAAAATCCGCTGGTTCCATCGGCTGAAAGTCTTCCCGGAACTCTGACCATGTGGTATTATATATATCCACCAGGTCATTGATATACTTATCGGCATTACTGAAGCTGAAATGCTCGAATGAGTACCCGGGTTTACGGCTCACCCATTCGGCAATCTTCATAAAGCGTTCCGGAAAAACATTTACCGAGGCAAGATCCCTGTTAAAACTAAACTGGTCAAAATAATTCTTAAACCCGTATTCCTCAAAATAGTCCCTGTAATATTCCTTATTGTAAGGCATCCCGTAAGTGGGTTGCACATAGCCCTCAACAAGCAGTCCCCAGTTTGTTTCATTTGATCCGAAGGTTATTGGACCGTCAACAGCTTCCATACCGTTTTCCTTAAGCCATGCCACCGCTGTATCAAAAAGCATGAATGCCGCCTTCTCATCTTCGACAACCTCAAAAAAGCCCAGTCCGCCCGTAGGCTGCCTGTATGCTTTTGAACGGTGATGATCTATAAAAGCAGCTATACGGCCAATCATCTTACGGTCATCATCAAGCAACAACCACCTTGTAAGAATGCCATGTTTAAAGGTACGGTTCTTTTCAGGATCGAATACGGCATTGAATTCGGAGTCGAGCGGACAAACCCAGTGGGGATCATTCCGGTAATGCCATTTATGAAATTCCAGAAACCTTTTACTGTCTTTTTGATCAATAACTTCCTTAATATGCATATCCCGATTCTTTAATTATCGATTTGAAACCAGTTTTTTACAATTTGATCTGATCCCGGGGATTCATTTTTATGAACAAACTCGTTACTCTTCTTTATATAAATATAGTCTTTCTCCCATTCGCTGATATTTTCTGATATCTCCCTTATTGAATTAAGAACATAATCCAGCTCACTGTCCGTCATCGTAGGATGCAGGGACATTCTTATCCATCCGGGTTTCTCAGACAGGTCGCCACTGTTTATCTTACTTGTTATCTCGTGGCTTTTATCATATGTCACCTGCAAAAGATAATGCCCGTAAGTACCGGCACATGCACAGCCGCCCCTGGTCTGTATCCCGTACCTGTCGCTTAAAATCTTAACAACCAGGTTATAATGTATATCTTCAAGATAAAAAGAAAAAACAGCCAGGCGGTCTTCAATATTATCTGCCAGTATTTTAAGGCCTTTTATCGACCTGAGTGCGCTGAATGCTTTCTGCACCAGCTGATCTTCCCTTTTCCTGATCATATCTGTTCCCATCATATCCTTCAGCCTTATTGCCAGGGAGGTGCGTATAGCCTGCAGGAAACCCGGTGTTCCCCCGTCTTCCCTCACTTCAATATCATCAACATACTTATATTCACCCCATGGATTGGTCCAGTCAACAGTCCCGCCACCCGGATTATCCGGCACCTTTCTTGTATAAAGAGCCGAATCAAACACCATTACACCCGAAGATCCCGGTCCCCCCAGGAATTTATGGGGGGAGAAAAATATTGCATCCAGCTTTTCCATGGGATCGGCAGGATGCATATCAATATCAACATAAGGGGCAGAAGCAGCGAAGTCAATAAGGCAAATACCCCCGTGCTCATGCATTATCCTTGCCAGCTCATAAATAGGAGTGCACACACCTGTGACATTTGAACAGGCTGTGAAAGAACCGAATTTAAACTTCCTGTCCTGGTACTTATCAAGCTCCTTCCTGAGTATACCGGGATCAACAAGCAAGCCGTCGCCCGGAGGGAGAACAACCACATCGGTAAGGGTTTCATACCAGGATGTCTGGTTTGAATGATGCTCCATATGGGAAATAAACACAATGGGTTTTTCGACTTCCTTCAGGCAGGGCAGATCCTTATGCTGGCAGCTTTTAAGCCCCATAATACGCATGAACTTATTTATCACAGTGGTCATACCCGAACCGGCTGTTATAAGTACGTCGCCTGGACCGGCATTAACATGTTCCTTGATAATTTTCTGTGCCTCGTGATAAGCCCAGGTCATACGTTTACCTGTTTCACTTGTCTCGGTATGCGTATTGGCAACAAATTTGCCGAATTGATTCACAACCTTTTCTTCCAGCGGCCTGTACAGTCTTCCGCTGGCAATCCAGTCGCAATACACTATCTGCTGCCTTCCGTAAGGTGAGTCATAATACTCGTCAATGCCAACTATATTATCCCTGTATTGTTTAAAGTACTTTTCCAGCTTATTCACAAGTCAGAATTTTTTTATTATCAAAAGAAATAAATCCTTTGCGGATGCTCTGCTTCACCAGCTACATGACTATCTCATGTCATTATTTACATGGAACAAAGAGATACAAATATAGAGTTTTTTTTCAAGGATAGGTTCAGGGCAGATTTTAGCTGATATCGATTATCCTGTGGTCTATAAGCACAAACAGTATGGTTAGCAGAACCGAATAAATCAGGAATGTTAACATGGGTATATAATCTGCCGGTTTGATCTTCATTTTTACCCAGAGGTAGCCTGCTATATATCCCTTGCCTATAAAATACACAACGAAGGTTGCCAGGGCCACACCCACAGATCCATAATCGGCAACCAGCCACAGGCTCAGCGGTATATTAAGTGTCAGTTCAATAATTGCAGCAGTCATGGCCACACCTGTTTTCTTCCTGCCTATTATAATGGTATGCGGAAACAGCAGCCTTGGTATAACAAGCATAATATAAACCATAAACACATCGGCACTGCGCGCAAATTCAGGGGTGAACATACGCGGGTAAAGCCAGCGGGC
>CAZGUR010000083.1:0-12389 GCA_964529295.1 uncultured Rikenellaceae bacterium | reverse complement strand
TGTGAGTCTCATTACTATAAAAGACAAAAGATAAAAGTATTAAGTATAAAGGAAAAAGTATTATGTATAAGGGAAAAAGTTATGAGCTATTTTATGTCTTCAGTCTGCAAACTCCAGCCGGCAAGGGTTTTTCTCCACTCACGGTAACCGATAACTGCCATCACGGTATAAACAACAAACAATATTACCGTGGGGTAAAGCCCCTTGTAAATATAAAGGCCCATCGACACTATATCGGCCACCACCCATAATATCCAGTGTTCTATTATCTTACGTGCCAGCATCCAGGTAGCCACTATTGACAGCGCGGTGGTAAAAGCATCGCCCACCGGTACGGATGAGTCGGTATAATTATTAAGTATATACCATATTGCAGCGAAAAGGAAGAGGAAGACAAGGAAAAGCACAACTGCCGGTTTCCTTTTTATGCGTACTACCGGCAGCCTGCCAGAATCAAATTTCTGTGCTCCCCGGAGCCACCAGTACCAGCCATAGATGCTTATCAGCACATAATAAGCCTGCAGTCCCATATCGGCATAGAACCCTGTGCTGTAGAAGACCCAGACATAGATGCCTGAGGTAAGGAGTCCCAGGGGCCAGAGCCATATACTCTGCCTTATCTCCAGCACCACGTAAATGATACCGGTAAGTGCCCCGAATACCTCGATATAATGTTCGGCAAGCCATTCCATAATAATCAAAAGCTTACTGCTGCCCTAAGCAGGTAATTAATGCCAGCCTGGGGAAAATAATAGGCCCAGGTATATTCCTGTCCGTCAACATAATAATTTCCGCCATAGGCATTGCTCTCGTATAATGAATTAAGGACATTATTGATCTGCAGCTGAAGGGATATATTCTCAACAGCCTCCAGGGTGAAGCTGTAATCAAGCCTTATATTATTGACAAAGTAAGGATCAAGGGAGCGGTCCTCACTGTTTGTATTATCAAAATACTGCTTGCCCACATATTTGCTGATCAGATGCAGTTCAAGGTTACGGAACAGATAGACTGCCATATCACTGTTTACTATCAGGGAGGGCGAATAGGCTATATTTACATCACCATGATCTTTGGTCATGCTTGTCTCCTCGTCTGTTACCGTACTGTAATCCACATAATGCTCCACAAAATTCTTTATCCTGTTACTGCTGAGTGTTGCGTTGGCGCTCCACTCGAACAGCTCTGCCGGTTTAATGGCAGCTGTTAGTTCCAGTCCCGCACGGTAAGACAGCGGCACATTGGTCATAATGGGATATCCCACATTGCTCAGTTCACCCGTAGGCACCAGCTGATCCTTATAATGCATGTAGTACAGGTTGACCCCCGCCATAAACCTTGAGCGACTGAGGTCATAGCCTGCTTCCAGGTCATATAATGTTTCAGGCCGGGGCATAGCTTCAGGATCTCCTTTGGCATCTTTATAATTAGCCCTTGTAGGCTCCCTGTTAGCCACGGAGAGTGAGAGGAAGGCATCCTGGTTCTGGTCTATATCAAAGAAAAGTCCGGCTTTGGGATTGAAAAAACTAAATTCGCGGCTCATACCCAGGTCCATCAGGTCATCATCTTCACCTTCCATAATATAGTTGATACGGCGGTACTGCATGTCGCCGAACACACTGACACTGCTGCTGACCCTGTAGTCAGCCTTTGCAAAGAAATTAAGCTCGCTCTTCATGGCACTGTTGAAATAGGGCTGGTAGCCCTTCTCCGTCCATCCGGCCACCCTCATCCAGACAACCCTGCCGAAGTGATCACCTATATACCTGTTAATGCCGGCACCTGCATTGATATCCAGATTGCCCTTACTGTATTCTATTCCGGCCATGCCCCCATAGAAATTATTAAGCATCCATTTTCGCCTGATAATATCCACCCTGTCAATAAGAATTGGACCAGCCATCCAGTTGGGAAGGTTATAGCCTGACAGCAGCTCATCTTCCCTGTACTGCTCATAATAACCTGCGCCGTAGGTAAAATGGTAAGCAGCATTCAGCTGCAGATATTCACCTATGTCTTTATTATACAGGACCTGAAAATGATACTGATTATAATTGTCCTTCTGATCTTTATAATAGCGTGTATCCCCGAATGAGTCAGTGTATTCACCTGCCGGGTTATAGGTGCGCGCGCTGTCAAGCATACCCTCCGGTACACCCCACCAGCTTATGCCTGTCACTTCCTCTCCCAGAATAACATTGGTTTTAAAGGTCCCGATCTTCGAATTATACAAGCCTGTCAGGAACAGCGAACGGTGGTCGGAGCCGCTGCGGTCTATATAGCCATCTGTTGTCAGTCCAGACAGCCTCAGATCCATCTTAAACCTGTCATTGATCAAACCTGTCCCTGCCTTTACGGTACCTTTAAAGGTATTAAAGGAGCCTGCACTGCTACTCATCATAGCATAGGCCTCATCGGATGGCATCTCTGTCTGCAGGTTAACGCTTGCCCCGAAGGCGGCAGCCCCGTTCTTTGAAGTGCCCACGCCCCGCTGCACCTGTATATCCGATATGGAAGATGCAAGGTCGGGCATATTAACCCAGAAGACCTGCTGTGACTCAGCATCATTGACCGGTATGCCGTCAATGGTGACGTTTATCCTGCTGGGACCCGTACCCCTTATCCTGAAATTGGTGTAGCCCAGTCCGGTTCCGGCCTCTGATGTTTGGACCAGCGAAGGAAGCGACGAGAGCAGGTAAGGCAGGTCCTGCCCCGTATTAAGCTTTTGTATCTCCCCGCTTGCCAGGTTACTGTAGGCAACGGGAGTGGATTCGGTAGCTCTTGTACCCATAATGATTACCTCGTCAGCAGGAATGAGTGTTGTCTCCAGGGTAAATTCAAGGTAGCGTTCGCGGTCCAGTTCAAGCTCTCTCTCCTCGGTTCTATACCCAAGGAATGACACTTCCACGGTGTAGCTGCCCTGGCGCATTGGCTTGAAGCTGAACTCACCACCGGAACCGGCAGTCACGCCCAGGTATGTACCTTTGATAATAACTGCAGCACCCTGCAGAGGCATGCCGTTTTCATCTGTAACCCTGCCGCTGATAGTATATTTCCGGACCTGGGCATTTGCTGTTACACTGAAGAATACGAAAGACAGAAGCAATAAGCGAAATAATCGTTTTTTCATTTTTCTTTTGATTTGATTATTACAAAAATCAAAAGAATGAGGGCTCTTTTCCTACGGCGGCATTATCCGCATCAGGTACAGAGGGTATGATCTCAGCCCGTATATTAAGGCACCCCATTTCTTTGATACTGCAAAGTTAAGAAGAAAGCTGTATGTCTGCAAATATGAGAGTGATTATATCCTTTGCAAAAGATTTTATACTTTTGTCACGCAAAAATTTTGCAGGGGACAGAAATGGAATATCTATTAAAGAAGCTTAATTACAGGGACCAGGACAGGATATGCATTATTAACGGTAATAATGGATTCATTAAAGATATAAAAAAGGTAAGGCCGTCGGTAAGGATTGATAAGGAGATAGACCCGAAATACCTTTACGGTTTCTTCCTTATTTTTATAAAGAAAGAGTCTGAGCTCAGGGAGACAGCCCCCCGGAGCATACATAACCTTTCGGAAGATGGCATACTCTGGTTTGCCTATCCCAGGGGAAGCTCAAAAACTAATGATCCGGATATCAACAGGGATAAGGGCTGGGACCTTGTCAGCGCCCATGGTTTCAAACCTGTAAGGCAGGTATGCATAGATGATAAGTGGAGTGCCCTGCGCTTCAGGGATAAGCGCTTTGTTAAAAAAAGAAAAAAATAAGCTCTTCCCTTCAGCATATGTTTTCAATCAGATCATTTTCAATGCCTTGTAGTAAAGTAATCCGATCAGATTCATCTGACCGGATTATTAATTAATCAGGGATTTAGCTTTTAAGCGATTCCCATTTTTTCTTGCTAAAATACCAGAATATTAATGAAATGATTAGTACGAAAGCACAAAATACTGGTATTTTGAACGACTCAATAATACCCTCCATAACAATTTGGGGTTCAATATCAGTTTTTTGAATCATCATTTCAAGAGCCTGAATCATTCCAGCAATTTGATTAAGAATTCCCGAAATAAAAACAACAACACCCAAAACTAACAAGGAGTCTATATTTGTTTTCTTAATGGTTCTCTTTTTAAATCCATATAACTGAATACTTAAATATGGGCCATAAAAGAACACACCCAAAACGGATACTCCAATTAATAGTAAGGTGATACCGCTAAAAGTTGTAAATAAAAATTCGAACAGTGACATAATCAATAGTTATTAGTTAAACAAATAATTTTGATTCAAATCTACACCGGAAACCAACTCAATTTTTATAAATTATCTGTTTAACCGTTTTTTAATAACAATCAACCAATTAATTCAAATAATTGGAAGTAGTCTTAATATTTCGGTAATTTATAGAATCTACAATGCATTCTGGCTAAATTTACTTCATTAAATCATGATAATGCAGATATTTGACAAGAGAAAGTTAAAACGAACATAAGCCGGGCCTGGAACCTCACCTGAAATGATTGAAATCCATTGGGAGTTCCATCCGACAACAGAAATAGTTTCAACCGGATGAATATACCACAAAATAAAATAGTCAGAATTGCTATCCATATTTTCTTTTGGTTTTGTGCATGGTCCTTTTTCTTCTTTTACTATAAAAGATATAGCGAGGCAAATATCTATACCTTTATTGCATCATTAATTAACTTAGTTGCTGCAATAGCCACAGTTTATACTTTCAATTATTACCTTATCCCGGGGATTCTTTTAAAAAATAAACGAAAAGAATTCATTGCATTTGCTTTTGTGGCCATTGTGCTGTTTTTCTACATTCAGTTACTATTAACCTTGTTTTTAGTGGTAAAACTGCTATATGACGGGTACAGCTTATTTCCTGAGATGATTGATGTAATGATGCTCTTTTTTAACCTGTTCTTTGTTGTTTTTATAGCAATCGCCATAAAGTTCTACAAACGATGGAATGAAAAAGATTATCATGAACAAAAAGTGCAGAGAGAAAAAGTTGAAGCAGAACTGCAAATGCTTAAAACCCAAATCAATCCACACTTTTTATTTAATACACTGAACAGCATATATGTATTGGCAATGAAAAAATCAGAACAAACGGCAAATACAGTTATGAAGCTTTCAGACATACTGGATTACATCCTTTATAGAGTTAATACCCCTAAAATCCCCATCTCAAATGAGATTCGAATAATTGAAAACTATATTGATCTTGAAAAAATTCGTTTTTCAGATAGAGTTAATCTTAACTTTACTTCCGATATTACCTCAAAAGATATCCAAATTCCACCTATGTTAATTATTCCTTTCGTTGAAAACGCCTTTAAACACGGTGTTACTAAATCTATGGAAAAATCATGGATAAAAATTTCCATAGATGAGGCTAATCAGATGTTGGAGATTGTAGTTTCAAACAGCAAAAGTCAAAACCCAATCAGGAATAAGACTGGTGGAATTGGCCTGGTGAATGTGAAGAGACGACTGGATTTACTTTATAGTGATAATTACAAGTTAGAAATTTCTGAAAAAAATAACCGCTATGATGTATTTTTGTCAATTCCAATAAATCAACAAATTATTAATGATTAAATGTCTTATTGTAGATGATGAGTACCTGGCTCGTGAAGCCATAAAGGTATATATAGAAAAGATACCGGAGCTTGAAGTAGTGGATGAATGTGAAAATGCCCTTCAGGCTATAAGCAGTTTACGCAAGAAACAGGTAGATTTGATTTTTCTCGATATTGAAATGCCTGAAATTGACGGAATTTCATTTTTACAGATCTTGAAAAATATTCCTGGTGTAATCTTCACTACTGCATACAGGGATTATGCTGTTGAGGCTTTTGATTTGGATGTAATAGATTATTTATTAAAGCCTGTTTCGTTTGACCGGTTTGTTTCAGCCATTAATAAATACTACGAAAGAACCAATAAACCCCTTAGTGTTAAGTCTGGATTAACGAAGAAACCTGTAGATTACCTGAATGTTAAAGCCGATCGCAAAACCTATAAAATTGATGTTTCAAAGATCCAGTATATTGAAAGCCTGAAAGATTACGTTAAAATAGTCTGTACAGATGAATCAATAGTTACTCATGATTCTTTATCAAATCTGGAAGCTTTCTTATACGAATATGGTTTTATAAGGATCCACAGGTCCTTTTTAGTAGCCATTGATAAAATCAGGTCTTTTGATGCGGAATCAGTGTTTCTTGAAAACAATGAATTACCAATCTCACGCACCTATAAAAAAACTGTCCTGGCAATTTTGGAAAAGCAATAAATACCATCAGCAGATTCTATATAGCAGGAAAAATTAGTTTTCCAGATTCATATTCGAATATCTTAAGGCTCATTCATAATCTACCCTAATCTCTGGCATATTTTCAAAAAACTTCTGATTTTCCCTGAGCCTGTATCCGGACAGCAAATAAAACCTTTTACTTTTACCTGTTCTCAAAAAGAAGTTTAACACCGGGGTCGGCTATTACCTTATCAGGTGGATTATCAGAACTAAAAACAAAAGTCTGACTGGCCCTGGAAATAAACACATTTTCAATCTTTTCACCTGAACTGCCCTTTATCTGCAGCTCCATAGGAAACTCAAATATATGGCCGGCCTGCTGCTGTTCAACAAGCACTGCCAGCTCACTGCTCTTTTTGTTATATGTCCAGCTTATATCCAGTACGGGATGGCCGCTGAGAAATAACCACTGGTGAAAAAAATCATCCAGTTCCATACCTGATACCTCCTCCATGATTTCCTTAAAGTCAGATGTAAGGGCATTACTGTTTCTGTACCTGGCATAATAAGTCTGCAGCCCCTCCCAGAAGATATCATCCCCAATCTTATTCTTCAGCATATGAAGAACCCATGCCCCCTTCTGGTATGAGTTTGTGCTAAGCAGCTTCATAAAGTCAAAGATAGTGGTGTCCACCACAGGAGAAGGATTCCGGTTATAATATGCTATTACCCTTTGTCTCGACACACTCATCACGTCCGCCAGCTTTGCCTCCCCTTCCTTATAGCCCTGGTACAGGGCTGTCAGGTAGGTGGCAAAACCCTCGCTCAGCCATATATGGTGCCAGTCCTGTTCAGTAACTGAATTGCCGAACCACTGATGAGCTATCTCATGAGCTATCAGTCTTTCTGCCCTGCCCTGACCGGTCACCGACCTCTCCGAATAAAATATGCAGCCGGCATTCTCCATGCCACCGAACATGGTTTTTGACTGTACATTGGCCAGCTTCTCGTAGGCATAGGGACCTATCATTTTACTATACCAGTTATAGGGGTCAAGCGCCACCGCATAATCATAAAAGCCATCTTCCCTGTCTTCCGGAAACACCCAACTCCATATATCAACATCTCCTACCCTGCCTGCAAGACGAACAGCAAATTCCGCCACCCCTATGACCATCACTTTAGTAGGTATGCTTATCTCCTCTTTCCAGTGTGTAAGCTTATTACCCTCAGGCAAAACACTTTCCTCATAAAGAAAACCATTTGACACAACCTTATACCTTGCAGGCGCATACACCTTAAAATCCACAGTGGCTTTATCCGAAGGATGATCAAGGCATGGTATCCAGTTTCTTGCCCTGTCGGGCCAGTTATCGGCAAAAAAGGTCCTGTTGCCATGCCTGTTATTTGAAATTATCAGCCCGTCGGCAGGCACACCGTACCAGCTTATATATATTTCCGATGTGTCCCCTTCCGCCTTTTCCCCGGGAAGCAATACCAGCAGCCTGTCATCATTATGCTCCCACTTAGCGATCCTGTCACCCTCCTTCACCTGCTTCACCGTCATGCCCCTGTCGCCATCAACCCTGCCTGTCAGATCCAAAGCTACCTGCCCGCCAGCTGCCGTATGAATCAGCCTGATTATGGCTTCACCTCTTATAAGATCACTACTGTCTGACAGGAATATTCTGAATTCATAATGCAGCACATCTGTATTTCCGGCAGGGTACCTGTCGGATGCAATAGTATTTGCACTAATAAAAAGAAGAAGAAGAGTAATGATTCTCATGATAATATTGTTTATTGATGATACAAATATAAAGTAAGCATATTACCTCATTACGAGTAAAAATACTTAAATTTGCAAAAAATCACTTTAATGAACCACGATTATAACACTCAGAGATCAAAGATGTCCCTTCCTGAATACGGCCGGAATGTACAGAAGATGGTTGAGCATATAAAGACCATCACTGACAGGGACGAACGCACACGCGCCGCCAGGTCAATAATACAGATAATGGGCAATCTCAATCCCAACATCCGGGACTCAACCGACATAAAGCATAAGCTGTGGGACCACCTTATGATAATGGCCGATTTTGAGCTTGATATAGATTCGCCCTATCCCCCGCCCGAGAAGGAAACCCTGTATGAGAAGCCAAAAGAGATTGGATACAAGAAAGGTAAGGTAAAATATCTTCATTACGGCAGGATAATAGAGATGATGATAGAGGAGGCCTGCAAGATGGAAGACGGTGAGGAGAAGAGCTACCTGGTTCTGCTTATAGCCAACCAGATGAAGAAGGCCTCTGCAACATGGAACCGCAGCCAGATAAATGACGACGTTATTATCAAGGATCTTAAAGAACTGTCGGATGACAGGCTCAGGCTGCCCGAAGGAACCAGGCTGCTTGAAGTAAAGGATCTGCTGGGACCAAAAAAGAAAAAGCCACAGGGTAAACAAAACAAACAACATAAGAAAAAATACCAGTCGAAGCGGTAATGAGCAAATTCATAGTTGAAGGAGGCAGGAGGCTGAAAGGTGACATACAGCCACAGGGTGCCAAGAAAGAAGCCCTGCAGGTTATCTGCGCAACTCTTCTGACAGATGATGAAGTAATAATAAGAAATATCCCTGATATCAGTGATGTCAACAGGCTTATAGAACTTATTAGCAGCCTTGGGACTGAAGTCAAAAAACTGGGTTCGGACACATATTCATTTAAAGCGGCAAATATTGATCTTGACTACCTGGAATCACCCGGGTACATAGAGCAAAGCTCGTCACTCAGGGGTTCGGTGATGGTGCTGGGACCGCTTCTTTCACGCTTTGGCAGGGCAAGCATGCCCAGGCCGGGTGGTGACAAGATAGGGAGACGCAAGGTAGATACCCATATCACCGGATTCAGCAAGCTGGGCGCCAGGTTTGATTATAACCCCAAAAAATCAATATACTCGGTAACAGCCAGGCAGCTGAAAGGCACTTATATGCACCTTGACGAAGCATCGGTAACAGGCACTGCCAATATTATTATGGCAGCAGTTCTGGCTAAGGGCAAAACAACCATATATAATGCAGCATGCGAGCCCTATATACAACAGCTATGCCATATGCTGACAAGCATGGGCGCAAGTATAGAAGGCATAGGATCCAACCTTCTGTATATAGACGGAGTGAAGGAACTGGGGGGCTGTGATCACACCATACTGCCCGATATGATAGAGACAGGCTCTTTTATTGGTATGGCTGCTCTTACAGGTTCAGAGATAACCATAAAAAATGTATCCTGGGATAACCTGGGTATAATACCATACTCTTTCAGAAGGATGGGCATCCAGCTTGAAAAAAAAGACGATGATATTTATATACCGGCACAAACGTGTTACGAGATAGAGACATATATTGACGGTTCAATATTAACCATATCGGATGCTATATGGCCGGGACTGACACCAGACCTCTTAAGCATCTTCCTTGTTGTGGCCACCCAGGCCACAGGCTCGGTCCTAATACACCAGAAGATGTTTGAAAGCAGGCTTTTCTTTGTTGATAAGCTGATAGACATGGGGGCACAGATAATACTTTGCGATCCTCACCGGGCAACAGTGATAGGCCTTGAAAGAAAGATAAACCTGAAAGGCACCGTAATGTCATCACCCGATATCAGGGCCGGTGTTGCCCTCCTGCTGGCAGCGCTTTCTGCTGATGGTATATCCAGCATCTATAATATAGAACAGATAGACAGGGGCTACCAGGATATTGACGGTCGGCTGAATGCACTGGGAGCAAGCATACAGAGGGTTAAGGAATAACCCGTTCATGCCGCACAGCTGCCGTAACATACAGATATAAACCCCCTGAGCCTGACAATAGAGATCCACCAGGCAGATTGTTGTCGCCGACATTTTTGTTTAAACAAATCAGATACCCGGACTGGTCTTAAAAGAGCTTGCAGGGAAAATCATTCAATGATACCACTACCTGTATTCCGGGTTTTCAAAATTCCAGCGTGTACCGTCATTCCAGTCTTTCCTGGAGTTACCCCAGGCAGGGTAACCATCGTTTGATTTTAAGTAAGAGGCCAGATGCAGGAGATTATAAGTCATAAAGGTTACATTCCTGTTGGTGAAATCATTTTGTGAGGCATTGGATTCTTTATCCAGGTAGCTCGGACCGGGTCCCACCTCTCCTATCCAGCCGGCATCGGCCTGGGGCGGTATGGAATATCCTAAATGCTGCAGGGAATATAAAATACCCATTGCACAGTGCTTAACACCATCCTCATTACCTGTTATAATGGTTCCTCCGACCTTGCCATAATAAAGGTATTGTCCCTTCTTGTTAAGCTCCCCGCTCATACCGTATAACCTTTCAATAAGCTTTTGTGCAACTGATGATTTTTCACCCAGCCAGATAGGTGTTCCGATAACAAGGATATCAGACCCGAATATTGTCTCAAAAAGCTCAGGCCAGTCATCCTTCTCCCACCCTTTAGCTTTCATATCCGGATAAACGCCGGGAGCCACGTCATGATCAACCAGCCTGATCCGCTTAACCTTTACACCTTCGTTTTCCATTATGTTAATCGACACATCCATTAAGCCCTGGGTATGACTTAAATCCGGCGATCTCTTTAAAGTGCAGTTTACATATGACGCACTCAGATTTGAAAAGTTTGTCTTTTTCATATTATCCTGTGTTTTTAAAGGTTTAGCTATCCTGTCTGAAAAATAAAAATACCTTCTCGCTCCATGAATCTCCCCTTTTTATATTAAATCCTGTACATTTTTGAAGCGTATCCACCACTGAGGTTACTACAACTCAACCTATATGTACGGATATTTAACCATCTGTGCTTCCGGCTAAAGGATTAGCATTATCTGTAATTCAGCATCATCTGTAATATTAGAATAACACTGGAGGCTGCAGATTGTTGACAGCGGCTGATCAGTGACAGATGGCTGAAAGTCTCCCGCCCCGGCATAAAACAGCTTGTAATACAATATCCAACACGTATTTAACTTATATTTAACATAAGCACCTTAAACCTTCATCACTTCTTATTTTCAACCTGCCTGCAACTGGCATATAGGCTAATAATAAAATGCTGATTTGCACACAAATAATATAATTCTTTACTTCGTATTATCATATAAGAACCGGGCGGAAAAAGGATCCCTGACGGGCACAGGAACACTGAAAGGCAAGGGATGGCGGACAGGTGAATACGGACAGGTGAATACGGACAGGTGAATACGGACATATTAAGGAGAGTATATAACAGCTTATAATCATATTAACACAATTATAGTTTAATTTATTAATATTAAATTTTTTATTATGCTGAAATTCAAAAACATAACATTACTATTATTGACAGTATTTTTTTGTGGCACCGCCACTTTTGCCCAGACCCAGACAGGTGATAAGGTGTCGGATAAGGAAGTAAAGCTCTTTGTTTCCGCAGTAAAAGAAGTACAGGTGATCAACCAGGAGTCACAGCAAAACATGATTAAGGCTGTGGAAGAAGCAGAACTTGACATACAGCGGTTCAACGAGATATACGGAGCCATGCAGGACCCTAATACTGATGTTGACGCAAGCGATGAAGAGATGGAAAAATTCAACAAGGCCAACACGGAGATTGTAGGGATACAGACTGAGGCCCAGCAGAAAATGGAAAAGGAGATAGTTGACCAGGACCTGACCATACAGCGTTACCAGGAAATTAATATGCAGGTACAGAACGATCCTGAGCTTATGCAGAAAGTACAGACACTCCTTCAGGAAGAAGGTTAAAGAATAAGTAAAGAACAATCATTAAAAGGCTGTCCCGGAAAAAGGGGGCAGCTTTTTTTTTGCAGGGATTATTATTAAAGGGAGATTATCCGTAACAGATGAAACTGCCTTGCTGTTAAATCTAATTATACTAACTTGTGCAGTGTAATAAGAAAATCGTAAAATGACAAAGAAAGACAGGAGGATCAAAGAGCTGTATACACCTAATATCCCTGAACCCAAAGGTCACTATTCACAGGCAGTGCAGTTCAATGACACTATCTATATCTCCGGGCAGCTGCCGGTTAACCCCTTTACCGGT
>CAZGUR010000082.1:0-12422 GCA_964529295.1 uncultured Rikenellaceae bacterium | reverse complement strand
AATAAAGGAACAAGCACTGACAACTTCGGGTATTTTACCCTTACCGGTATCCCTAAAGGCACTTATGAACTGACAGTTTCATACATTGGGTTTACTCCGGATAAAAAACAAGTTTCAGTGGAAGCCGGCAAAACAACGATTACAGATTTCAGCCTGACAGCAGGCATTGAATTATCCGAAATTATTGTAAGCGGCAGGCTGCAAGGCCAGTCAAAAGCCCTGAACACCCAAATGAACAAAGGAAACATCACCAACATTATTTCTTCTGACCAGGTAGGACGTTTTCCTGATGCCAATATCGGTGATGCTTTGAAAAGGATTCCCGGCATCAATGTGCAGTATGACCAGGGTGAAGCGCGTTTTGGGAGTATCAGAGGAACATCGGCTATGTATAATTCTATCACAATAAACGGTGAACGTATTCCAGGGGCAGAGGCCGAAGAACGTGAGATACAACTAGATCTGGTACCTGCCGATATGGTACAGGCTATTGAAGTTAATAAAGCCATTACACCCGATATGGAGGCCGATGCAATTGGTGGTTCGATAAACCTCGTTACGCGGTCTGCCCCTTACGACCGTCGTATTAGTTTAACCCTTGGTTCAGGATACAATATACTCGCCCGCAAACCCATGTACACCGGCGCTTTTGTTCTTGGCGATCGCTTTTTGAAAGACAAGCTTGGTGTTATTGCCAGTGCTTCGTACCATAATCATGATTTTGGCAGCGATAATACTGAAGCCGAATGGGATTATATGGATGAAAATGACAGGGACGGCACTGCTTATGCCAATGAAATCCAAATTCGCCAATATGTTGTCCAACGTATCAGGCAAAGCCTCTCACTCAGCCTCGATTATAAGTTTAACGCCAACCATACCATTTTCTTTAACGGGATTTATAATCACCGGAACGATTGGGAAAACCGCTTCGCTACAGTATATAAAGATATTGAATATAATGAAGACAGCGATTCATGGGCAGGTGTGATTGAAAGAGAAGTCAAAGGAGGTGGGGATAACGATAACGTAAAAAATGCTCGTCTCGAAGACCAGCGTATGATGAATTTCGCACTGAGTGGAGATCACCAATTCGGAAGAATTAAAGCAGATTGGTCAGCCTCATACAGCAAAGCCTCTGAAGAGAGACCCAATGAACGTGAAATTTTATATGCAGCAGAAGATTTAACATTTACAACAGATTTCTCCGACGGAAACGCACCCAAAATTACCGGTGTCACTCCCTCTTCATCTGCTGATTTTAGCTCAGATTATATCATTGATGGCATGACCGAAGAATTCCAGTATACAGACGATGTTGACAAAAACTTAAGGCTGAATGTCATCATCCCCATGCTTGAGAATGAATATAAGAACAGTTTAAAAGTTGGAGTGAGATACAAGGGCAAGGATAAAATGCGCGATAACACGAAATACGAATACTCCCCTCTTGATGAGGATGAATTCATGGCCAATTCCCTGAATTATCTGAAAGATTACACCAAAGATAATTTTCTTCCGGGTGATTATGAAACAGGCCATCATGTAACAGCAGAGTATCTGGGTAGTCTTGACATGACCAATCCTTCATTGTTTGAGCAAGAAGAAGACATTGAAGAAACATCCGAAAATTTCACTGCCAAAGAAGATGTCCTGGGTGCTTATATGATGCTGAACCAGAATTTTGGTGCTAAGCTATCAATGATTGCCGGAGTGCGTCTCGAAAACACAGGATTGGAATATCAGGGTTATCAGTACGATGCTGATGAAAACGTGGCAACTCTGTCCGAAAAAGTCTCTGACTCATACACAAATATTCTGCCCGGACTTCACCTTAAGTACGACTTTAATAAAACCACAATCTTAAGGGCTGCCTGGACTAATACCCTGGCAAGGCCTAATTACTTCTATCTTGTGCCTTTCAGGGCAATCACTGAAGCAGACAATGAACTTAAAATCGGCAACCCCGAGCTGGTACCGACTACTTCAATGAATTTTGACCTGATGTTTGAAAAGTATTTCAAAACCATTGGTATTGTTTCAGGCGGTATATTTTACAAGGACATGGAAGACTTCATTACTATTGAGACCCGCGAAGACTACCTGTTCGAGGGAAGAACGTGGGACACCTGGGAAAAACCGCTCAATGCAGGCAATGCAGAGATTTTCGGAATTGAGTTTGCAGCCCAACGTCAGCTCGACTTTCTGCCGGGTTTCTTAAAAGGTTTTGGCCTTTATGCCAACTATACCTACACAACAAGCAGGGTAAGCGATTTCCGTATCGAAGGCCGTGAAGACGAGGATATTTCTCTCCCCGGTACAGCCAAACATACTCTCAATACATCACTTTCCTATGACAGCGAACGTTTTACGTTCAGGACTTCCTTGAACTATGCTACCGATTATGTTGATGAATTCGGAGAAGAAGCATTTTACGACCGGTATTATGATAATGCATTGTTTCTGGATGTTAATGCATACTTTGCCATAACTCCCAGGATCAGGGTTTATGCAGAAGCTATTAATCTGTTAAACCAGCCTTTGTATTACTATCAGGGTATCCCTTCAAGGCATATGCAGGGAGAATACTACAATGTGCGCTTACAATTTGGCCTGAAGATGGATTTATAATAACTACTTAACATTTTATAATGCAAAGAATAGTAAATTTATCACTTCTGGTATTGTTAATGCTCCCAGCATGCCAAAACAAATCCTTGGACGACAAAGGACAGGAGGAGAAGGTAAAATCCAGGTCTGTTATTCCCGAAGTTGTCACTATTAAGGAGGCTTTCAGAACCCCGCATGATACAAGTGACAACATTGACAGCCCTGCTATATGGCACGGAGAAGAAGGGCAAAACTGGTTATTAGCCACAGCAAAAGAAGGTAATAAGGTTATTGTTTATTCCGCGGCAACCGGCGAAAGGATAGATCATTTTGGGCAATCCGGTACCGGACCTGGTGAATTGAGTCGTCCAAACGGAATAGCCGTTATTGATGATCTAGCTGTGATCGTGGAAAGGGACAATCACCGGCTCCAGGTGTTCAGCTTACCGGAGTTTAGACCTCTTGGTTTTTTTGGTGAAACGGAATTACGCTCTCCATACGGACTAAGCATCGACAAGTATGAAGGCAAATATAGCCTCTATATAACCGATAACTACGAAACACCTTATGAAGAAACGCCCCCGGCAGACAGTCTGGGACATAGGGTCCACCATTTCTTGTTTACCATTGAAAACAACCGGGTTGAGGCTGAGCAGGTTAATTCTTTCGGAGATACTTCAGGAAAAGGAATTCTGCATAAAGTAGAGTCCATTCTACTTGACATGGTATATAAGAGGTTGCTCATTGCCGATGAACACGAAGAGCATCGTAATATAAAGCTTTATGATGTTGAAGGCAATTTCACCGGTCAGGTAATCCCGTATGATTATTTCCTTTATGAACCTGAAGGAATTGTGTTATGGGCATGTGAAGCAGATAGCTCCGGCTATTATATTATGGTTGACCAGGGGAAAATAAACAATACCTTTCAGGTCTTCGACCGCAAAACCCTTGAATACATGGGTGGTTTTAAAGGCGGGATTACCCGTAATACCGATGGCATTGCCATTACCCAAAAATCATTCGGGGATTTTAAGTACGGAGCCATTTACCCGGTGCATAATGATGGCAGTCTATCGGCAATATCCTGGGAAGATATTGCGAAAAAACTTGATTTAAGGTACAATTGCAATTAATAATCTTTACTTTGAATGCCTAAAGAAAAATACCTTTTACTATTCAGGTTTTAAGTTCTATCAGAATGAAAACATTATCCACGGCATTTGTGCTTATCCTGCTTAATGCCTGTGGCAATCAGGGCAGGGTTGATAATACGGTGAATAATACAAGCAACTTCCTGCACGATATCGACCCGTTTACATCTGACTCACTTGTAAATGTTGTTATTGAAATACCGGCAGGCACCAGGAAAAAATGGGAAGTTAATAAAGTAACGGGACAAATAGAATGGGTGCAGCTTACCCCCGATTCGTTCAGAATAATTAATTACCTTCCCTACCCGGCCAATTATGGCTTTGTGCCACAAACCCTGCTACCAAAAGCATCTGGTGGCGATGGCGACCCTGTTGATGTTTTTATTTTGGGCACATCAATTGCCCGTGAAAATATTGTGCAAGTAAGGATTGTTGGCATAATTCACATGCTTGATGATAATGAATCAGACTCGAAGCTATTGGCTGTAAGCACCAAAGAACAGGGTTTTGATGTAAATTCATATAAGGCATTGAACAAAAAATACCCGGGAATTATTGATATAATCAAGTTATGGCTTCAACATTACAAAGGTACCGGAAAAGTAGAAATACTCTCGGTAAACGATGAAAAAGATGCAATTCGTTATTTAAAAACAGCAATTAATGATTATTTTAAACATAAATAAAGTATAAGTATGATCCATTATTTAAAACTTTCGGTTATTATTATTGCCATCTTATTGGCAGGTTGTCAGGGTAATTCGGATAAAGGTGGCTCCAGAAACAATGCAATTGCCAAAGCAGATACCATTAGTACGGAAGTATTGGAGTTTTCGTTTACCGGTAAACATGCCGAAGATGATTCTATATTGCTTCGGATAGCTTTTATCGGCGATGGTGAACCTAAACCATGTGCGGAATTTCCTCATACAGATGCTGCTGTTGAACAAATCAACTCACTTATTCAAACACAAGCCATCGATTACGTCATAGGCGTTGGCGACGTTGCCCATAAAGGAACAGAAATTCAATACGAAGCGGCAACCGGGGTATTCCAAAAACTAAAAGCCCCCTTTTATCCCATCATGGGCAACGAGGAGCACGGCAGCACAGTGGAACGCTACCTTCACTATGCCCAACAATGGAACAGCGATATTAAAAGCCCGAGTTATGTTATTAACCATGATAAGCTGGCATTTGTATTTGCATCGCCCGATCATGGCCGTGATTTCGATGATAGCGGTGCCCGGTGGATTCTTGAACAAATTCAGCGTCTGGCTCCGAAACCTGTAGTGCTGGTGGTGCATGCTGCGCAAAAGGGTGTCTATCCGGAAAACCCCGGGAAAGGCATCAGTAACCAATTTTTCATCGAAAAGGTGATACCACAAGCCAACCTTGCTGTGGTAATCTCCGGAGACCTTCACATGGATATGGACCGTGTTATCCACTCAAAGAAAATAGGCCATGTTCACTATCTTCATATTCCTGCGCTGGAACGCACAAAAATTCCCGATGAAACAAATCATACGCCCATGATTCGGATAATGACTATTGCCAAAGATGGAAAAGTCAGTATTGATACTTATGCGACAGGGAACCCCGTTCCTCTTGAGAGACATGCCTATTCTTTTACTCTTTCACTACATGGGATCAAAAAAGGCGATTAAAATCTGATTTTTTTCATGCCTAATTAATATAACTCCATCGGTCTCATTGTTTGCAGGCAAAATATTTTTTTAGCTTTAAAACCTGAAAATCATCAACTATAAACCGTTTGAAAAAAGTTTCAGTCATAGTAATTCAGCAATCTTCATGCTCCTAAAATCATTATTATGAAATACAGTCCTTTAAAACGAACTGAGCGCATTGAGCTAATCGATGCATTGAGAGGTTTTGCGTTATTTGGAATATTGATGGTAAATATGCCCTTGATGTACGAACCCATGCTGCAAATTATTTTAGGGGCAAAACCTGACGCATCAATCACACATATTATTGCCGAATCGTTTGTAAAATTCTTTTTTGAAGGTAAGTTTTATGTCATTTTTTCTTTGTTGTTTGGCTTTGGGTTTTTCATTATTCTAAATAAAAGCAAGGACAATACCATCTCTGCATTGCCCATTTACCGAAGGAGACTTTTCTTTTTGTTCCTTTTCGGATTGGCGCACATCAGTTTGCTCTGGGCAGGCGATATACTTCTTTTTTATTCGCTTTTCGGTTTTGTTCTGATCCTGTTCAGAAAATCATCGGACAAAAAAATAATAAAATGGGCCGTGTCCCTGGCACTGATACCAATAATTTTAATATCATTATTGACTTTGGCAGTTACATTGGGCTCACAAATACCCGAAGTTAAAGTTGAAATGGATGTTCAGTTCCAGAATAGTATAGCTGCAATGAAAGATTTGGTTGAAAAAGCAACCCGGGTTTATTCAAGCGGAAGTTTCCGCGAAATTGTTTCGATGAGGATTGACGAATATTTGACCTTAGTTGGTGGTAGCCTGATGTCTTTCTCCCCGGTAGTTTTGGCTATGTTCTTGGTCGGTTTCCTGGTTGCACGCAGAGGCATAATTACCAACTATATGAACCACCTGCACTATTTCAAAAAAATATTTTGGTGGGGTTTAGGAGTTGGTGTGGTTACCAGCGGCCTCTATGCAGTTTCTTACCGATATGCGGTATTGATGGTGCCTGATGGTTGGTCCCTACTGGTATCGTCGATGCATACTTTTGGCGGAATATCTTTAGGATTGTGCTATGTATCCGGAATTACTATTTTATTTATTAATGGCAAAGCCGGTTTTTTGGCTAAGTATTTGGTCCCTGTTGGTCGAATGGCACTGACCAATTACCTGCTTCAATCAATAATAACTGCTCTATTGTTCCATTCATACGGTTTCGCTCTATTTGGTAAAATAGAATTTTGGCAAGGTATTGTTTTAACCGTAATAATTTTTGTAATGCAGATTCTGTTTAGCCGCTGGTGGTTAAATTATTTTCAGTTCGGGCCTTTTGAATGGCTATGGCGCAGTTTAACCTATTTTAAGTTGCTACCGATAAAAAAACAAAAGTAAAAAAGTATATGAAAATATCTAATTTTTTATCTGGACTTTTAATTTTCTTACTTGGTTTTCTTTCATTGAGCGCTATTGTCGGGGGCGTAATGCTTATTCTCAGTCCCCAAGGCTCAGGAATTGAAATGCCCATTGAACTTTTGGATAATTCCCCCTTCAAAAATTTTCTCGTTCCCGGAATAATCCTGCTCGTAATCTTCGGTTTGATACCGATATACATTATTTACGCCCTCATCAAAAGACCAGAAAACAGATTTATGCAAAAACTCAATTTATTGTACGACCACCATTTTGCATGGACCTTTGCTGTTTATACAGGGTTCGGACAAATAATCTGGATAAATGTCCAAACCCTGATAATGAACTCGGTAGTAATAATCCACACTTTCTATTCATCGCTGGGAATACTGATTGTATGTATTGCGCTTTTACCTGAAATAAGGGGAAAGTACAAATTATGAACTATTTTATTTTTTGAAAAAACACAATGCATACAATAAACGGTTTGATAAACCCTATTAAATAAGTCAAATAAAAGCTTAAGCTAGTTCTGTAAGAGATTCATTTTTCGCAGTACATATAATGTGATAAAAATTTTAAAACATATTCTTTATGAAAACAATAGTTTATTTCTACACACACAAAGGCAGCAACAGATATCTGGCCAATAAAATAGCAGATGACCTGAAGTGCGAAATTGAAGAAATCAAGCCACGTCTTAATTCTCATTTGCTTATGATGATGGGTTTGAATGCCGGAAACAGAAAGCTTAAAACGAAAGTTAAAGATTTTGACCGGGTTATACTTTGTGGACCCATTTGGATGGGAAAGCTGATTGTTCCTCTGAAGAACTTTGCAAAAAAGCATTATAAGGAAATAAACAAACTGGTATTTGTCACATGTTGCGGGAGCACTTTTAAAGGCAAAGATGACAAATTCGGTCATAATCTGGTTTTTAACCAGCTCAGGGATATACTGAAGGATAAGTGTGTACACTGCGAAGCATTCCCCATTGGCCTGGTTCTACCCGACGAACAGAAAGAAGACCCCAACGCTTTTATGAAAGTTCATTTAAACGATGATAATTTCAAGGGCGAAATTATCAATATCTACGATACTTTTATTCAAAAAATATAAACAGATAAGATAGTTATGTGTTTGACAAAAAACCGGCAGGTGCTCTCACTTCCTGCCGGCAGCCTTAGTTTAAAAAAACTTCATACAAGATAACAAATATGCTGCACATTATGTTACTTCTTTAATCTTATATCCGGCAAAACAATATATGTATACTGGATTTTTCAGCAGCCATAAACAACAGTCACGATAAACACAGATAGGTGTCAAGACAAGCTGAAGGAATGGAATCATTTCCTGTCGTGCATTCCGGCCGGACAGGAATCAGAATTTACAGTGTTTCCTATAGCTGCCTTTTAGACCAGTCTCAAGTGATTATAATGATTTTAATCTCAGACCTATAAACACCGTCCGGGGCGTACCTGGACCATAAATATAACCGCTGTCCCTGTTCTTTCCTGTATCAAAATCAGCCTGGTAGGAATTAAAAAGGTTACGTACCCCACCGCTTAACTCAATACCCGAATCAATGGACGGGAACTCAAAAGTATATCCTGCCTTTATGTTTATCTCGGTAAAAGGTTTTGATTCCTTGTATTCATCAACAGATTGTTCCGGGGCTCCGGCGAAATGAACCAGCATCATCGATCCCGTATACACAGAGCTCAGTGAAGCATTCAGCCTGCTATTTGGTGTATATAATAATGTGAGGTATCCATAATCATTTGGCGTTCGCATAAATTCACGCTTTGCCTGCAGGCCTTCAATATATTCAACTGCCTCATTGTAAAGGCTGAGCTGGTAAGTGAATCCTGTTTCAAGCTGAACAATACGGTTATAATTTGCGCGTAGTTCAAGTGTTGCCCCTGAAACCATTGCCCCGGGTCCGTTACGTTTCTCGAACAGGTCACCAAATACGTCACTGCCTGCAGGCTGAAGAAAAAAAGCGTCATTAAGCCTGGTATAAAATCCTTCCAGTGTAAAGCCAGCCACATATTTTGCCGTTGCCCTGTCATAATTTACTGAGCCGCTCAGGCTGTTTGAGCGTTCCTCCTTAAGGTCAGGTGAGAGGTATATACGTGATATGCCTCCATCTGCAAATGCAATGTGCATATCAGCATCAAAGGCCTGTGGTGCCCTGAAGCCTGTGCCCCAGGTAAGCCTGAACTGGGTATAATTCTCCAGCCCGTAGAGCAGTGATACCCTGGGGCTTGAAATTAACCTGTCTACCAAATTATGCTTATCTATCCGCAGCCCTGCCAAAAGGTTGAGAGATGGTGTCATTTGCCAGTCGCTCTGGATAAAACCGCCTGCATTCCCTGTAACCTGGTCTGTAACATAATTATATGCCGGGATGGTATCAAGTACATCGTCAAAAATATACTCAGCACCTATGGTAATAACATTTTCACCCGGAAAATTCCGGAGTCGGTGATTTAACTGGCTACCTGCCGTCAGACTTATGTTTTTTGTATAACCATAAGGGGGATTAGCAAGGTGCCCGGCTATATCAACGGGATCATCCGGCAGGGTACCGGTGTAATGATCCCTGTCTGTCGATTGTCCGGCGACGTAGCTAATAAAAGAAGTGTTATCTTCATTGAAGTTAATCTGGTAATCTACGCCACCCATCAGGACATCATGTGTACGCTCTTCAGCCTGCCGGGCAAGATGGGGCGGATCATCAATCATTTCGCCACCATACCTGTATTCATGCAGACTGGTAAGGCTTATCTCGATCTTCTGGTCAGGATCAGGTTTATAGAAAAGGTTGATACCGAATGAGTTATTTTTTAATTCAGGCAGCTCTGAGAAGTTATCACCGTTATGGTCATATGCCTGCCTGCTTCGATTATTAATAAAGACAGAGGCGCCGGCATTTCTCTTGTTGGTTACCATATTAATGTTGCCACTGAAAACAACATCAGAAGCATCACCGTTTATTATCTGGGGTGTAACTGAAACATCATAACTATCGGTCTGAGGCATCCTGGTTATAATATTCACGGTACCGCCGATAGCACTTGAGCCATAGAGGGCTGAGCCTCCTCCCCTTACTACTTCAATTCTCTCAACCATATTTGCAGGTATCTGTTCCATCCCGTACAGACCGGTAAGGGGACTGAAGATGGGCCGGCCGTTTATCAGGATCTGTGAATAACCGCCTCCCAGCCCGTTCATTCTCAGCTGTGTGTAATTACATGTCTGGCAATCGGTCTCCACCCTCAGTCCGGGCTGGAACCTCAGCCCTTCAGACATATTACATGACTGTGTAAGGTTAAGGGTCTTGCTTTCCATGACATTTACAATAACGGCCGATTCGGTTTGCCTTTTAAATGTTTTGGTACCTGTAATAACTACTTCACTGATGTCCATGGTTATTTCTTCCAGTTCAAAATTAAGCTCGTGTGTTTTACCTGCCACAGCTTCGACGGTATCCCTGACCGTGGAATACCCAACCGACTTCACAACTACTACATGGGTACCCGGCTTCAGGTCTATCATCATATAGTGGCCGGTCTCATCTGTGGAGGTGCCTATGGTTGTGCCCTCTATATAAACGGTGGCAAACGGTATATGCTCTCCATCTGTTGATGATTGGACATGACCGAAAATATTGGCATCGGTACGTTCCTGGGCATTTATTAAAGTGACAAACAAAAATGGGAGCATTATAGTGACTAACAGATTGCTTCGTATCATGTTTTTATTATTGGATCAGTTTTGAATGTTGATATTGATTGGTTTCAATATACAATATAACACGCGCATATTATTATTGTTCACCCCGGGATCCGGTACGGGTTGACGGATGCAGGACAGCTTATGCGCTATCTTTATCATTACTGCAGATCAGGGTCCGGGCCTGATATCCGGGGCAAACCTGCTGCTAGTCCAAAAAGGACAGATTGCCAAACTTAATACCCAGATAAACGGTACGTGGTGACAGGGGGCCGTAGATATATGCCGGATCACGGTTTATGCCCGCATCAAAATCTGACTGGTAGGAATTGAATATATTCTTCATCCCTCCGAAAAACTGTATGGTGGCCCCGTTAAGCCTGATATTATGCTTAAGCTTCAACCCCAGGTCCAGGAACGGATCCGACTCCCTGAGTTCACCGGTGTCAGGATCTGTCTCAGTTCCAAAATATGGCATCAGCATCTTGCCGGTATAATTACCGGACAGGGAAATACCGGTCATCCTTGCAAAATCCCAGTCGACGGACATAAAGCCATAAGCATTGGGTGAACGGAAAAAGTTCCTCTCCCCGAACTCCTGTTCCTCATCATATTTGCCTGAGAGAATGGTAAAGCCGGTAAGCAGGTTAAAGTCGGCTGACGGCCGCAGTTTATACTCGAGGTTGATTCCCTTAACTGTTGCTCCACCTTCTGAATTAACCCTGGTGTAAATAACCCTTCCATTCTCATCAGGCTCACCAAACTCATTGGAGAAAGGATCGATCAGCCTGGTATGGAAAGCTTCCACAAGCAGACCGTTAAGTGCCTTGCCCAGAAGCCCGTTAAAATCGAGTGAGGCCATAAAAGTATGGCTTGTTTCCTGCCTCAGATCAGGATCATTACGGCGAAGCACCTGCCTTGACCCGGAAGATTCTATATGCAGGTCCTCGTCAAATATCTGGGGTGCACGGTAACCCTGGGCATAGCTGATGCGGGCCTTCAGTGTTTCCGATAATGAGTACATCATATTTACCCTCGGGCTGAACACTGATCCTTTAATCTCATCCTGCCCTTCCTTAGCCATGTCATGTATGCTGTAAATATCATAGCGTCCACCCAGCGCTATGGTGGCACGGCCCAGCTCAAGGTCATACTGGACAAACATTCCGGTGGTGATGGATGCCTGGTCTGCAATAGTGATATTATCCACATGTGGTATTTCAGCAATCTCACCATCTTCAATAATGGCATTGTCGTAATCGGGGTATCCCAGTTTCTTATCCACAAGGAACCCTCCCGTATTTTCCATTCCCGTAACCAGGGTGGCATCACCTAGCAGGGCCTTGTACTGTGCTCCTATATTATATGTACGGTCTGTTGATCTGCCATAGTCAATAATGGATTGCCCGGCACCATAGTAGGAATCCCTGTCAACAAGCTGACCCGAGGCATAAACAGACAAAAGGTCCTGCTCCCGGAAAAACTTATCATAGGTAAGTGCTGCCACCTTGAGGTCGTGGTCCACGGCTTCAGCTATATCCCTCTCGTGGAGGGGATAGTCATGCTTGTTACCGCCATCACGCTCTTCCCTGACAGTGAAAAAGTCGAGTGCCAGTTTATCCCGGTATCCGAAGCGATGAAAGATCCTTGTTCCAAGGGTCAGGTTTTTGATGGGTGCAAGTTCAGAAAAGCTGTCATCGTTGGCATCGAACATCCCGCGATCGCGGGTAAAGCCAAACATGGAGAGGCCGCTCTTAAGGTCATCTGATACCACAGAGGTATTGAAATTTGCCTCTATGTCAGAAGCCATGCCTCCTGTTCCCTT
>CAZGUR010000081.1:0-12636 GCA_964529295.1 uncultured Rikenellaceae bacterium | reverse complement strand
AGCCGCTGAACAACTCAACCATTTTTGACACCTTTGATAATTTGGATTCCACCAAAGTATTCTCTGCCTGGAGATGGTCATTAAGCACCCCTAACACACTTGCCAGCGGGACATTTCCCGCACGTTCGCCAAGTCCGTTAACCGTTGTATGAACACCATGCACTCCAGCCTTTACAGATGCCAGTACGTTGGCAGTTGCCAGATCATAATCATTATGGGCATGATAATCAAAATGCACACCGGGATACCGGTCCACTAAGGACCGGCAAAATTCAAAGGTCTGTTCATGGTTAAGAATGCCAAGGGTATCGGGCAACATAATTCTTCTGACACTGGTTTTACAAAGATGATCTATCATCTGATAAACATAGGCAGGTGAATGGATCATACCGTTCGACCAGTCCTCGAGATATACATTCACCGCAATTCCTCTTTTACCGGCCTCATACAGGACCTGATCAATATCTCTGAAATGCTCGGAAGGTGTTTTCCGTAATTGTCCTTTAAGATGCCTCAGAGATCCCTTCGTGAGCAGGTTGATAACCTTTCCTCCCACCTTAGCAACCCAGTCGAGCGACAGTGTCCCGTCAACAAAGCTCAGTATCTCCACATTATCGATATAATTCTTTTCTTCTGCCCATTCAGTTATTCTTTTGGCAGCAAGAAATTCTCCTTCTGAAACCCGTGCAGATGCTATCTCAATACGATTCACTTTTATCTCATCCAGAAGCATCCGGGCAATAGCAAGCTTTTCAGAATCATTGAATGATACCCCTGTGGTTTGCTCACCATCCCGCAGGGTGGTATCCATTACCTCCACTATTCTCATAATCGCAATATATTAATGATATAAATATTTTCTACCGGCCTGACTGTGATATTGTACTATTTGTATTGTATAATCCATCGACATTGTTATTCAAAAGTTAATATCTGTTTTTCCCTTTCACTTATCTTATCCTTAATACTTAAAAGATAATCTATATCATCATAGCCATTTAAAAGACAGTCTTTCTTGTATGGATTGATTTCAAATTTTTCACAGGAACCTTCCGGCAAAATGGAAAGGACCTGGTTTGCCAGATCTACCTTTAGCCTGGTGGAAGAATCGGATTCCAGCATATCAAAAATAAGTGTAAGGAAGCCCTCTGAAACCTGTACCGGGAGCAATCCGTTATTCATGGCGTTGTTCCTGAAGATATCTGCAAAAAAGCTGGAAACAACAACTTTGAATCCGTAGTCCCTGATAGCCCATGCTGCATGCTCCCTGCTACTGCCGCTGCCAAAATTCTTTCCTGCAACAAGCACTGAGCCGGAATAATGATTACCGTTAAGAACAAAACCTTCTTTTGGCTTTCCGTTTTTGTCATAACGCCAGTCCCTGAAAAGATTCTCTCCAAAACCATCGCGGGTTGTTCCTTTCATAAACCGTGCAGGTATTATCTGGTCTGTATCCACATTTTCTGCAGGAAGTGGAACACATGTTGATATCAATGTGGTGAACTTTTCTATTGGCATAAGAATTAGTTTGTTTAAGTCATTATTATAAAAAGCTCCTGGGATCGGTTACCTGTCCGGTAACTGCTGCTGCCGCGGCTGTCAGGGGACTGGCAAGCATTGTGCGTGCGCCGGGGCCCTGTCTCCCTTCAAAATTCCTGTTTGAGGTGGAAACAGCATATTTCCCTTCAGGGATCTTGTCCTCATTCATTGCCAGGCATGCAGAGCATCCCGGCTGGCGCATCTCAAAACCAGCCTCTTCCAGAATATGCCGTATGCCTTCCTCTTCTGCCTGCTTTTCCACCTGTTTGCTGCCTGGAACTATCCATACGGTCACACCCTCCGCCTTCTTTTTTCCTTTCACTAATGAAGCAAAAGTCCTGAGATCTTCTATCCGGCCGTTGGTGCAGCTTCCGATAAAGACATAGTCAACTTTTTTTCCTTCCATCTTCTCTCCCGGTGAAAAACCCATGTATTCCAGGGATCTGATAAACGAAGCCTTTGAGGCAGCTTCAAACTCTTCAGGCAGGGGAATCTGACCAACTATGCCAGTGGCCATACCAGGATTTGTGCCATAGCTTATCATTGGTTCAATATCTTCAGCCTTAAAAAACATTTCCCTGTCATATAAGGCACCGGGATCAGAGGGCAGGGCTTTCCAGAATTCAATCCGGCTCTCCAATATCTCCCCTCCAGGTGCAAACTCCCGTCCCTTTATATATTCAAAAGTCACTTCATCAGGAGCTATCAGTCCGCCTCTTGCTCCCATCTCTATGCTCATATTACACACTGTCATCCTCGCTTCCATGGAAAGGCCTCTGATTGCCTGTCCGGCAAATTCAACAAAATAACCGCTTGCACCACCTGCGCCTATCCTGGAAATAATATAAAGTATTATATCCTTGGAGCATACGCCCTTTTGCAGGCTTCCCTCAACATTTATACGCATGGTTTTAGGTTTGCTTTGCAGCAGGCACTGACTTGCAAGAACCATCTCTACCTCACTGGTTCCAATACCAAAGGCTATGCTGCCAAAGGCCCCATGAGTGCTTGTATGGCTGTCGCCACACACTATTGTCATTCCCGGCAGGGTAATACCAAGCTCCGGACCAATAACATGAACAATCCCGTTATTCGGATCATTCAATCCATAAAATCTTATATTGTGCTCCCTGCAATTTTCCCTCAGCTTTTCCACCTGCAGCCTGCCAGCCTCCTCCCGGATAGCCAGATGCTGGTCTGCTGTAGGAACATTATGGTCGGCCGTGGCAACTGTCTGGTCCGGACGGAAAACAACAGCCCCCCTCTGTTTTAGTCCCGCGAAAGCCTGGGGACTGGTAACTTCATGGATGAAATGACGGTCTATATAAAGTACACCTGGACCGTCAGGCACATTCATAACAATATGCCTGTCCCATATCTTATCAAAAATAGTCTTGTTGCTCAATTTGAAATATATTAGTTATAGAATCACAGATGATCAGTTAATTTTTCCCAGCGCATCAAGGAAAGCCTCAACAGAAGCCGTAACTATATCAGTATTTGCAGAAAAACCATAATAATTGTAACCCTTATGTTCAATCTGTACATGAACCTTTCCAAGATCATCACTACCCCTTGTAATTGCCTGTATCAGGAATTCCTCAAGCCTAACCCGCCTTTTTACCAGTTTTTTTACCGCGGTGAATGCTGCATCTATAGGTCCGTTTCCTGAAGCAGTTTCAGTGAACACATCACCATTAAAGCTCACCTGAACCGTTACCGTGGGTATTGTTGATTTGCCGCACATAACCTGTAAAGACACAAGTTCAATGGCTGGTTTGCCCTTTTTCTTCTCCCTGCCAGCAAGTATCTCAAGATCCTCATCACCTATATCCTTCTTTTTATCTGCCAGTTCAAGAAAGCGATTGTAAAACGCATCAAGTTCATTTGTTTCAAATTTATATCCCAACAGTTGCAATCTGTGTTTAAGGGCTGCCCTTCCGCTTCTTGCAGTCAGCACTATGGCAGAATCTTTTACACCCACCTCTGCAGGGTCAATGATCTCGTAATTCTGACGGTGTTTTAATACCCCATCCTGATGAATACCCGATGAATGAGCAAAAGCATTCCTGCCTACAATAGCTTTATTGGGCTGTACAGGCATCCTCATAAGTGTGGAAACCAGTTTGCTGGTTTTCATGATCTGCCTGGAATCGATCCCGGTAACAAAATCAAGTGCATGGTGAGACTTTATAGCCATTACAAGCTCTTCCAGGGATGTATTGCCGGCACGCTCACCTATACCGTTTATTGTAACCTCAACCTGGCGTGCTCCGTTCATCACGCCTGACAGGGTATTTGCAGTGGCCATACCCAGGTCATTATGACAATGAGTGGATATTTCTACCTTATCTATGTCAGGAACATTATTAACAAGCCAGGCTATCTTTTCCCCATACTCAAACGGCAGGCAATAACCAGTGGTATCGGGTATGTTTACCACTGTGGCCCCTGCTTTTATGACAGCTTCAATTACCCTGGCGAGGTATTCATTATCAGTGCGTCCTGCATCTTCTGCATAAAATTCGACATCCTCAACAAATTTTTTTGCATACTTCACAGCCTCAATGGCACGTTTAAGAATGTCTTCCTGTGTTGAATCAAGCTTATGCCGGATATGATATTCGGAGGTACCGATTCCCGTATGTATCCTTTTTCTTTTAGCAAACTTTAGGGATTCGGCGGCGACATCAATATCTTTGTTTACAGCCCTTGTCAGTGCACATATTACAGGTTCCCTTACGGCTTTCGATATTTCAACCACAGATTTGAAATCACCTGGACTTGAAACGGGAAAACCAGCTTCAATAATATCCACTCCAAGCTTTTCAAGCTGGCGGGCTATTTCAATTTTTTCAATTGTGCTTAACTGGCAGCCCGGCGCCTGCTCACCATCTCTCAGGCTTGTATCAAAAATTTTAATCTTATTATCCATGATCTCTGTGTTTTTGTCTCAGTTATTACTTCTAAAATTATTCTTTCAATTTGGGCCTCAGTTCTCTTACTGCCGCTCCAGTACGCCACATCTCAGATTCACGCATCTCTTTAAGTTCAGTTTCAAGCATATCCCTGTAGTTGTCAGCACCGGTTGATTCCAGCACCCTTCTACATTCTTCACCCGATTTTACCTTATCGTAAAGCTCATTGAATACAGGCAGGGTGGCCTCTTTGAATCTGGGTAGCCAATCAAGGGCACCACGCTGTGCCGTTGCACTGCAGTTGGCATACATCCAGTCCATCCCGTTCTCGTCAACAAGCCGGATCAGGCTCTGGGTAAGCTCTTCCACTGTTTCATTAAATGCTTCACTGGGAGAGTGTCCGCGTTGACGCAACACATGGTACTGGGCATCCATAATACCGGCAAGAGCTCCCATCAGTACACCACGCTCACCGGTCAGGTCACTATACACCTCGTTTTCGAAAGTTGTCGGAAAGAGGTAACCCGAACCAATGGCAATACCGAGAGCAATTGCCCGCTCTTCAGCCCGGCCCGTGTAATCCTGAAATACTGCATAGCTTGAGTTTATTCCTGCTCCTGCCAGAAAATTACGGCGAACGCTGGTTCCTGACCCTTTAGGGGCACAAAGGATCACATCCACATCTGAAGGTGGAATAACACCAGTCTGGTTTTTGTAAGTCACAGAAAAACCATGAGAGAAATAAAGGGCATCACCCTCATTGAGACAAGTCCTGACAACAGGCCATAAAACACCTTGTGCAGCATCGGATACAAGATATTGAACAACAGTGCCTTTCCTGGCAGCATCCTCAACGGGAAAAAGTGTTTTGCCTGGAATCCAGCCATCTTTTTCAGCCCTGTCCCAGTCAGCCTTGAACTCAGGAGCTTGCCCGACAATCACATTAATGCCGTTTTCCTTCATATTAAGTGCCTGGGCCGGTCCCTGGACACCATACCCGATAACTGCAACAAGCTCATCTTTAAGTACTTCTTGCGCTTTCTGTATCGAAAACTCATCGCGTGTTACGACGGTTTCCTCTACTCCGCCAAAATTAATTTTTGCCATAATTATAAAATTGTTTTTACTATTGATATTAGATGTTTTAAACTATCGCGTTTAAGACCCTTTACAGCCAGTTTTCTTAAATAATTATTCAGTAGTTCATTTATTCCAGCCTGATATCAGCCACAGAAGCTCCTGCCGGAACCATAGGAAACACATTGCCTTCCCTCTCAACAACAACCTCAAGCAGGAAGGGGCCTTCAGATTTTACCATTTTCCCAACCGCATCATCCAGATTATTCCGTTCTGTAACTCTTAGTGAGGGTATATTATAAGCTTTGGCTATAGTCTGAAAATCAGGATTGACCAATT
Source organism: uncultured Rikenellaceae bacterium (assembly GCA_964529295.1). Lineage (GTDB taxonomy): Bacteria > Bacteroidota > Bacteroidia > Bacteroidales > VadinHA17 > UBA9300. The sequence continues at coordinate 6,763 of CAZGUR010000081.1, read as the reverse complement.
CAGTGGAAGCATACCTGCGTTCAAAGAAAAGTTCCTGCCATTGTCTGACCATACCAAGAAAGCTGTTATTAAGCAATACTATTTTTACAGGCACTTTGGACTGGTTTATGGTGCCAAGTTCCTGGATGGTCATCTGAAAACCGCCATCACCCACAAACAGGCATACAGGCCGGTCAGGCCGTCCAAGCCTGGCTCCTATCGCAGCAGGCAATCCGAACCCCATTGTCCCCAGTCCGCCACTTGTAACTACAGAACGCGACTGCCTGAATTTAAAATACCTCCATGCTATCATCTGTTGCTGCCCGACATCAGTTACCATAATGGCATCGTCATCAAAAGCTGAGGACACTCTTCTAACAACCTCTGCCATTGTCAACTCAGCCTTTTCCGGGTATATTTCTCTTTCAATCAGCCGTTCATATTCCACCCTGTCACATGCCCTGAACTCTTCCAGCCATTCACTATGGTCATTCCTGCTGACTTTTTCGGTAAGCATTGGAAGGCTCTCTTTAATATCACCAAGAATGGGGGCATCAGTATATATAATTTTATTGATCTCAGCCGGATCAATATCCATGTGAATAATCTGTGCCCCTGTAGCATATCGTTTTGTATCGGCAGTTACCCTGTCATCAAATCTCATACCGATGGCTATGACCAGATCAGCTTCATTGGTTTTTATATTCGGACCATAATTACCGTGCATACCCAATCCGCCAACATTCAATCTGTAACCGGACGGCAGGGCAGAGAGACCCAGAAGTGTCTGGGCTGCCGGAATCCCGGTCTTGTCAAGAAAATCAACAAGCTCGTTTTCCGCACCGGCAATAACAACTCCATGTCCGACCAGTGCAAGTGGTCTTTTCGCCAGATTAATCAATCTGCTTGCTTCCTCTACCTGTGCCGGGTCTACTTTTGGATAAGGGGTATAGCTTCTGATCGAAGTTATTTGCTTATAACTATAATTCAGTGTACCAATTTGTGCATCTTTTGTAATATCAAGCAGCACCGGACCCGGACGGCCGCTTCGTGCAATATAGAAAGCCCTTGCAATTGCCCATGGTATTTCACCGGCACTGGTAATCTGATGGTTCCATTTCGTTATCGGCCGGGTTATACTGATAATATCAGACTCCTGGAACGCATCTGTCCCCAATAATGCAGATCCCACCTGTCCGCAAATAACAACCAGGGGGGTGGAATCAGTCTTTGCATCGGCAATACCTGTTACGGTATTGGTTGCTGCAGGACCAGAGGTTACCAGGCATACACCAACCCTGCCTGTTACCCTTGCATAACCCTGTGCAGCATGAACACCCCCTTGTTCATGCCTTACCAGTATATGACGCAAGCTGTCCTGATAGGAATAAAGCGAATCATAAATAGGTATTACAGCACCTCCCGGATATCCAAAAACCAGATCCACGCCTTCATGAATTAAAGACTCCATAAGGGCCCGTGAGCCGGTCATTGCAACCAGATCTTTTTCTGGTTCTTTCATCAATACACTTGTTTGATCGTCAATATTCATCATTTACCAATTTTAGGTTTATTAGTGACCCTCCGTGCAGCAAGAGCAAGCTGCAGGGAATACTTTCGTATAATTTAACTGTATAGTTTTCATCTCACTCCGGGATGTTTCTTTCCGGTAATACCCGCACGGCACCCTTATCAGCCGAGCTTACAAAAGATGCATAGAACTTAAGCGCCCGTGAAACCTGCCTTCTTCTTTCACCTGGAGTATAAGCTTTATCCTTCCTTAATAATTCCTCTTTACGCCTTAAATCAAAAACACCGGCCGGCAGATCAGCATTAATTTTCCTTGAAGGAATATCAATAATTATCCTGTCCCCGTCCCTTAAAAGAGCAATTTCACCATTGGCGGCAGCCTCCGGAGACAGATGTCCTACAGATAGTCCGGAAGTACCTCCGGAAAACCGTCCGTCCGTTATCAGGGCACATTTATCACCCAGTCCGGCAGATTTAAGATACGAAGTAGGATATAGCATTTCCTGCATTCCCGGACCTCCCCGGGGACCCTCATAGCGTATTACAACAACATCTCCACTCCTGATCCGGCCATTCAGGATAGCCTTACAGGCATCATCCTGGGATTCAAAAACACGTGCAAGCCCCTCAAAGTGAAAAACAGACGGCTCAACACCGGCAGTTTTTACTATGCACCCATTTCGTGCTATATTCCCGTAAAGCACCGCCAGACCCCCATCCTGCGAATAAGCATAATCCACCGACCTTATACATCCATTTTTGCGGTCAAGATCGAGATTTTCATATACTGCCTGCTGTGATCCCATAGTGAGGTTTGTAAAGCTTCCGGGAGCACTTCCATATATATACCAGGCCTTATCAACAGCTTTGGAATACCTTATGTCATAATCACTCAATGCTTGTTTCAGACTTGGGTAATCAACCCTCAGTGCCTTCTCATCAATAAGTCCCGCATCCCTGAGTGCAGCCATTATGCCAAGCACACCCCCTGCCCTGTTTACATCTTCAACATGATAACTGCTGCTGGGAGCCACCTTGCATAAAACGGGTGTACTGCGCGACAGCCTGTCTATATCATCCATGGTAAAATCAACACCTGCCTCATGAGCAATGGCAAGAAGATGCAACACCGTATTTGTTGATCCTCCCATTGCAATATCGAGCCTCATGGCGTTCATAAAGGCATTCTTTGTAGCAATTGACCTTGGAAGGACATCGTCATCACCATCTTTGTAATAGCGACAGGCCAGGCTGACTATAAGTGAAGCGGCTTCTTCAAACAGTTTTGTCCGGTTTACATGGGTGGCAACTACAGTCCCGTTTCCAGGCAGGGCAAGACCCAGTGCCTCATTCAGGCAATTCATAGAGTTTGCCGTGAACATTCCCGAACATGATCCGCAGCCAGGGCAGGCATTTTTCTCATACAGAGAGATCTCTTCATCATCCAGCGATGGATCGGCTGCAACAACCATAACATCTACAAGGTCAACAGCCTTGTTTTTAACACGGCCGGCTTCCATCGGTCCGCCCGACACAAAAACGGCAGGGATGTTAAGCCTCATTGCTGCCATAAGCATACCCGGAGTTATCTTATCGCAGTTGCTTATACAAATCATTGCATCAGCACAGTGTGCATTTACCATATATTCCACACTATCTGCAATTAAATCCCGCGAGGGTAAAGAATACAACATGCCATCATGTCCCATTGCTATACCGTCATCAATAGCTATAGTATTGAATTCGGCAGCGAAACAGCCCTGTTTTTCAATCAAGCCTTTGATTTTCTGACCAATCTGATGTAAGTGGACATGACCGGGTACAAATTGGGTAAATGAATTTACAATGGCTATAAGGGGTTTCCCCATCTGCTCATCCCGCATACCATTAGCCCTCCAGAGACTTCGTGCACCGGCATTGAGTCTACCCGTGGTAGTTATACTGCTCCTCAGACTTCTTTTCATATTTATTTATAAAAAAAAAGCCCCCTCACTTTTGAAGTGAGAAGGCTATATTATTTCAGTTTTATTTTGAAATCAAACAACATTCTCACTTCCTCCTGTAAAATCCAGGAGAATAGTAATAAGAATAGTTGTTAGTTCGAGTTTCATATCTATAGCGCAATTTTCCTGACAAATATATACATAAAATGGTTAATCACTTATATTTTTATATTTTTTTTAATTTTTTTTTAAATCAATAAAATTCAGTCTGCTTACCCTGGGTCTGTTTATGTACATAAAAATCTAAACATAAATCAGTTAACCATTATCATTTGTATCATCATTCATCTGACCACTCCTGTATTCACCAAGTATTTGCAGCTGGTCAATCAAGGGCCGTATTGCATCAAGGGCCTTTTTATACATTTGACAATTATCGTACAAAACATCAAGATGGAACAGGTATTCCCATTCCTTACCTACAATTGGAAGAGACTGGATCTTCGAAAGGTTTATTCCGTAATATGTGAGTACGGAAAGAACCTGCGAAAGGCTTCCCACATTGTGCGGAAGGGTAAAGCAGACGGATGACTTGTTTTCCGGTTTTCCCATTGAATTCCCTATCTTATGTGCCTTTGCCCGTGGTTCAACAATAAGGAACCTTGTAAAGTTACGTTTATTGCTTTCAACGCTTCCGGAAATGATCTCAAGCCCGTACATTTCCGCAGCCAGGTCACTGGCCAGAGCACCTGCTCCTTTCTGGTTCTTTTCACGTATCCACTTTGCACTTAAAGCCGTATCACGAGATTCAACAACCCTCACTCCTCTGTGTCTCAGTGGCTCCAAAAAATCCTGACACTGGAGTATTGCCATTGGATGCGAATGAATATCCCTGATATTACCAAGTTTCTGACCAGGCAGAGCGACCAGGTTCTGTACAATTCGCAGATATACCTCCCCTGTTACCTGCATGTCAAAATGAGTTAGCAATGCATAGTTTGGAATAATTGAACCGGCCACGGAATTTTCAATTGCTACAACTGCAGCCTCAGCATTCTTTTTTGCCAGGGATTCAAAGAGGTCAAAAAATGTATCACATGGAACTATTTCAAGATTGATCCCTTTAAAATACTTCCTTGCGGCAATATCATGAAAAGCTCCCTTACCTCCCTGAATTGCAACGCGTAACTTTACTTCCATATCTTCCATTCTCCTCATTATTAATTCTTTTATAAAAAAAAAGTCCCGGAGGGCCGGGACTTTAACAAAACATTTATTGTACAGCAATGCTACAGTCCCTTTTCCGGTTCGCTGAAAAAGAAGAAAAAGAAAATATTTCTGCTGCTATAATTTATCCGTTTCATGCAGGAATAAATGTGAATAGGTTTATTTCATTAAAAATTACACATGGACAAATGATAAAAATTTTAAACTTTGGCAGAACTTACATGCTGATTATTGTGCTTCATATAATATTCAGTGCAAATATACTCATAAAGTATTAACTGCCGCATGCAGTGGCTTTTTTATATTTCAGACAAGCCCGACAAGGATCACAAACGAGTACAGCCCACCGCTGCCTGTACCTAAGCCAGAGCTATGGCTCAGAAAGAAAGCTACGGCTCAGAAAGAAGGCTATGGCGGGCGCAGCGACGAGTAACCCTCCTGCCGGATCTTCTAAATCTTCTTCCCTATGTAGAACACATAGCCGTAATATTCTTTATACTTATAATATAATTGAGCTTCATACCGCTCGTTTGCTATGAATTCTTCGGCAGTTTTATTCCCTGCGTATTTCTTCAGGAAGGCCTCCTGTACTTTTACCTGCGGGGTGTAGAAATGATCAGTCCAGCAATTCTCAGGCAGGATAAAAGAGGCGACAGGCATATACCCTGCCTTCTCCATTTGCGCAAGCTTATTTGAGATAATATCTATCTGTGGATAAGCTTCATGCCAGAAACGCCCGATCTCAGCAGGCCTTTCAAGGGTAAACCATGATGCCTCCGTAACAGCTATATAAGCCCCTGTTTTCAGGAATTGCCGCCACTCGTTCAGTCCTTTTTCAAAGCCTATATTATAGATTGCTCCCTCCGACCATATCAGGTCTAACTGCTCACGCTTAAAAGGCAAATCATCCATTGAACCGGCTACACCCTTCACCCTGTCCTGGAGATTAAGCTTAGCTGCATTACTATTGAAAATGTCAATAAAGGTGGGGAAAAGGTCGATTCCGGTAATTTGCCCGGGTATATGCTTTGCCAGCACCATTGTCTGTCCGCCTGTTCCGCAACCGATATCGGCGATAAGAGATCCACTGTCAAGATTATCGATAAAGCCAGATGCTTTTAATGTTACTTCGGGACTTCCTGGTCCCTGCCGTTCCATACCTGAAAAATATTCGCATATTAGATCAAAGTCGAATTCGTGAATAGATTTATTATCTGTACTCATGATATTTAATTTTATTTTATCATAACCCGGAACAATCATAAAACGTGTCCGTTGCAGGGTGTAAACAATTAATAATAAACAGAAATAAGAATAACTCCGGCATGAATATGCCTGAGACTGATTGAAAGATAACCCTGGTTTGCATAAGCCGGGTTATTCAATACACCGAATCCAGTTTAATTTTAAACATCCAGCTGTTTTAGTCAGGATAAAGATAGTTTTTTTTAAAGAATTATCCCTCATCCAGTCCGGGTCGGATAAAACTTCTTGTAGCAGGAAACCGTTTCTCGGTCTTTGATATCACCCTTGACAGCCTTATAAGAAAATTAAGGATGCAGTCCTCATGCTCCGGGTACTCCTTGATAATTACCGCCCAGGCCTCCATAATCCTTTCAATGGATAATACAGCCGTCTTAGCCAGACCATTGCTGTCTGCAGATCTGTGGTCTGCCCACACCCTGTCATCCTGCTCCCTGACCGCGTTTTCCAGCCCGGCCTTTGACTTCTTCCTGTCATCTGAGGACCTGACTGCATTTTCCAGCCTGGCCACAGCAAGGAAAAGGTAATAATCAATAACATCCAGTTCCTCCAGGCAGGCAGCTTTCCCTGAAAGATCAGACTTCATAAGATCAATCCTTTTCCGGCCTCCTCCATCCACAATAGCATGAAGCCAGTTATAAATACCTGATGTCACCTTCCAGGCATAAATGCTCAGGGGATCATTGAAAAAATCATTATTACCATCTCTGCAGGGTCCGGTCAGGTCCGGTTCGTCAGCCTGCAGTTCCTTTTCCATTTCCCTGAGCATCAATTCATCTGCACTGAAGCTTTCGGTCAGATCCCTCGGGCCACTATCATTA